>JASFRZ010000001.1:0-47466 GCA_050114655.1 Acidobacteriota bacterium
GACCGCGCCCCGCGCCCAGCGCGGCGCGCACGGCGAGCTCCTGCCGACGGCCGCCGGCGCGTGCCAGCGTCAGGTTGGCGACGTTGGCGCAGGCGATCAGCAGCACGAAACCGACGACGCCCGACAGCACATACACCAGAATGCGCTCGTCGCCGATCTCGCTCTCGCGGTAGTTCTGCAGGAAGACGCCGTAGCCCTCGTTGGTTTCCGGGTACTCCTGCGCCAGCCGGGCGGCGATTCCCGACATCTCGACGTAGGCCTGCTCCTGGCTGACGCCGTCGCGCAGGCGACCGATGGCGGAGAGGTTGTGATTGGAGCGCGGCTGCTCGGTGACGTCGAGCGCCAGCGGCAGCCACATCTGGTCATCGTCGGGGAAGTTGAAGTCGCGCGGCATGATGCCGATCACCGTGTAGGGATCGCCGTCGAGCACGATGGCGCTGCCGACGAGGCCGGGCTCGGCGCCGAAGCGACCGCGCCACAACGCGTCGGCGATCACCACCACGCGCTCGCCGCCCGGACGATCCTCCTGTTCGGTGAAGACCCGCCCGACTGCGGGCGGGATGCCGAGCACGTCGAACAGCGAGGCAGACACGCGGCTGCCTTCGACGCGCTCCGGATCGCCGCCGCTGAGCAGAGCGAAGGACATCTCGTTGTACGCGGCAATGTCGGTGAAGGCGGTCTGCTGCTCGCGCCAGTCGACCCAGTTGAGCGGAGAGAGGCTGAGCTGGTCGAAGCGTCCGTCCGGCATGGTTTCCCACAACGCCACCAGACGCTCGCCGTCGGGATATGGAAGCGACCTGAGCAGCATGGTGTTGGTGAGGGTGAAGATCGCCACGTTGGCGCCGATACCGAGCGACAGCGTAAGGATGGCGGTGACCGCGAAGGCCGGGTTGCGCAGCACGGTGCGCAGCGACAGGCCGATGTCCTGCAGCAGCTTGTCCATGAAGCTTCCTTGTCGGTGCGTCGCCCCGGCGGTCAGCTCGCGCGTAAAACGCGTTTGCTCCCGCCGCCAGGCGAGGTCGTCGATCAGTCCACGGAGAGCGGTGCTGAGGAGCGTTGTTGCGGTAAGAAGTCGGCCGGCCCCGGCGCGCAGCGCCTCCAGGCGCTGCTCCCACAGCCAGGAGTCGGCCTCGGCGATGCGCCGCCGGCGCACCGGCGCCGCCATACCGAAGGTGTAGAGTCGCACCCACGCGCGCGCGAGCGCGGCGAAGAAGCCGCCGTGCGGAAGAGCGGCCGGCGACTCGCTCATGTGGCCGCCCCGCGCTGCTCGACAGCAACGGTCTCGGCAGCGCGCCGATGCTCTTCGGCCAGCTTGGCCTCGCCGTCCGCGGTAACCCGATAAAGGCGGCGCAGCGGGCGGCCCTCGTCGGCCGCCACCTGCGGATCCTCCCACCGGCTGTCGAGCAGCCCGGCGCGCTCCAGGCGGGCGAGCGAGCGATACAGGGTACCGTGCGCCGTCAGCCGCTTGGCGCCGTCGGCATCCTCCATGTGCTTGGCGAGCAGGAAGCCGTGAAACTCGGCGTCACCACCGTCGCGCAGCTCGATGGCGGCCTCGAGTGTGGCGACCTCCAGAGGTACGAGAGTTCCTTTCTTTCTTCGCATGTCGAAAGAATAAGCAGATATCTGCTCATTAGTCAACGGAAACCTCGCGCCGCCGTGCACTGGTGGCCACCGGGGGGCGCCTGTTACCGTCGTCGCGCTCCCCCGCCCGTGGCCAGGAGGGGAAGTGCGCAAATCGGTTGGTCTCTTGTCGCGTCTGCTCGTGTTGGCTCTTGCCGCGCTGGCCCCCGCTGCCTTCAACACACGGGCTCCCGGCTCACCGCCGGAGCAGGAAACGCTCGAGTTCACCACCGATGACGGCGTCACGTTGTACGGCGAGCTGTACCGCGCCGACGCCCCCGCAAACGCGCCGGTGGTGCTGTTGTTCCACCAGGGACGCGGCAGCTCGGCGGAGTACGCGCCCATCGCGCCGCGCCTGACGCGCGCCGGTTATCACGCCGTCGCCGTCGATCAACGCCGCGGCGGTGACATGTTCGGGCGGCCCAATCGCACGCTCGCAGGCCTGGACGTCACGGAGCCACCGAGCTATTGCGCGGTGTACGCCGACCTCGAGGCGACGCTGACGGAGACGCGCGCGCGCGGGCTGACCGGCCCCGTAGTGGCCTTGGGTAGCAGTTACAGCGCCGCATTGGTGATGCGGCTCGGCGCCGAGCACCCCGAGGACGTTGCGGCGGTGGCCGCCTTCTCTCCCGCTTCAGGGGAACCGATGGCCGGCTGCGAGCCGGAGCCCTGGGCCGAGCGGCTGCGACAGCCGTTGTTCGTGGCGCGGCCCGATCGCGAGCTGGAAAATGAGGAGCTGCCGTGGATCGCCGAGCAGTTCGCGCTTTTCCGCTCGCTGGGGGCCACCACCTTCGTTTCCGCGGGCGGTCGCCACGCCTCGTCAATGCTGGTCGCCGAGCGCAATGACGTGCCCACCGAGGCCGGCTGGCGGGCGCTCAATGCGTTCCTCTACGAGCACGTTCCCGCCCCCGGGCGCCGCTTGGAAATCGATAACGACGGCTGGCAGCTGGTCGGCGACCTGACCCTGCCGCTGAGCGATGGCCCCTGGCCGGCAGCGCTGCTGCTGCACAACGCCGCCGGATCACGCGCCGAACAACGGGGGCTTGCCTCCGCGCTGGCGCGCCGCGGCATCGCCTCGCTGCGCCTCGATCTGCGCGGCCACGGCGACAGCATCAACCGCGGCCGCTTCGAACCCGACGACCTCGACGGCACGCGCCACCTAGTCGACGAAGCGCCCGCCGACGTGCAGGCCGCGCTCGAAGCACTACCGGCGCTCGCCAACGTCGACCCGGCGCGCATCGCCGTAGTCGGCGCCAGCTATACCGGTGAGACCGCCGCCGAGGCGGCGCGCTCCATGGGTCGCTACCAGGCAGCCTACGTGATGCTGTCGCCTGGCGACTTCAGCGAGGAGTCGATCGCCGCCGTCGACGGCAGCGGGGCCGACTGGCTGTTCCTGCGCTCCGCCACGGAACGGCCTTTCTTCGACGAGCTGTTCGCCGACATCGCCGCCGGTAGCAGCGCCGCGATCCGCGTTGTTCCTGGCAGCGCGCACGGCACACGGATCCTCCGAGCACCGCAGATGGTGCAGCAGATCGCCGACTGGATCGCGGCGCGGCTCGACTGATACCCGACGCAGCGATCGCGCGCATGTGGTGCCCGCGCAACCGCGACCCGACCGAGATTCCGGGCTAGCCGATCGGCACCAGGGTGTCGCCCTCCGCCGCCTCGCCCTCGACGATGGTACAGATCGACGACTGGCCGAGCACGCGGGTGACCTCGAGGATGCCGACCTGCTCGGTGATGCGGTCGAGCACGTTGCCCGACGCATCCTTGATCTCGTCGACCACGCGCATGACCTGGTAGCGCTGCCCGACGGTGACGCCGAAGTTCTGACCCTTGTCGATGTACAGGCCGGAGTCACCGGTACCGACGATCTGCGCCGGCGGGATCGGCGGCTGGATGGCCGCCAAATCACCGGACTCGCCGGCGATCTTCTCGGCCATTTTCTCGACTGCCGGGCGCAGCGCTTCGGCCGCCAGGCCGGCATCGTAGTCCTGGTAGGCGCTCACCCCGCCGACCCGGATGCCGCCGAGGCGCTTGGTACCCTCGGCCTCGTCGGCGAAGAGGATCTCCGCGGTGTTCACGTTGATCAGCCGTACGTCGACCGTCGAGTCGGCCTCGGCGTACTTGACGCCGAACCCGCCGATGCCGCCGCCCTTCTCGTTGATCGAGAACTTGGTGATCGAGCCGGTCAGGATGACCTGTACGCCGAGAATCCGGCCGATCTCCGCCGCCTGGTCCGGCCGCACACGGCCGCTCTGGCCGAAGTCCTGCTCGGCGAGGATGGCGTTGATCTGCTCGCGCTCGACGACCGAGAACTTGCCGGACTGGAACAGCTGGGTGACGAACTCGTCGGCGGCGGCCTCACCGAGGTGGTCGCCCCACCAGGTCCACTGGCTGTTGTTCTCGAAGTTCATCACCGCGATGCGCACCTTGTCCTGTGGTGCCGGCGCGGGGCCCGCCAGGGCGAGCGGGGCGCTCGCAGCCACGGCGATGGCCAGGGTTACAATAAGTGCGGAAACGAAGCGTGAAGTGGCCATATCGACCTCATGATGAAACGGTGTGGAAGCTCGAGTGTGACGGCGTGTAGTCTCGCCTACGGTAGCGAACCTCCGGAGGCAACTTCAACACGAATGGGCGCATGACCCAGATCGATTTTACCGGACGCACGCTGGGTGGATACCGCATTCTGCGCAAGCTCGGGCAGGGCGGCATGGCGGTGGTCTACAAGGCGCACGAGGAATCGCTCAATCGCGTCGTCGCCCTCAAGGTCATCGCCCAGCACCTGGCCGAGGACGAGCAGTTCATCGCCCGCTTCCAGCGCGAGGCTCAGGCCGCGGCGCAGCTCAACCACCCCAACATCGTGCAGATCTACGCCATCGGCGAGGATCAAGGGGTGCACTACTTCTCGATGGAGTTCGTCAAAGGCCGCAGCCTGGCCGAGATCATCGAGGAGGAGGGGTTCATGCCCGCCGGCCGCGCGTTGCCGATCATCGCGCAAGCGGCGGAGGCATTGGCGGCAGCGCACGAAGCGGGGATCGTGCATCGCGACATCAAGCCGGCGAACATCATGGTGGACGGCAACGGCCGCGTGAAGGTAGCCGACTTCGGCATTGCTCAGATGGCCACCGCGACGCGCATGACGCAGTCGGGCATTCTCGTCGGCACCCCGGAGTTCATCTCCCCCGAGCAGTGCCGCGGTGAGAAGCTCGACGGCCGCTCCGACATCTACTCGCTCGGCGTCACGCTGTACCAGCTACTCGTCGGGCGCACGCCGTTCGAGGCGGACACACCGGCGGCACTGGTTTTTCAGATCATCGAGGGGCCGATCCCGCAGGTCGGCGAGCTCAACCCGACCGTATCGCAGGACGTGCGCGACATCGTCGCCAAGATGATGCACACGGACCGCAACCAACGCTATCAGAGCGCGGAGGACCTGGCGCACGCCCTGCGCGCCGCCGACACCCAGCCGGTCACCAGCGGTGCGCGGCCGCATCCGGCGCCCGGCGTCGTGGGCGCGGTCGAGGCGCCCGCGGATCGCAACGCGGCGACGACGCCGCACGGCGACGCCGGGCCGACCGAGGCGATGCCGCCCACCGCCGCTCCAGCCGCAACCGATGCCGCGCCCGCGCCCGCTGCTGTACCCGTCACTGACGCCGCGCCTGCGCCCGACGCTGTACCCGCCACCGACGCCGCGCCTGCGCCCCGCCCGGCGCCAACCGATGCCGACAACCTGTCGACAGAACCACATCCGGAGCCGCAATCCCCCGCCACTGCGGCGTACGCGGGACGCAGCGGCAACAATCGCGGTGCGCTGCTCGGCCTGGCCGCCGCGGTGCTGATCATCATCACCGTGCTGGTCGTCGGCTGGCAGTTCATGGGCCATTCCGACGCAGAGGGATTCGACCCCACCTCCGACGCCCGTCCGCAGGCGATTCCCGAGCTGCAGACCAAGGACGCAGGCAATGCGACCACCGAACCAACCGCAGCCGGTGCAGGCGACGACGCGACGGCCGCTGCGGGCGCCACGGGCGGCGCGGCGGCCGAGACGACCGCAGCCGAGGCCCCCGCTGAGACGGCAACCGCCGACGCCGGTGCTGGCGGCGGAGCAACCGCCGACGCCGGCACCCCTCCTGAGACGGCGGCTACCGAGCCCGCGCAGGCCAGCACTCCGCCGGCAAGCGCTCGAGCGACGACGGGGCAGGGCGCCGGCCCGCCGCAGGCCGCGGTCGTCGAGGAGCAGCCCGCGTTCACGCCGCCGCCCGACGACTCGATCGTCGCCGAGACCTCGGGCGAGTACGAGTACGTCGAACAGGTGCACGCCTGGATCGAGAGCGAGTTCGGCGATCAGCGATTTGTGGTCATCGACCTGCCGTCCTCGCCCGCCGCAAGCCTCGCCGAGGCGGCGCGCTATCAGGTCGCGACCAGTGCCCGGCTGGTAGGCACCGAGCCGCTGCAGTACTTCGGCAATGTGCAGACGCAGTACACGGTGTCGCTCACGTCACGGGTCATCGATCTGGCGAGCGGTCGCACCGTGGTGGGCCCCGAGACCGAGACGATCAAGTACACGTCGGTCAACATGCAGCAGAACCTGGAGCAGGGCACCACCAACCTGGCCCGCCGCATGGCGCGCGAGTTGCGGCAGCTCATTCGCATGCCGTGAGCCGGGCCCGTCAGCCGGCGAGGTGGTCGTAGAACTCCTCGCGCAGCACCCGCTCGAGCGTCGCCAGCCGCTTGCGGTCGCGCTTACCCTTGCGCGCCTCGACGATCACGACATGGGGCAACTCCGGGAGGTCGGGATAGATCTCGTGGCGCTCCACGCCGCAGAAGACCGGCAGCTCGCTCTCTCCGTAGCGGCATTCCCGCACGTCATCGAAGCCGCACGCCCGCAACGCTTCGCGGATCAGCTCACGGTTCCACAGAAAGCGGTGCCCCCAGCCACGAAATGCCCGGTTGGTGTGAACCGCCATCAGGCGCCTGTCCTCCTCCGATAGCTGCGGGTCGAGCCGATAATGCGTCTCCCATACCCAGTCGAGATTCGGCGTCGACAACCGCAGCCAGCCGTCGGCAGCGAGGATCCGGTGCACCGCCTGCAAGAAACGCAGCGCGTCCGGCAGGGCCAGGTGCTCCAGAAAGTGCTCCGCGAACACCGCCTGGACGGCATCGAAGTCCAAGCCGTCG
The DNA here is from genome assembly GCA_050114655.1 of Acidobacteriota bacterium. Classification (GTDB taxonomy): domain Bacteria; phylum Acidobacteriota; class UBA890; order UBA890; family UBA890; genus JASFRZ01. The sequence continues at coordinate 6,802 of JASFRZ010000001.1, forward strand.
GTCACGTCGGCAACGACGTCGACTCCCGGCAGGGGCTTGGAGTCGATGTTGACCCAGCCCTCCAGGTGCTTGTCACCGCAGCCGATGTGTAGGCGCAGCGGCTGTTGCTGCCCACGGATCCTCATCACGGGACGTTCCTGCGTCGGCCCGGCCCATGTCAAGCAATGCCCCAGACCGCGCCCGACGCGCCTGCGCTGCGCCCTGGCCGGCTGCTCTGGTAGCCTGCCCTGAAAACGATCGATTGGTCCGCATCGACAAGGCAGCATCATCGTGGCCCTCGACCGACTCTTGACAATCTCCGTCGATGACTGAGCTGCAGATCATCAAGCTCATGCGGCCGGAAGCGAGCCGCTCGGTGGAGCTGCGCCACCTGCTGCGCGTGTGTGTCACCGAGGCGCGTGAGATCTTTCCCCGCGTTCACGTGATCGCGCTCGACGCGGCCGACCAGGAGGGCAGTCGGACCGCGCTCGACCCCACGCTCACCACGTTGATCATCGGCGACGCCGACGTGCTGGTCGCCCGCCGGAGCCTCGAAGCCATGCTCTCGGCATTGTCCGGAGGCCGCGAGGTCGCCGTACCCTCCCCGATACACAGCTTCGCCGCGGCCGCCGCTCGACCGCTGTATTCGCTGTGCGGTTTCGAGGACCTGGAACGCACCATCCTCACCGCGGGCGAGTCTCCGCGCGAGACGCCCAGCTCGCACTTGCCGGTGGCGCTCGTCTCGCCTCGCTGGCTGGAGAGGGTCGCACCCGATTGCTCCATCGGCCGCCTGCTCACCGAACCCGGACTGCTGCAGGAAACCTGCGGCGCGGATGACGTCGCGTCGACAGGGGTGTTCTTCGAGCTTGCCGACTACTACGGGCAGCGTCGCGACGACATCCTGCCGCTGCTGCCGTCCAGCGCCCATCGCGTGCTGGAGGTCGGGTGCGGCCGCGGCCGCACCGCCGAGATCGTAGGAGAGCGCCTCGGCTGTCCGGTGGTCGGGATCGAGCTGAATCCCGAGGTCGCTCGCGAAGCTGCCCTGCGCCTGGAACGGGTCATCGTCGGAGACGTGTTGGAGGTCGAGATCGATGGCCGCTTCGACGTCATCATCGCTACCGAAGTGCTCGAGCACGTCGAGGACACGGAGTCGTTTCTGCAGCGCATGAGGCGCCTGCTGGAGCCGGGCGGGCGGTTGATCATGTCGGTGCCCAATGTCGGCCACTACTCGGTCGTCGCCGATCTCGTCCGCGGCCGGTGGGACTACGTCCCCGCGGGGTTGCTGTGCATCACCCATGTGCGCTTCTTCACCCGCAGGTCGCTGTCCGAGTGGTGCCGGCGGGCGGGTTTCGGCCACGTCGAGCTTCACCCGCAGATGACCGACCTGCCGCGCGACCTCGAGGAGCTCACGGAGCTTCCCGGGGCAGACCGCGAGAGCCTGCGAACGGAGGGGTTTCTGGTCGTGTGCACGCTGTGAGGTCGCAAGAAGACGCAGCGCACAAGCTGCGCCTACGATACTTGCTCGAGGGCAGCGGCCTGTTCGGCGGCGTCAAGGTGGTGCTGGCGCAGGCCGAGCTCCTTTCCGCGCGCGGTCACGACGTGTCCATCGTCAGCCGAGAGCCCGCGCCGGATTGGTACCCGCTACAGACCCGTTTCGTCCACGCCGATCCGCTCACCAACGTCGATCTACCGACGCCGGACGTCACCGTCGCCACTTTCTGGACCACCATCGAGCCCGCGCTACGGGTCGCCAACGCGACGCTTCACTACTGTCAGGGCTACGAAGGACTTCACACGCACAACCGCGCCGATCACCCGGCAATCGAGCGTGCCTACGCCCACCACCTGCCGGCCATGGTCGTGACGTCTGCTCTCGGCGGGCTGCTGCGCGAGCGTTTCGGCCGCCCCTCGCGGCTGGTGCCGCCGACGCTGGAGGATTTCTGGCGACCCTCTTCCGCCTCCTCGCCCGCACGCCCGCCGAGGATTCTCGTCGTCGGCCCGTTCGAAGTCGACTTGAAGGGTGTAGAGACCGCTCTACGGGCAGTCCTCAGATTGCGCTCCTCCGCTATCGAGTGCGTCCTGGTGCGCCTGTCGCAATGGCCACCCAGCGAGGCCGAGAACGCTCTGCTGCCGGCCGATGAGTTTCACCACCACGTGCCGCCACGGCAGGCGGCGGCGATCTTCCGCAGCGCGGACATCCTGCTGGCTCCTTCGCGGGAGCCGGAAGGCTTCGGGCTTCCGGCGCTCGAGGCGATGGCCAGCGGTGTTCCGGTAGTCGCCTCCGACGTCTCGTGCTTTCGTGACTTCGCCGCACAAGCGGCTGTGCTGGTCCCGCCCGGCGACGACGTCGCCTTCGCCGAGGCAGCGCGTGAACTGCTCACCGATCGACAGCGCTGGCTCCAGTACCGCGCCGACGGGCTCGCAACCGCCGCGCGGTATACGGCCGAAAGGCGTGCCGCGGGGGTGGAGGACGCGCTGCATTGGGCCGCCGGAGATGCGTGGCGCGCCGAGTTGTCCGAGATCGAAGCGTGAGACAGGAGAGGGCGGCTCTCGCCTGGCGAAGATGGGGAATCGCGATCGTGCTGTGCGGCTTCGCGCTGATCATCGTGGCCAGCACGGTAGCCGCCGTCTTCCGTTACCCGTTCTTCATGCCCTACCTGGACTCGACGACGCTGTGGTCCGCATACCTCACGGCGCAAGATAGCGGCGGGCTGTCGGCACTGCTTCTGCACGGGATCCGGGCGCCGGAGCAACGTGTGGTTCCTTTGATCTGGATCTTCCTCCTCGACATTTGGCTGGTGCGTGGTCGCGGGACCGTGATGATCGTCGGTAACCTGGTGCTCTGCGGCGCGGCGCTGGGCGCGATTCTGTGGTCGCGCAATCGTGACGCCGACCAGGCGGTCCCCGAGAGGGCGGCCTTCGCCGGCTTGGTTGCCATGCCCGTGTTCTCGGCGATCCACATCGTTGCCGCGCGCCCGGTTTTCGTGGCGCAATACGCAGAGATTGCCGCATGCTTTCTGGCCTTCGTGGCTGCGGCCTCGGTTGATCGAGGCCTCAACGACGCCGGCGGTCCCTCTATTCCCCAGGGCTCGTCGGTGTCGTCGTCGGCAACAGCGTGGCGCCGTTCCTGTGGGGCAGCGGGCTTGCCGGTTGGGGAGCAACCCTGGCGCTGGCGACGTTGCGGCGCTGGCCCGCGCGCATCTTCGCCATCCTGTCGGCAGCCGCGCTGACCACCGTCGCGATGTTCTGGCTCGCCTCTCCCTCCGCCATCTCCACCGGCGGCGATCGCCTTGCCTCTACGGAGACGGCAACGCTCGCATTGCACCTGCTCAACTATCTCGCCAACCCGCTCGCAATGGTGCTGTCGAGCTTTTTCGTAGAGGCGACCGCACGGACCCTAGCGCGGCTCCTGACCGCGGTGGCACTCATCGTCTTCGGCGTGTGGCTCGTCGACTGGGTGCGGCGACCGGGCAAATCCCGGTCTGGCTTCGAGATCACCGCGCTACAGATCGTGGTGTTCTGCATCGGCGTCGGCATGCTCACCACTCTGGCCCGTGGCCACCTGGGCCCGGAGCAGGCCTTCTCGCCGCGCTACAGCTTTCGGACAGCATGGGCATGGGCGATCTTCTCGGGGCTGTGCTCCGGCACGGCGCAGCCCACGAGGCGCTTCGTTCAAACCGCGATCATCGGGGCGTTGATGATCGCTCTGCTGGGGCCGGCTCAGGCAACCGGGATCGTCAATCTGCGCGGCGCCGCCGAGCACCTACGCCCCGCGTATCTGGCGCTGCTGACGGGTGTGAACGACCGGCCGATGCTCGAGCGGATCTTCTCGCCGTCGCCGGTGCTCGTCGACTTGGCCGGTCGGCTGCGCCATGAGCGCCTGGCCATCTTCTCGACCGCGCCGGCCGGGTGGCTCGATCGCCCGCTGGAAGAGATCTTCACCGTACAGGTCCCGCCCCTCGCTGCTCGATGGCGGGTACTGGCCGTCCCCACCGACCCCTCGGGCGCAACGCTCGAGGTAGAAGGGCGCATCGAAGCGCTGCGCGCCCGATGGATCGTGGTGGTATCGCCTGACGGCGTCGTTCGCGGGCTCGGAAGCGAGAGGCAGAGGGACGAGGCCGACGCTATGTGGGTCCGCTGGATCACTTACGTGGCGGCGCCGCCACCACTCGACGGATACCGCATCTACGCGGTGGATCAGGAGGTGGGCATTGCTCGGGAGATGATGCAAGGTGTATCCGTCGGAACCGGCGACTGGCAACAGCGCAGGGAGACCCTTACTATCCGACCTAGCGAAACCGTGGAGCTTACGCCGGGCCCGTCACCGGACGCCTCGAGGAACCAGCGGATGGAGGCGCGTCGTCGCGCAGTGGACAGTCGATGACAACGGACGGGACGACCCGGGCGAGCCCCGTTGGGGATGATCAGCCGGGGATTCGCACGGACACGACCCGCCCGGTCGACCTCTCGATCTGCGTTCCTTACTACGGCGAGATCGAATATCTCCGCCACTGCCTGGCGTCTTTGCCGCAGCGGCCGTCTGGTTTCAGCGCCGAGATCATCGTCGTCGACGACGCCTCCCCGGAGCCCTGCGCCGCGCTCATTCGGGACGAGTTCCCGCACGTTCGACTGATCGAGAACAGCGAGAACCTCGGCTTCGCGGGCGCGGTGAATCGCGCCGCTCGCGCCTCGTCGGGACGGTATCTTCTTGTGCTCAACGCCGACACGAAGGTGCTTGACGGCGTGCCGGAAGCCGTCACCTACCTCGACGACAACCCGGACGTGGGCGCGGTCGGTCCCCGCTTGCTCAACCCCGACGGCAGCTTTCAGCCACAGTGCCGCCGCGGGCGACTCACACTCGCTTCGGCCTTCGGCTATGCCTGCGGGCTGGACCGACGATTTCCCCGTACCAGGCTCGGCGAGTATCTCGAACCGTGGCGCCCGGAGGGTGACGAACAGGACGTTGCGGCGCTCTCCGGTGCGTGCATGATGGTGCGTCGCGACGCATTCGAGATCATGGGAGGCCTGTGCGAGGACTTCATCATGTACGGCGAGGACCTCGATTTCTGCTACCGACTGGGCGACGCCGGCTGGCGCGTGGTGTACTTGCCGCGGGCCAACGTGATCCACGCCGGCGGCCGCGGCGGCTCGTTGCGGCGCTACTATCGCTCTCGGCTGTTGTTCTGTCGCGGCGTTTGGCTGGTAATGCAGCGACATCGATCAACGCGGGCGTTCGCCGCCTACGGTTGGCTGCTGGGCATCGCCCTCTCGCTCGGCTTCCTCGGTTCCTGCGTTCTGCGACCGATTCGTTTCCGGCAGGTCGGAAGCCGCAAGCCGGCGGCCGACCTGGCGCCGGAGCGCTGGCCCAGCGTGGCGCCCGCGCTGTCCTCACGTTCCGGCCGGGTCGAGTCCTGAAGGCAGCACCGTGCCATTCGAGCCCACTTCCTGAAGTGCGGCGATGCATCCGCGCCGGTAGTGCGCGTTGCTCAGGTAGCGCCACAGCCAGGGTGTCGTCACCGAACGATGCTCGAACGTCCTGGCAATGCGCTCGAGCAAGGCGAGGCATGAAGTTGACGGCGGTCGCGGCGCACCTTTCTCAGGTAGTCCCAGGAACGGAGCCAGCGACGGATGCAGGTGGCGGAAGATGATCGCTGAGCGGCCGACGCGATGCTGCCGGCGAAGGAACAGGCTGATATCCATGTGGTGGTCGTGCCATACGAGGGCGCTCGGCTCATAAACCAGGCGCAGCCCAGCACCCGTCAATCGATAGCCGAGCTCGACATCCTCCCAAGCGGCGTCCGGAAAACGCGGATCGAAGCGCTGGCGCTCGAGCCATTTCCTGTGCAGCGTGAGGTTCGAAGAGTAGAAGAAGTTGAACGGGACATCGTGCGGATCGTCGATGAGCGCGAAGCCGAACTGTAGTCCTTGCTCGTTGATGTAATCCAGAAAGCATGTCGTGCGCAGTCGTGGATGCCAGCTCGTTCTGCCGATGACCGCCACCCCGGAATCGCCCTCGCGAAGGTGACGCGACCGGTGTCCTTCTAGCCACCCGGGCGCGGGCGGCGTGTCGCTCCCGAGGAACGCGATCCACTCGCCTTCGCAGCGCTCGAAACCGGCGTTGCGCGCCTGCGCGGGCCCAACACAGGGAAGTGACACCACGCGCATCGGGCGGCGGCACGTGCGGCTTGTCAGCATCGACGTGGTCTCGTCGGCAGAGCCGTCGTCGACCACGATGATCTCGAACTCGGGCGCGCCCCTTTGCTTCTCCAGCGCATCGAGCGTTCGCGACAACACACCTGCACGGTCGCGCGTGGGAATCACGACGGAAAAGACCGGCGCGCTCACGGCAGCTCCATGACCTGCGTCAGGTCGCGATGCTCGAAGGGAACATCCGACGGCAACAGATCCCGGAATGCGCGACTGGCGAAGAGCGCCTTGTCGCCCGGATAGGTCGGCACGATGTAGAGTGGAAAGCGATCAAAAAGCTCCCGGTCACTGACTTCACGCCGCGACTGCACTTCCTCGCGTCGCGCTGCGAAATCGTTCAGGCAACGCGTGATGTGCGACAGCGCGCGCAGCTGTGCTTCCGCCTGGACCCCTACCCTCACGCGACGATCGAGGCCGATGGCGGAGAGAAAACGCCGTAGCGCTCGCTGCATCGCCGGCGCATGAATCGGAACGTCGGCGACGGCGTCCTGCAACAACCAGTGACCCGCGCCGGCGCCGTCTGCCAGGCTCTCGAGAAGACGCGACATCAGCGTCATGAGGATCGCCGGCAGCACGCGCGGCCACAGCTCAGCGTCGTAATTCTTGTAGGCCGTCATGAACGCGTTGCGCTCGAAAAGGAAGCCCCTCGGGGCGTTGCCGAGGCGGTCACCGGTGGCGCCGCTGCGATGGCGCACGACGGCTTCGGAAGCGAAGAGAATCCTTCGGCCCGCCGACCAGGCACGCCAGCCGAAGTCGACGTCCTCCAGATAGGCGAAATAGTCGGCGTCGAAACCACCCAGGCGCTGGAACTCCCGGCGTCGCACGATCATGTTGCAGCCGGTGGCGAACAGGAGCTCGCTGCCGTCAGCGGGAGCCCGGACCTGGTGCAGCGGGCGGCGGAAGTCGCTCTGGAAGGCGTGCCCGTCGAAGGTCATGATGCCGCCGGCGAAGTCGAGGTGCTCAGCGGTCCAATCGACGACCTTGCCGGCCACCGCGACGACGTCTGGCGGCGCCGCAGCGAGCGCGTCGACGAGGGCATCAAGCCATTGTGCTGAGGGACGTGTGTCGTTGTTCAAAAGCGCCACCGCGTCGGCATCCGACATCTCCACCAGGCGGTTGCAGGCGGCCGCAAAGCCGAGATTGCGGCCGGCGCGATGCACCCGCACGCCGGGATGCTCTCGCTCGAGCCATCCCGGGGTGCCGTCGGTGGATGCATTGTCGAGGATGGCGATCTCCCATTGCACATGCGGATCTCGCTGATCCGCCAGGGCGCGCACGCAGGTTTCGAGGTGGCTGCGCCCGTTCCAGCTCGGGATCGCGACGGTCACCGTGCGGATCGGGGTATGACCGGCGGAATCGTCATTCGCTCCGCTCATCGCTCTCGCCCCGGCCGTATTGCTGAACGGACGTCACGCAAGACAGTGCGTACGCGCTCGCCGATGGCACCGGCCCGCACCGCCTGACGTGTCGGATGGCGCCATGGGTCGCGACAGAAACGCGCCAACGGCTCGAGCACGCGCGGCCAGCTCATCTCCTCGATCAGCCGCTCGGAGCCACCCTTCGGCGCGACCGTTTCCTCGCCTGTCTCCAGCACGATGCGCAACGCCCGCGACAGCGCCGAAGCGTCGCCCGGTGGCACGGTCACGCCGACCCCGTAGCGCCGCAGCAGCTCCGCGGTCTCGCCCCCCTCGCTCACGATCACCGGGCACCCCGCAGCGACGGCATCCAGCACGCGGGTGCGCAAGGAGAGCCAGGTCTCCAGACCGTCGCGATGGCTCACGACGAGGGCGTCGACGTCGCGGAACAGATCGAACCGGCGATCGGCTGCGACCCAGTCGACGGCGCGCACACGCTCGCCCCACCAGCCCCGCCGGCGGCACCAGGACTCGACCTCGCTGCGGAGGCGCTGCGGGGTGGTATCGGGGTTCGGATTGTCGACCAGGATCAACGTCCAGGACGGCTTGTCGACTTGCTCCAGAGCGCGCAACAGCGGCCACGGGTCCAGCCAGTCGTACAGTCCGCCGAACAGGATCCGTCGCTCCCCGGCGCTGCGCGAAGGCATGAGCGGACGGTGTCCGGGCAGCTCTTCGGGGACCCCGAAGGGCACCACTCCGATGAGTGTCTCCAGCGCCGGTTCCGCGGCAAGCATCTGCGGCGACAACCGCCCCACGGCTGTCAGCCAGCCGAGGTAGAAGCAGCGCTGCCGCTGCGAGGAACAGAGAAAGTAGTCACCGCGCGCAAGCTGAAGCGACCAGCTCGCATGGTCGCGCCGGTACGGGCCCGTTCCGAGCACCTCGTAGTAGTGGAGATTCTCGATCAGCCAGGGATCATAGAGATCGATCGCCATGGGCAACTCACCCGCCTGTCGCGCCACCCGGTCGCCGAGTCCCCCCTGCACGACGACCGCGTCGCAATCGGCAAGGTCCCGCTGCAAGGACCGCTCCCGGAACGGAAGCACCGTGATGCCGTCTTGCGGTAACCGGGGAACGTCGGCGGGATTCCCGGCGGTGACCAGAACGACCTCCACGCCGAACGACGGCAGCCGGCGGGCGAACTCCAGGTAGCGCACACCGATTCCCGCCATGCGCTCGCGAATCGGCTCGCTGCAGATCAGGGCGACTCGCTTCATCGGTGCGAGGTCTCTTCTCCGGCGGTGGCGGAAGCACCCCCGCTGCACGGGCCGCGCGGCGCGCGCCGAGCCACTGCGAGAGGGCACGAGCGGCGGTGTATCCGCCGGATTCAGGCTCGATGTGGCGCTCGAGAGCAGACGATACCATTGCCGCAGCCGAAGGTGGCTCCGACGTGAGAGTGGCCCATGACGCCCGACCTGACGGTGATCATCATCAACCACAACACGCGGGAGGACCTTCTCGCCTGCGTCGACTCGCTTCCGGCCGCAGCCGCATCGCTTCGCCTGCAGGTCATCGTGGTCGACAACGCATCGATCGACGGCTCGGTCGCGGCCGTCGAAAGGCGCTTCCCGACGGTCCGGGTGCTTGCTCTGCAAACCAACAGCGGCTTCGCGCGCGGTTGCAACCTCGGCATCGCCGAGGCGCGTGCCCCGTTCGTAGCGGTGTTGAATGCCGACATCGTCTGTGACCCCGGAGCCCTTCAGGCCATGGTCCGCTTCCTGCGCGGCGCACCGCGCGCCGCCGCGGTAGGGCCGTTGCTGTGCAACAGCGACGGCTCCCTGCAGACCTCCGCCTACCGCTTCCCCACGCTGCCGGTCGAGATCGCCGGCATCTTCGGCGTGCGCCGGATGCTGCCGCTGAGCGCATTGCGGCGGTCACGTTTGCGCAAGCTGCTGCCGGACACCGGGCACTTCGACCCGCACGACCGCGCGCGGCCGGTCGACTACGTCACCGGCGCGATGATCGCCTTGCGCCGCGAGGCCGTCGAGGCCGTACGGGGATTCGACGAAAACTTCTTCATGTACTACGAAGAGATCGACCTCTGCCGGCGGCTCTGTACGGCCGGCTGGCAGGTATTCCACCTCCCCGAGGCATCGGCGACCCACCATCTCAACCGCTCGGGGACGCAGCGCCCGAGGTTGACGTTTCTCGCCCGCCAGCAGAGCCGGCTGCGCTATCACGCCAAGCACCGGGGGCGCCTCGCGTCCGGGATCCTGCGGGCGGTGCTCGCCACCAAGGTCGCCGGCACCGCCCTGCGCCTCCGCCTGTCGTCGCCGGCGCGATCCGGCACGGATGTCGATGCCGACTGCTGCCTGCAGGTTCTTCGATGGTGCTGCGATCCACGGTCCCTTCCCGCCGGCCGGCCACGGGTACAAAACGGGGACGACGAGCGCCCTGACTAGCGCGCCGGCCATTCCCAGCGGTGCGGCGGGTCGATCAATGCCGGCGAGTACACCGGGCTGCTGACGTGGAATGCACGCTGCATCGTGCGGCGATCGTGAACGTGCAGACCACGCCCGTCGAGTAGAAACACATGCAGGGTGAACTCCCCCGCCAGCAGCGGCAGCTCGGGAAGCCACATGCGCACCGTGTAACGTCGCGCGCCGACCAACGGGGCGAGTCCGTCACGATGAGTCGCACAGGCAAACACCTCGCGCCCGTCGGCCGTATCGACCCCGATGCCGAGCTGCAGTTTGACATCCTCGGCACCGGTCTCACACTCGACCTCCACGCCCCACTGCTGTCCGATCTCGTGCGTCGCGCGCCCTCGCTCTCCCACCTCTCCCGTCAACATGCACACGCTCGAAATGTGGGCGACGGAGTCGGCGGCTACTTCGATTCCGCGTTGTGGACGCGGCTCTTCGGCGGTCTCCCGGCGCAGGTAGGCTTCGTACTCGGCGGCAACCTCGGTGGCGCCGCCGCGCGCAGCCACCTCTCCGCCCCGCAACCACAGCGCCTCCTGACAGACCGACGTCACGTAGTAGAGGGCGTGCGAGCAGAAGACCAACGTACCGCCGGCTTCGAGAAACGCCTCGATGCGATCGAGGCATTTCTGCTGAAAGCGGCCGTCGCCGACCGACAGCGCCTCGTCAACGATCAATACGTCAGGGTTCGACTGCGTCGCGATGGCGAATCCGAGTCGCACCACCATGCCGCTGGAGTACCGTTTGACGGGCTCATCGATGAAGCTGCCAAGGCCGCTGAAATCGATGATCTGCTCGCTGAGCGACGAGACCTCGCCCGGATCGAGGCCGGCGAGCGCAGCGCTCAGGCGAATGTTCTGCCGTCCTGTGAACTCGGGATGGAATCCGGCGCCCAGCCCCAGGATCTCGCCGATGCGGCCCTCGACGCGACACGCACCCGCGGTCGGCCTGGTGATGCCGGCGAGCAACCGCAGCAGGGTGCTCTTGCCTGCACCGTTCTCACCGACCACACCGAGTGCACCACCGTGCGGAACCTCGAATGTCACGTCCTGCACCGCCGTCACCAGACGCGGCGCCGCCAGACCGAAGCGCGCTTTCAGCCGATCCATGGGGTTGTGGTACAGGCGAAACGTCTTGGTCAGTCTGTCGGCGCGAATCGCCGGCATCGCTTCTCCCATACGATCAGATCTCGTCGACGAAGCCGGGCTCCAGACGATGAAAGGTCAACCAGCCGAGCAAGAGAACGGCCGCCGTCTCGACAATGAGCGCCAGTATCGGCTGCCACAGCACCTCTCCTCCCAGGAACGCGGTGCGGTAAAGGCTCACCAGCCCGGTCATCGGATTGGCGTTGATGGCCCAGCGAAACCTGTCCGGCACAAGAGCCACCGGGTACACCACGGGGGTGAGGTAGAACCACGTATTCATCGCCAACCCGATTCCCCGGCGGACGTCACGCGCGTAGACCTGGACGGCGCTCGCCGGCAGCGCGATGCCCACCGCGAGGAGCGCCTGTAACGGCATGGCGAGCAGCAGCAACGCCAGGTTCCACACCGCCAGGCCGCCGACGACGAGCAGAACGGCGACGAAGATCAACGCCGCGATAGCGCCATGAACAACCTCCCCGAGAACCGCAGCGACGACGAACAAGGAGGCCGGGAAACGATGGTTCTTGATCATCGCGGCGCTGTCGACGATCGCCGTCGTGGCGCGTTCTGCGCCATTGCGCAATGGTGACCAGGCAATGAGTCCGGCGAACAGGAAGATCGGGAAGCTGTCGGTCGCCTCCCCCGGAAGACCCACTCGCAGTACGAGCGAGAAGACGAAGGTGAACAGCAGCAACTGCCAGGCCGGCTCCACGAACGACCACAACAATCCCAGCGCCGAACCCCGGTAGCGCTGCTCGATGTCGCGGCGCACCAACTCCACGAGAAGAAACCGGTTGCGGTCGATCATCCGTCACCGCTCTCGTGGGGCAATCGATGAACCTGCGCCAGCAGCGTGCGCAACTGCTCGGCGTGCGTCGATGCCTCGGCGCGCAACGCATTTACCGCTTCCGCGAGCTCGTTGGGGCCGAGCCGATCGGAGTGCTTGGCGTAGATGCGCGCGCGGCCTGCTCGAAAGTCAGCTCGCGCTTGCGGGTCAGAGCCGAACACATGCGACGCGTCGCCACGAAAGTGGCGATACTCGCAGGTGGCGGCCGGCAGGTGCTCGAAGCGCGTGCGCGTCGACAGGCGGATCAGATAGTCCCAGTCCTCGAAGAACGGCAGAGACTCGTCGAACGGGCCGATCTCGGCGGCCAGATCGCGTTTCATCAGCACCGTGTTGAAGGGGATGTAGTTGTCGAGCACCAGACGCGCGCCGTCGTAATCGCGGCTGTAGGGCAGTCGGCGCGCGACGCATTGCCACTCGCCGCCGTCGGTGCGCTCGTATACGCCCACCGCCGCGTCGCTGTAGACGACCGGGCAGGCGGTCTCCCGTGCCAGGTCGACGAGGCGCGCGAGGTGCTCCGGGAAGAAGAGGTCGTCGTCGTCGAGAAAACAGACGTAGTCGCCCGTCGCCACGGCGAGACCTGCCTGCGCCGCCGCGGCTGGGCCGCCGCTCTCGGTCGAGGTGTGACAAACGATGGGGAAGGGAAACGACGGTGGCAGCTCGGGGGGCTCGCCGCCGTCGTTGACCACGACCACCTCCACTGCGCGGTAGGTCCCCCCCGCGATGCTGGCGAGCGCCTCGGCAAGCTTGCGTGGACGGTCTCGCGTGCGCACGATCACCGAAACGAGAGGCCCCTCCTGGACCGGCGGCTTATCCACGATGCCGCCCAGGTGTTCCACGAGTTGCATCGCGCTGTGGGTGACGAACTCGTCCAGCGAAAGCGTTCGGTACGCCTCGGCGGCGCGCACCGCCGGCGACAACCCGAGAGTGCGGTAACGCCGCAGGCCGAGTGCGGCGGCCGCGTAATCGTGCAGTTCGGCCTGGCTGGCGTACAACGCAACCAGGGCCGCCACCTCGTTCACTTCTGCTCCGACGTCGACGAGCACGTCCGGATGGAGGAGGCGATTGACCTCGTAGGTCAGGATGCGCATCGGAGCGACGAGGTCGTAGAGCGGCTGTCCCTGGCGCACCGGGGCGAGGGTTCGATGCAGCGCCAGGAAGGCGGCACGATGATCGCCGGTGATCTCGGTGGGCGATGGAACCAGCAAAAGGTCGGGGCGGAAGGCAGCAAGCTGCTCGCCGATGCCCACGGCGATCTCCATGAGGTGAGCGAGGAGATCGCCATCCGGCAGATCGAGCTCATGGAACGACTCGATCCCCAGTCGATCGGCGACCGTGGCAGCCTCCTTGCGCCGCCGTGCGGCGTAGCCTTGACGATCCCCGACTTCCTCGACGCCGCCGGCGGCGTCGCTCAAGAACAACACCCGCACCACGCAACCGCCGCGGATGAGCTGTCGCAGCAGCCCGCCGCAGCCAAGTACCTCGTCGTCGAAATGGGGGGCAATGACGAGGGCGCGCCGGGCACGAATCCGACTCACCGTGCCGGGGGGCGGACTGAACCTCGTCATGCGACGTCTCCTGGCGAACCGGATGCGCAAAATGCCTGGTCCCGCCTGCTAGCCTATCTTCTCGAACCGGACCGCGCACCAAGGTCGGAGCGCCTCCGCCGGCCGCAACGGAGCCCTCTTGCCCGACGTTTCCATCCGCAGCTATCGCGACGGCGATGAGCAGGCCATTCTCGACCTGTTTCACCGTCGCTTCCATCCCGATCGCACGCTCGATCACTGGAGGTGGAAGTTCCGCAACCACCCTCGAGGAGAGGGGCTGGCCAGCCTCGCCCTCGACGAGCACGGTGCCCTGGTCGCGCATTCCGCCGGGTATCCGGCGCTCCTTGTCGATGCCCGGCAGCCACCGTCAAGCAGCCGGTCAGACGGGACACGGACCCTCCGATGTCTGCAAGTCGGCGACGTGATGGCCGATCCGACGGCACCCCGCGGCGGCCTGGGTGCCAGCTTGTCCGCATCGACGTTGCGCCACCTGTTCGAGCAGGCGCGTGCCGCCGGCATGCAGTTCACCTATGGCACCGCCGGGGCGAAGTCCGACCGTTTTTACCTGCGCAGCGTGCAGCGGCAGCTGCTCGGGCCGGCTGCCTATCGGTCGTGCGACGCCCAGCGTCTCGCGAAGCGCCTGCGCCGCACCCGGCCGCACCGTGCTCATCTGAGCGTCGAGACAGTCGACCGGGCACGATCGGAGATGGACCGGCTCTTTGCCCGGGTGGCGGCAAGCTACGGGGTCCTGACGCTGCGCGACGCAGCCTACCTGGACTGGCGCTATGGCCGCTGCCCCGATCGGGTGCACCGCGTATACGCGGCCCGGTCGACGAATCGGCTCATGGGCTGGGCGACCTTCAGGCACATCGGATCGTCGCTCGTCTGGGGCGACGCACTCGTCGACCCGGACTGTCCCCGCGCCGCGGCCGCCCTACTCGACGCCGCGTTCAGGGACCGCGGGACAGACGCCGTCGAAACGGTCGAAGCGTGGTTTCCACAACAGCCGCGATGGTGGGACCGGCAGCTCGAAGAGCTCGGCTTCGAGTCCCGACCGGAGCCGCAGGGGTTGCGCGTGGTCTACGTCTGCGTCGGTGCCGAGGCGGTCGACGAAAAGGCGCTCATCGAGCGCCTCTACTACACCAAGGGCGACACCGATCTCTTCTAGCGTTCTGTCGGAGCAACGGGCGGGGCACCACGCCGGGTCACGTCGCCGACGCTGAAGGGAACGCGCAGCAGCTCGCGCCCCGTATCGGAGACCGTCTGCAAGGTATATCGGCCCGGCGGTAGCGTTCGCCAGATGGAGCGCGGCACCGCCCAAAACGACGACGCCCCGTCGAGCCGCGCACTCGCGGCCGGAAACCCCGTGTCCCCGGGGGCCAGCTCCACCCAGGCGGCGAGCCCGCCATCCGCGGCGAGGCACGGCACCGACGGAGGCTCGGCGATCGCTGCGGGCGGCTCGCCCATTGTCTGCGCGGCACGGCGCCCGACGATCGCCAATCGATCGAGCAGCCGGCGGCCAGCGGGCGAGAAGTGGCGCATGCGGAAACGCCTCTCGGACTCCATGAACCAGCTCTCGGCCAGTGGTTCGCGGGCGGCGCTGCGGGCGTACCGGTGCACGGCCTCGGCGCGAGGCTCGTAGAGTGCCGGCAGGCCGGCCTTACGCAAGCGCTGCAGCCAATCGGTTTCCTCGAAGTACAGACGATAGCCCTCGTCGAACCGCCCGACCCGCTCCCATGCGTCGCGTGACACGGCGAGGAGGCCGCCGCTGAGGTCATGGCTCGCCAGCGCCTCGGTGGCCCGCCAGTGGCGCATCGCGTGTGCCCGCCATCGACGACGGGCTCGGCGCGCCCAGGCTCGGGAGCGGGAGGCGAGTGCGCGGAAGCCCTCGTCCATCAGCGCACGCCGCTCGGTGGGCGGCAGCAACATCGTGCAGTCGTCGTCCCACCAGAAACGAGGCCCCGCAGCTGCGGCACCGTCGCGAAGCAGGCCGACCAATCGGGGAAGGCATCCACGACGTACCAGGACGTCCGGGTTCATGAACACGAGCAGCTCGGCATCGGTGCGCGAAACGCCGAGATTCACGGCGCCGGCGTAGCCGAGATTCTCGCCCGGCCGCACGATCGCCGCATCGAGCGACGACAGCAACGCCCGATCCTCGGGTGCGCTGCCGTTATCGACGATGATCGATTCGACGTCGACTTCGAGATCGGCGGTATCTGCGCCGACCGCCGCAAGCGCCTGCTGCGCCAGCTCCGGCGTATAGTAGTGAACCAGAATGATCGCGAGCTTCAGTCGTGGTGCCACTCTCGAAACCGACAGTTCCTCCCCGGGAAGTCCATCGAGTCTAACGCCCCGAACGGCCGGTGAAGCAGGCCTCCTGCGCAAGATCGCCTTGGCCGTGGCCTTGCTGGCCGGTGGGGCCTGCATCGGCACCGGGCGCATCGAGCGGACAGTGGGTCGCGTGATAGCCGACGCCTCCGCCGCCCCGTTCGACCTATCAACCGTCGGGGCGCCCGCCGAGTTGTTTTCCTGGACATTCGAACGGCCCGGCGCGCTGGACGAATGGCAGCTGGTCAACGCTGACCGCGTGGCCCGCATCGAGGATGGCGGGCTGGTCATCGAATCGTCGGGCAACGACCCGCAGATCGTACGGGCAACGGACCTGAACGCCGATTCGATCGAGACACTCGAGTTCCTCATCTCCGGGCCCGTCGAGGGCAACCTGAGGGTGTACTGGGCTCGCACGGGGGAAGAGTTCAGCGAGGAGCGCGCCGTCACCGCGCCACGCTACGGCTCCGCGGATGCCGACGCGTCGGCCGACCTGCACACGGTCCGCTTGCCCATCAATCAGCACTTCAACTGGCATGGGCAGGTCCGTTTCCTGCGCATCGATCCCACGGATCATCCGGGCGAGCGCGTTCGCATTGTCGGCATCCGGGGTTACGGCCTGGTGGCGCAGCCGGATCGTATTCGCGCAGCGGCCGGAAAAGCCTGGGGAGTCACGCTCGCCGACGATCATCGGCCGGCCTTACTGGCGGGCTTCGATGAACCGATCGAGCGCAGCGTGATGGTCCCGAGCGGCGGAATGCTGCGCTTCGCGTATGGGGTGAAATGCGTGCACAGCGGCGCTGCGCCGCGGACTCCGGCTCACCTCCAGATCCTCGCAACGACACCGGGTGAAGCAGCGCGCCCGGTTTTCGATCGGGTCATCGATGCCGGTACCGGGGTCAATGCTGCACCGTACGGCGGCTGGCGGGACGGGGAGGCGCAACTGCCCGCAGGCGATCGGGTCTTGCTCACGTTCCGCGTCGACCCGGCCTCGCAGGTGGACGTCGCCTGTCTTGCGGCGTGGGCGAATCCCGTCGTCGTGGCAAGGTCATCCGCCCCCCCACCGCCCAACGTCATCGTGATCTCCATCGACACACTGCGCTCCGACCGCATATCGCTCTACGGCAGTCGACCCGGTCTGACGCCCGAGGTCGACGCGTGGGCGCGTCGTCGCGGCGTCGCTTTCCCCAACACCATCGTCGCCGCGCCCTGGACGCTGCCGTCACATGTGTCGATGCTCACCGGGCTCGACGCACTGACCCACGGAGTCAACCACGATCAAAGTGCCCCCGCGCAGCTGCGATTCCTGGCCGAGCGCCTGCGGGCCGCCGACTACAGCACCGTTGCCTTCACCGGCGGCGGTTATCTGGACCCGCGATTCGGCGTCGCGCAGGGCTTCGATCGCTTCATCGGCTGGTCCGGAAATCTCGCCGGCGAAGACGAGCTGGTCAGCAACATGGATCGCTTTCTGGATTGGCTGCGAAGCTCCACCACGCGGCCGTTCTTCGCCTTCTTCCATACCTACGAGGTGCACGAGCCCTACCTGCCTCGTCAGCCGTACTTCGAGGACACCTACTCGGGGTCGGTTGCTGACCGCGCCGGGGACGTCGGCCGTGCGTTGCGCGAACCACCCGGTGATGCCCTGGAGCCGCCGTTCGATTGGCGTCCGGCCTGGCAAAGCGAGCCTGATGCGCCGACCACTCCGGAGTTCCTCGACCTCCTCAACGCCCTGTACGACAGCGGCGTGAGCTACACCGACGCCGCAATCGGACGCCTGTTGCGCGAGCTCGAGAACCTCGGCCTGGAGGACGACACGATCGTGATTCTGACCTCCGATCACGGTGAAACGCTCGGCGAAGAAGGGAACGTCGGCCACGGCTATCTTTCGAACGACAACCTCGTCGTGCCGCTCATCATCGCCGCGCCCGGCGTGGGTGGTGGCAGTGTGAATCCGGAGAGAGTCCGTTCCATCGACATCGTGCCCACCATTCTCGAGCTGACGGGCGTGGAGGCCGATGGAATGGACGGCGCATCGCTCGTACCGCTGCTCGACGGCCGCCCCTTCGTCTCGGAAGACGCGTGGAGCTACTCCTCGAGCTGGGGAGTCTCGCTGCGTCTCACCGACGCCACCGAGTACATCTTCGACCCCACTCCCTGGTACCCGCGTCATGGACGCGAGCGCGCGTACGAGCTCCTGCCGGGAGAGCCCGAGACTCGCGCTCCGGCAGCAGCGGGGACGCCGGACACTACCCTCCGGCGGCGGGTCGTCGATCGGCTCCAGGCAATGCCCGGCCTCGATGTACGCTTCACCAACCGTGGTGATCAACCGTTCAGCGGGGCGCTCCATCAGGCCGATCGCCCTCTCAATCCTCTCAAGATCAAGACGCCGCAGTTGCCGCTACCGTGCGACTGCCTGCGCTGGGGAGCGGACGGATCGGTGCAGTTCACCGTCCCCGCCGGCACCAGCTACTCGATCCGATTGCAGGGCATCCACCCGGACGACCTGGTTTTCGAGGGAACTCTTGACGGCAGGGGATTCGACGCACACATCTCGCCGTACGAGATTCAATCGGTGCATTCGCTTTCCCTCACCGGACCCGGGGCGCAGTTTGTCGACGGGGGCCTGTCCGGGGACATCGGCATCAGTGTGGACCGGACCAGCTTGCAGGGCGTCGACAGTGCGTCGACGCCGACAGACCCCGAGCTCCTGCGCCGGTTGCGTGCCCTCGGGTACCTGCGCTGATACCAAGGTCGCTCTCGCTGGAGACGGTCCTGCCGCGGCCAGCTTGAGGCCCCCGACCCGTCGCCTATACTGCCTGTGGATACCCTCTGCAACGCTGCCCTTCGTGGCCGGAGGAGCGACTGCTCCCGGTCGACACCGAGGCTCGATGATGCCGACCAATCACTCCGTAACGCTCAAGAAACAGCCGATTGTCACGCGACCGAGCGAGATCGTCACCATCGGCCGCTACATCCTCGACGAGGAGCTCAAGCATCCGGAGGCGTCGGGTGATCTCTCGGGCTTGCTCTACGACATCGCGCTGACCGGCAAGATGATCGCCCGCGAGGTCAGCAAGGCGGGCTTGGTCGACATTCTCGGGCAGACCGGCCACGTCAACGTCCAGGGCGAGAAGGTGCAAAAGCTCGACGAGTACGCCAACGAGTGCTTCATCAAGAACTTCGATCACACCGGCCGACTGTGCGTGATGGCGAGCGAGGAGGAAGAGAAACCGGTCCCGATCCCCGCCAAGTTCGAGTGCGGCAAGTACGTGCTGTTGTTCGACCCCCTCGACGGCTCGTCGAACATCGACGCCAACGTGTCGATCGGCTCGATCTTCTCGATCTACCGGCGGGTCAGCGAGGGCCCCGGCAACGGTGACCTGCAGGACCTGCTGCGCCGGGGCTGCGACCAGGTGGCGGCCGGCTACGTGCTGTACGGTCCCTCCACCATGCTGGTGTACTCCACCGGCCACGGGAAGGTCGACGGCTTCACCCTCGATCCCGGCATCGGCGAGTTCCTGCTCTCGCATCCCGACATTCGCATTCCCGAGAAGGGCAAGATCTATAGCTGCAACGAGGGCTACCGCAACCTGATGTTCGATAGCACGCGGCGCTTCCTCGACTACCTGCAGGAGCCCGACAAGGACAGCGGCCGACCGTACTCGGCGCGCTACGTCGGCTCGATGGTCGCGGACGTACATCGCACGCTGTTGTACGGCGGCATCTTCATGTATCCGGGCACCGCGAAAGCCCCCGGCGGCAAGCTGCGGCTGCTGTACGAGGCCAACCCCATGGCGATGCTCATCGAGCACGCGGGCGGTCTGGCGACCACCGGCAAGGAGCCCATCCTCGAGCTGCAGGCGACCGAGCTGCACCAGCGGGTGCCGCTGTTCATGGGCAGCAAGAAGGACGTCGAGCTGGCACTCGAGTTCGAGACCGGGGCGCGCTGAGCGCGCGACGCGGTCAGCTTGCGGCTTCCCCGGGCGGCCCCTAACCTGTCCGTAGATTCGCGCGCGGCAGCCACCTCGCCGCCGAATTCGACCTTCGCAACAACTTCAATGCCCCATCAGAAACCCATTCCGGAGGAATCCCGTGACCGACCACGGAACCCAGCTCGCAGAGACCGCCCGCGCCATCGTCGCGCCGGGCAAAGGTGTCCTCGCGGCCGACGAAAGCAGCCCGACGATCAAGAAGCGCTTCGACACGATCAACGTCGAGTCGACGGAGGAGAATCGCCGTTTCTACCGTGAGCTGCTGTTCACCACCGAGGGCGTCAACGAGTTCATCGGCGGCGTGATTCTGTTCGACGAGACTCTGCGCCAGTCCGCCGAGGACGGCGTGCCCTTTGCCAAGGTGCTGGCCGACGCCGGCATCGTGCCCGGCATCAAGGTCGACAAGGGAGCCAAGGCGCTCGCCGGTGCGCCGGGTGAGAAGGTCACCGAGGGCCTCGACGGGCTGCGCGACCGGCTGGTGGAGTACCACGAGCTCGGCGCACGCTTCACCAAGTGGCGCGCGGTCATCGACATCGGCGCGGGTATCCCGTCGGACTACTGCATCATGGCGAATGCCTGGGCGCTCGGCCGCTACGCGGCGCTTTCGGTCGAGCAGGGCTTCGTGCCCATCGTCGAGCCCGAGGTGCTGATGGACGGCGACCACGATATCGACACCTGCTTCGCGGTCACCGAGCGCACCCTGCACTACGTGTACCGCGCGCTGTTCGACCAGCGCGTGCCGCTCGAGCAGACGTTGCTCAAGCCCAACATGGTGATCTCGGGCAAGAAGTGTCCGACTCAGGCAGGTCCGCAGGAGATCGCCGAAAAGACCATCCAGTGCCTCAAGAACACTGTCCCCTCGACGGTCCCCGGCATCGTGTTCCTGTCGGGCGGCCAGAGCGAGTTGGAGGCCACCGTCAACCTCAACGCGATGAACAAGATCGGCGGCTTCCCCTGGCAGCTCTCCTTCTCCTACGGTCGCGCGCTGCAGCAGGCAACGCTGCAGGCGTGGAGCGGTGATGCCACCAACAAGGAAAAGGCGCAGAAGGCCTTCTACCATCGCGCTCGCATGAACGGGCTGGCACGCTTCGGCACCTACGAGGAATCGATGGAGGAAGAGGCCGCCGCCTGATCGTGCGGCGATCCGCCCCGGGCCCCGAACCCGCAACGGCGCTGCGGCCTGGTGGGCGATCCGTATGAGGGATTGTACGAAGGTCCGTCGAAAGAGCTTCGTACAACTTCCTCTCGGTTGTTACCTTGGAGGTATCGGCAACGCGCTCGCCGGTGGCGACTTCCTCGAGTGCGCCGGCGAGCCTCCACCTGGGCCGGGAGGCACGGCGATGCGGGCCTCAGATCCCGTAGAGGATTCGAGTACAGGAGAGGGCGGTCCCCTCGATCCCGGCCGCCAGAAGCACCACGTCACTCCCGCCTACTCGCACCGCGGGTCCGAGGCCACCGGCACCTTCGAGATCGACGTCGACGTACGCGGCTGGTCGATCCAGGCATTGCAGTGGCTGATCATCTTCGGAGCGCTGGGCCTGCTGATCGGCGGTGCCAAGTGGTGGAGCTCGCGTCATGAGGCCACGATCGCAGGTCTGGCGACAGCCCCGCCGCCAGTGACCCGGCCCGCTCCCGCGGCCGAAACGAACGGCGACGGCACCACCGCTTCGATGGCGCCGCAAGGCGCGCCCGTCGCCGGCGCGCCCGTCGCCTCCGAGCCGGCGGACTACGGCTCGTCGACCATGCCGTCGGCCGTGCCACAGATGCCTGATGGCAGTATCCCGGATCCTTCCGGGTCCGGTGACCTCGTGGCTGCGCCGGCCGGCGCGGCACCGGACACGATCGACGTTCTGACGGTGCGCGCCCCGGCCGACGTGCCCTACCCGCGCCGCATCCACGACGTGACGCCGGAGGTGCCCGAGGGTGCCTCGGTACGCCGCGGCATCGCGGTGCTGACGTTGCTCATCGATACCGGGGGCGACGTCGCCGAGGTCGAGTTGCTGCGCAGCGTGGACCCGCTGCTCGACGAGGCGGCAATCGCCGCCGCGTGGCAATGGAAGTTCGAACCCACGCTGCACGACGGCCGGCCGGTCGTCGTGCGCAGCAACTTCACCGTGCGCTTCGGCTACTGAGCGTGGCCGTCAATCCCGCTTGAGCTTGTCGGCGAACGCCTTGCGGAACTTCGTCAGCTTGGGGTTGATCACCACCATGCAGTAGCCCTGTGAGGGATTCTGCCGGTAGTAGTCCTGGTGGTAGCCCTCGGCGGGATAGAAGGTCTCCAGCTCGGCCACCTCGGTGACGATCGGAGAGTCGAACACACCGTTGGCCTCGAGCTCGGCGATGAGCTGCTCGGCGGTCTCGCGCTGCTCGGGTGAGGCATAGAAGATCGCCGAACGGTACTGCGTGCCGACGTCGGCTCCCTGCTGGTTGAGCGTCGTGGGGTCGTGGGTGAGGAAGAAGATCTCGAGGATCTCGCGGTAGGAGATGACTGACGGATCGAAGTGCACCTGCACCACCTCGGCGTGGCCGGTGGCGCCGCCGCAGACCTCCTGATAGGTCGGATCTGTCGTGCCTCCACCGGTGTAGCCCGACTCGACGTACTCGACGCCTTCGACCTCCTCGAACACCGCCTCGGTGCACCAGAAACACCCTCCACCGAGTGTGGCGATCTCGCAGCGCGAGACTTTGGAAGTGGTTACCATGGTTTCTTCCTGTAGTGACCTCGTTCATCCCCTCGAAGATCGTAACGCTTCATCGGAGGAGCATCGTGCGCAACAACCGTCTGACCATCATCACCCTGACACTGATCGCCGCGCTCGCCGCGGCACTGCCCGCGCAGGCCCAGGAAGAGCGAACGCTCGGCTCCAAGAACAGCACCGAGCTCGGCATCGTGCTGACCTCGGGCAACTCCAACACCACCAGCTTCAACGTCCGCAACCTGTTCGCCTACGACTGGGAGCAGGCCGACTTCGACTGGGAGTTCGGCTACCTGCGGGCAACGTCACAGGACGACCGCTACGCCGTCGGTAATGAGAACAACTTCGAGATCGTTCAACCCGACAGCGAGCCCGACAACAACCGCCTGTGGTCCAACGTGCGCTACCTGCGCAACATCAACGAGAGCTTCTTCTGGTACGGGCGGATGCACGCCGAAAAGGACGAGCCCGCCGACATCGACTACCGCTTCACGCCGTCGGTCGGCGCCGGCAACACCTGGTCCAAGACCGAGATGCTCACCTTCCTCACCGGCTACGGCATCAGCTACACGGCGGAGTCCCTCGCGCTCGAAGGCGAGAGCAGCTTCGCCGGCTATCAGCTCTTCTACAACCTGCTGTGGAAGATCGTCCCATCGACCGGCATCGAGAGCGACTTCGTCTTCGATGGCAGCCTGGATACCGGCAGCAACTACCGCTTCGATTGGTACAACGGCGTCAGCGTGGCAGTGAACGAGCACATCGCGCTGAAGAGCAACGTGCGCTTCGTCTATCGCAACGATCCCGCGCTCGAGGAGATCGACCTGGAGACCAGGTTCGGCCTGGAGATCGGCTCGGTGGTGGTGCCGAAGAAGAAGCTCGATACGGCGTTCACCACCTCGCTGGTGATCAACTTCTGAGCGTTACTACCGCTCGATCTCCGCGCGCACGTTGACCAGGCGCACCGGCTGGCTCGAGATGCTCTTCAGGCCGAAGGTGTCGTTGGTCTCGTCGTAGCTGAACTCCGCGCCGGCGACCAGCGTGCCTTCACCGCGGCCCTCCGAGTCGATCGACAGCTCGATCAAGGTCACGTTGTAGTCCCAGGTCCGTCGCGGCTGGTTCACAGCCTCGCCGAAGCTGATCGGCCGGTTGGTGGCCAGGCGGAAGATCAGGCCGCCCTTGCCGTCGGAGAAAACGCGCGCGTAATGCAGCCGCCAGCCGGTGGTGCCGACCGACGGGGCGCGCACGAAGCCGACGTCCGGCGCATCCGCGAGCGCGCTGGCGAGCGCCTGCATGCCCTTGTCCCTGAAGACCTCTTCGAGAGCGTCGCGCTCGTCCGCCGTGTTGATCTTGTCGACGGAGATGAACAGTGGAGTCTGGCCGCTCGGGCCGGTCCCGATGTGCTGCGCCGTCATGTTGAAGGTGACGCGCTTGATCGGCGCCTGCTGCTGCGAATCCTGCCCGTAGGCTCCAACGACGCCGATCAACGCGACGCCGAGCACGGCCACGCCCAACAGGGCGCCTAACCGCTTGTAGGTGCTCATGTGTCTGCTCCCGGGTGCGGGGAAAGGTCGTTTGCAATAGCGCGAAGGAGGCTGTGCAATAAAAGGGTGTACCGGTTTCGTCCCTCGGGCAACTCGATCCGTCGCCTTTGGAGAGATCCATGAAAGCCGCTCGCCCTCTACTCTCGGCCGTTCTTCTCACCCTCTTCGCGATCGCAGGCGTGCTCACTGCGCACGCCGCGCCGCAGCAATCCTCAGGCGCCGCCGCGTCGCAGGCCTCCCCAGCCGCGGCGCGCGTGGCAGCCTGGGAGCAACACCAGCAAATGGAGCGGGAATCGCCCTTCCGTGACTTGCAGTGGCGCGCCATCGGCCCACGCCAGGCGGGCGCGCGCGTCGAGGCCATTGCCGTGCCGTCGGGCGAAGACGGTACGATCTACGTCGGGGTGGGCTCCGGCAACCTGTGGAAGACGACCGATAACGGCATCACCTGGCGGCCGATCTTCGACGACCAGTCGACGTTCACCATCGGCGACGTCGCTGTGGCACCGTCCGACCCCGACCTGGTGTGGGTCGGCACCGGTGAGACCCAACCGCGTCACAGCGGCTACTCCTACGCCGGGACCGGCGTGTTCAAGTCGACGGACGGGGGCGCGAGCTGGCAGCACATGGGGCTGGAGGAGACCCACCACATCGGCAAGGTGTTGATCGACCCTGACGACCCCGACATCGTGCAGGTCGCCGCGCTCGGTCATTTCTGGACACCCAACCGCGAGCGCGGTGTGTTTCGCACAACCGACGGCGGCGTCACCTGGGAACAGACTCTGTTCGTCGACGACCGCACCGGGGCGGTGGAGATGGCGATCGACCCCTCCGATGGCAGCATCCTCTATGCTGCCACTTGGCAGGCGGTCTCCGGCACCGCCGACGAGGGCGGCCCGGGCAGTCGCATCTACAAGAGCACCGATCGCGGCGCCACCTGGCGGGTGCTCGACGACGGCCTGCCGGGCGGCTCGCTGGGCCGCATCGGCCTCGATGTCGCGCCGTCGAACCCGGACGTGGTGTACGCGTTCATCGACAACCGCAACCCCTGGTCGCCACCCGCCGGCGCCGGCGGCAACGACGGGCGCGAGTTCATCGGCGGCGAGATTTACCGCTCCGACGACAAGGGTGAGAGCTGGCGCAAGGTCAACGAGCAGGACGCTTACGAGTTCTTCGGCATCTACGGCTGGAAGTTCACCGACATCCGCGTCGCCCCCGATGACGAGGACGACCTCTTCGCTCTCGGCAACCGCGGCTATCACTCGGTCGACGGCGGCAGAACCTTCGAGCAGATCGGCGAAACCATCGTGCGGATCAACGACACGCGCGGCCTGGTCATGCACCTCGACCAGCACGAGATCTGGATCGATCCCCTCGACGGCGATCACGTGCTGCTGGGCAACGACGGCGGCCTGTTCCAGAGCTGGGATCGCGGCCACACCTGGCTGCACCACAACAACATCCCGGCGGCCGAGTTCTACTCGGTGTCGACCGACCTCGACGTGCCCTACAGCGTGTTCGGCGGCACGCAGGACAACGCCGCCCTGTACGGCCCGTCTGATGCCGACGCCTACGACCACCAGCCCGACCCGTGGGAGAACGTCTACCTCGACCGCTGGACCGGCGGCGACTCGTTCGACACCCTGCGCGACCCGACCGACCCGGACTTCGTCTATTACGAACACCAGCACGGCGACATGCTGCGCATGGACATCACCGGCGCCGACGTGCAGTCGGGCGGTGACTCGTCGGTGCGTATCCGGCCGCGCGCGCCCCGCGACGAGCCCGGCTGGCGCTTCTCCTGGTACACGCCGATCATCATCTCCCACCACGACCCGCGCACCCTGATCGTCGGCGCCAACCACGTTCTGCGCACCCGCAACCGCGGCGAGGACTGGGAGGCGATCAGCCCTGACCTTTCCGACCAAGGCGGCGGTGAGCGTGCGGTGGTGCCGTTCGGCACCATCACCATGTTGTCGGAATCGCGCCTGCTGCCCGGCGTGCTCTACGCCGGCACCGAGGGCGGCAGCATCTGGCTGACCACCTCCGACGGCGACGCGTGGGAGCGCATCTCCGACGGACTGCCGCGCAAATGGGTATCGCGCGTGGTCGCCTCGCAGCACGATCTGCAGCGCGTCTACGCAGCCTTCACCGGCTTTCGCGAGGACGACTTCTCCGCCTACCTTTTCGTCTCCGAGGATCTCGGCGCCTCGTGGACGCCGATCAGTGACGGGCTGCCGGCGGAGTCGATCAACGTGGTGACGGAGGATCCGACCAACGAGGACATCCTCTACGCCGGCACCGACGGCGGCGTCTACGTGTCGCTCGACCGCGGCCGCACCTGGAGCTCGCTCTCCGCCACCCTCCCCACCACCCCGGTGCACGACCTCGAGGTCCACCCGCGCGACCCGGAGATCATCATCGGCACGCACGGCCGCAGCGTGTGGGTCCTGGACATCGAGGAGGTACGCGCGGCGGCGATGCGCTAGCAGCTAGCGTCCTCGACCACGCTTCGTGATGCCGCGCAACGGCAACGCGGGGTCGAGGGTGATTGCGCGCCACGCCGGCGGCACACAGGCGGCGAGCGTGACCAGCGCCACCACACCCGCGGCCACCGCGATGGTCGGCGCGTCGACCGGCGAGACCTCGAACAGCAAGCTTGCCAGGTAGCGCGTAACGGCAACGGCGACGGCGAGCCCCAGCACCACGCCGACAGCGGCCAGGCGCAGGCCCCAGCCGAGCACGTGCGCAACGATGTCTCGGCGTGTCGCGCCGAGCACCCGGCGGATGCCGAGCTCGCGCGTCTTCTCGGATACCAGGTAGGCAACGACACCATAGATCCCCGCCACGGCGGTCAACAGGGCGACCAGCGCGAAGGCACCGAGGAGCTGGGCCCGGAAGCGCTGCGGGCCGAGCTGGGCCGCGAGGGCGTCGTTCAGGACGATCAGGTCGGGCACCGGCTGCAGCGGATCGACGCCGCGCAGCGCAGCGCGCAACGACCCGGCGAGACGCTCGGGACCGATTGACGAGCGCACCAGCAGCACGGCGTTGCGCCCGACGGCGAGCTCCACCGGGTCGGCCGGGCGTTGCTGGTCGGGGACGTAGAAGCCGGGTCGCGGCGGCTGCCCGAGGCCGCGGCCGCGAATTGCTCCGACCAGCCCGACGACTGTCAGCCACGGCTCCTCCTCCGACATGCGGAAGCGCCTGCCGAGAGGGTTCTCCCCCGGCCAGGCGGCCCGCGCCATCGCCTCGTCGACGATCGCCACCGGCGGCGCGTCGCGCCGGTCGCCGTCGTCGAAGGCGCGGCCCTGCAGCAGCGGAATGTCAAGCACGCGAAAGTAATCCGGGCTGACGACGCCGTACTGGGCCGTGGCGACCTCGGATGCGCCCGCACCCTCGACCAGATACTCGCGCGTCGCGCCCATGGCGAGCGGCAGGTAGTTGCTCACCGTGGCCGCCTCCACGCCGGGTATCTGTGCGATGCCGGCACGCGCGCGACGCAGGAAGTCGTCGAGCTTCTCCATGCGGTCGTACTCCCGCTCCGACAGCCGCAACGACAGGGCCACAATGTCGGCCGTGCGGAAGCCCGGGTCCTGGCGCGACAACGAAAGGAAGCTGCGCCCCAGCAGACCCGCCGCGACCAGCAGGACGAGCGTCAGGCACACCTCGGCGATCGCCAGCCCTCGGCTGAGGCGATGTCGGGCCGGCGATCCTGTGGCGCCGCGTCCGCTCCCCTCGAGAGCCTCGTTGAGCCCGCGGCGGGTCGCCAGCACACCGGGAGCGACACCGAACGCAAACGCAATGACCATGCACACCAGTGCGGTGAAGGCGATGACTGGGACGTCTACAGTGGCCTGCGCGACCCGCGGCATCGTCGACGGAGCCAGCGCCAGCAAAATGCCGCGGCTGGCATAGGTGAACAGCAATCCGAGCGCGCCGGCAAGCAGTGAGAGCAGCAGGCTCTCACCGAGCAGCAGGCGCACGAGTCGGCCGCTCGAGGCGCCCAGCGCCGCGCGCACGGCGAGCTCCTGGCGGCGTCCGCCGGAGCGCACCAGCAGCAGGTTGGCAACGTTGGCGCAGGCCAGCAGCAGCAACACCGCGACCGCCGCCTGCAGCACCAGCAGCGGACGGCGCGCATCACCGACGAGGGTCTCCTTGAGGGTGGCGAGACGCAGGTCCCAGCGCGTCGAGCCGGACTCCTCGGGATGCTCGCGGAGAAACCGACCTGTCACGGAGTCGAGCTCGGCCTGCGCCCGCCGGACCGTCGCGCCCGGCGCCAGGCGCCCGACCGGGATCTCCCAGTTGAAGGCGCCGTCGGGATCGGTCGGCCGCAGCTCGAGGGGAATCCAGAGTTGCGGGTCGTCGGTACGCACGGTCTGCAGGCGGAAGCCTCGTTCGAGCACGCCGACGACCGTGCGCGGCTGCCCGTCGATGTCGATGGCGCGCCCAAGTACGTCCTCCGTGCCTCCGTACAGCCGTTGCCACGCGCCGTAGCCGAGCACCGCCACCGGCGGCGCTCCGGAGCGCGCGTCCGAGGAGGCGAAGGCGCGGCCGCGCGCCATGCCGGCGCCGAACAGATCGAAGAACCCCGGTGTCACCGCCGCCCCTTCGAGCTCGAGAGGCTCACCCGCCACGTTCACGATGAGCCGCTGCGGGTAGTAGCCGGCGATCTCCTCGAAGGCACTCGAAGACGCCCGCAGATCGAGCGTGATCTCGGTGGGCACCCAGACCTGCTCGACGGCGGCAAGCCGATCCGACTGTGGATACGGCAGGGGCGCCAGCAGCACCGATTCGACCAGTGCGAAGATCGCCGCGTTGGCGCCGATGCCGAGCGCCAGGGTCAGCGCCGCGACTGCGGTGAAACCAGGCGACCGGCGCAACGCGCGGCCCGCCAGACGGACCTCTTGTGCCAGCTCGCCGAGCAGACAGCCGAAATGTCGCCGGCGGCTCGTGGGCCCGCCGCGACGGCGACCACCGACCCGCTCGAGCCACGCCGCGGCACCCTGTGTCAAGGCCTCGACGGCGGTGCGGGAGACGAAGACCGCGCGCCGCGGCAGCGATGCACCCTCGATCGCGCACCAGCGGCGTCGAACCACCTCGACCATCTCGTCTTCGTGCGCCGCCCGCAACGCCGGCGGGTAAAGGCGCAGCGCACGCCGGTACCAGCGTGCAACGCGTGGCTCGCGGCTCATCGGGTCGTCCTCATCATCCGACATGCGTTCACCCGAGCCACTGGCGACCGAGTTCGAGCAGAGATTCCTGCCGCGCGATCTCGGCGCGCAGCCGCGCGAGCCCGTCGGGAGTCAGCCCGTAGGTCTTGCGCTCGCCGCCGCCGGAGGGCTCGTCCTCGGGCGCTTGCACCCGCTGCACCAGCCCTTCTTCGGCAAGGCCGTGGATCAGGCGATAGAACGATCCGGCGTTCATCTTCATGGCTCCGTCAGAGCGCCGTTCGAGGGCGGCCAGCAGGTCGTAACCATGACGCGGTCGCTCGGCGAGCAGCAACAACACCATGTACGCGCGCGGCTTGAGCGGCGCAGATGCAGAGGTCTCGCGCGGAGCGTCGTTCATTCTCGGTTGCCTCCCTGACTGTGCGATGTGGGCTGCACGCGACACTATGCAAAATGCAGCGTATGCAATTCGCATATACTTTACCAGGATCTGATGGCGACGCAAGAGCCGCTTGGGAGCGGCGACAGAATACAATCACCAGCGATGAGGGCAGCAGTCTGATAGCGTTTCCTGCCATGGCCACCGAATGGAACGAGCGGCGTGCGGACGACGTGGTGATCGTCGACATCTCCGGCGCTTTGACGATCGGCACGCAGCATCTGCGCGAGCACTTCATCGACCTGTACGCGCGCGGTGAGAAGAAGATCGTGGTGAACCTCGCCGGAGTGCCGTACATGGACTCCACCAGCGTCGGCGACCTCATCGTCGGGCACCTGCAGGCGGCAGAAAACGGCGCAGCGTTCAAGATCTGCAGCGTGCCGCCGAAGATCGTCGAACTGCTGACGATGCACCACCTCATCCAGGTCTTCGACCATTACGAGGACGAGGAAGCGGCGCTGGCCAGCTTTTCCTGAGGCCCTCACGGCGACGGCCCGCCGTTCATCAGTACGTGTTTTCCGCAACGTCGCCGGCAAAAAAAGGGGCGGAAACCTCGGCACCTTTTCGCTAGGCTGGACCCCACTGACGGCCGAATGGACGCGCCGTCTCCTGGGGACAAGATGGCACCTTCCGCACTCGACGAGCACGGTATCCGTACGTTTTCCGGTCCCGGCGCATGGGCCGGCCTTGCCGCTTCGACTGCAGTCATCGTGCTCGGCGGCCTGGGCATGATCTGGGGTGTGCAGCGCTACCTGCACGCGCTCGACGTGCAGGCCAGCACCTCGCCCGACGCCGCCATCGCGCGTGCCGGCGTGGCGCTCAAGTTTCTCGCCATGGTGCTCGGCACGCTCGCCGTCGCCACCGCGCTGTACACTGCGCGCTCCTGCGCGCGCGTACTGGCGGCGCGCCAGATCCCGCCGCCGGGCGCGTGGGTGCTCGGCACGCCGACGATCATCACCGGCGGGCGTGCGGTCATCTGGGGCCGGGTCGGCTACGTTCTCGCCGGATTGCTGGCCATCATGGGCGTGATGGTCACCTACATGATGTGGGAGTTCGTCAACCTGATGATGTCGGGGGTCGGCACGCTGGGGATTTGACTCAGCGCTGCTGACGTTCGAGCTCCTGACGCAGGACCTCCAGCTCCACCTCGGCCAGACGCAGCTGCGCTTCGGCCTCGGCAAGCGCGAGTTCGTACTGGTTGGCGGTGATCGGTGTCTCAATCCCGAGGCGCACCCTTTCCCGCACCGTATCCAGCTCACGCTGGGTGAGCTCGAAGCGCCGTCGCGCCACCTCCAGCTCACCTTCGGTGTCGGCAATGCGCACCATCAGCTCGGCTTCCACACCGGAGATCCTCCGGCCGACGAAGTCGTCACGAATCTCCAGCCGGCGCTGCAGGGAGCGGACTCTCTGCTCACGATCGGCGAGCGCCAGCTGCACAACCTCGAGCTGGGCGCGGCCGCCCGTTCCAATTTCGAAACGTGTCCGCTCGCGATCGACCTCCCCCTGAACCAGCTCGAACATCTGTTGCGCGATCTGCAGCTCGACCTCGAGTCTTTCGGTGACGAAGTCGCGGCCGCGGATTACGGGCGAGGAAACTTCTCCCACCGGTTCGCGCCCACTTGCCAGCACCTCTTCGAGCTGGAGCTCGAGCAAGCGAAGCTGCCCCTCGCTGTCGGCGACAGCCATGCGCATCTGCGCCTGCTCCTCCACACTCGCGCTACCCACAGCGGCGCGCCTCTCGATCGCAGCGGCTTCCTGCTCGATGAGCTCGAGGCGCTTACGGGCAAGCTGCAGACGGACTTCGAGGTCGGCTTGCGCAAGCTCGCGGCGCCACGATTCTTCGATCTGGTACGAGGCGCCCATGGCGGCTGCGCCCAACGCCATCGAGACCACCACCACGGCCGCAACCCGCACCACCCGCCACGGCGGATGCCCGCTGCCGGCGTTGCGGTTGCGGCGGCGCACCTCGGCACCGATCTGCCATTCGAGGTTGTCGACGAACTGCTTATCGGCTTCGTGTCTGTCGAGCATCTTCGTTTCCTCCGCTCGTCGCCCGTCCGGACGAGCCGGCGGGCTGCATGACGCGGTTCAGTTTCTTTCTCAACTTGATGCGGGCGCGGCGCAGTCGCCCCTCGACGGCGCGCTCCGAGAGGCCGGTATCGGCGGCGATCTCGGCGACGCTGCGACCTTCGAGGTGGAACGCGGCGAGCAGCTCGGCCTGCGAGCGGCGCAGCCGCGCCAGACCCCAGTTCACCAACGCCGCGGCGTCCGGCGTGTCGGGGGCGAAGCGATCGTCGGCGATGTCGAGCATCGCCGGGTCGACGGCCTGTGGCCGCATGCGCCGGAAGTGGCTCACCAGCACGTTGCGCGCCACGTGCTGCAGCCAGGCGAGCGGCTCGTCGGGCGCTCCACGACGCTGCCACGCGTCGAGCGCCCGCATCCAGGTCTCCTGCACGATGTCCTCGGCAAGACCGCGGTCGCCGCCGACGCGCCGGGAAACGAACGCGTACAACGGCGCGATCGTCTTGCGGTACTGCAGGATCAGCTCGTCTTCCGCTAGTCGGCGGCTCATACCCTCATGACGCGCGAGGCGGGGAAAACCCACGCATTTCTTTGGCGCGGCCCGCACGAGCGCAATCCTCAGTTGCGGCTGCGGCGCATTCGCTACGCCGTCCGTCGGGGAGCTCGAGCTAATCCCTCTCCGTCAGCAGGTACTTGAGGGCGAAGGTGCCGATCCAGTGCGAGCCGGCGTAGTCGGCGTCGAACATGGCGTGAAAGCCCATCGAGCCGTGAAACCGTGCAAGAGCGCGATAGGCCTCGATGCGCGGGTCACCGGGCGGCAGTGCCGCGGCGATGCGGTTCATCGCGTCAGCGCGGATGAAGGCGAGCCCGATCAGGTGGGAGCGCGAGGCGAGCTCGCGCGTGGCTTCGTCGACCTCCTCCTGCTCGTCGCCCGCCGCCTCCGCTTCCTTCTCCTCCCCTTCCTCTGCAACGGCCTCTTCCTCTTCCTCCGCCGCGGCCTGTTCCTCCTCAGCGGGCTCGGTAGCGAACGCCGCCGGGGTCTCGTCCTCGACCGGCTCCGCGGCCCCCACCTGCTCCGGCGGTGTGTACACCGGCGTGGTCAGCGGCAGGAACTCACGCGAGGTCACCGGCGGCATGAAGTCGTCGAACCAGTCCATGAAGGTCTGCTGGTCGAGCACTGCGGCCATCAGCGCGGCCTCCTCCAGGCAGGGCGACAGGAAGTCGGCTCCCCATGGCTCGTAGGCGGTGGGACAGCTACGGTCGGCACCGAAGAGCCGGGGCGCCGCCTCGAAGATGGCGTCGTGCAGCGCCGTGTCCTCCATGATGTCGGCGTAATCGAGCATCATCGCCAGGGCAAAGGCGGTGTTGGAGTGTGCGCCGGAGCGCGACGGTCGCTCGAGGCGCGGCAGGTAGCCCACCATGCGCTCGGAAAAGAACGTCGCCAACGGCTCGACGTTGCGTGCCCATCGCGGCGCGTCGGGATGCTCCCAGGTGGCCAGCTCGGCGTACAGCTTGAGCAGCCAGGCCCATCCGTACGGACGCTCGAAGCTCGCGCTGGTCTCGAAGAACTCCAGCTCACCCTGCATCACCTGGCCGGAGAGATGCTCGCGCAGCTTCTCCTCGACCAGCCCGGCCACCGGCAAATCGGGAAACAGCTTGTAGATCTTGACCATCGCCCAGGTCGAGTTGACCGCGGAGTGCCAGTCCCAGCAGCCGTAAAAAGCGCGGTTGCGCTCGAATCCCGGGCGGCGCGCGGTGACGATCTCGTCGAGATAGGTGCTGCGGTCGCGCGGCGCGGCGTGCGGTCGGTCGAGGCACGAGAGGGGCATCGCCACCAGGGTGAGCGCGGTCGCGAGATCCAGGTCGCGTACCTCGGCGGTCGGGATCTCGGCGATGAACTCCGCCAGCGTGCGGGCCTCGGCCATGCTCATCGCCGGTGCCACCGGCTCCTCGGTCTCGCTGTCGCTCACCAGGCGGCCGATTCCGAACCCCTCGCAGGCCGCCGGCACCACGGCCAGCGCCAGCACCAGAGTTGCCGTAGCCATCCGCTCCGCCCGTTCGTTGAATGCCATCACTCCGCTCCACGCGATCTGTCCCGCTAACCCAGCCTTTCGCCCTCCAGGGGCGCATCGGCGACAATAGCAGGGTGTCCCGTCACCCGTCAGACTCGACGAGCAACCCGAGATGAGCTCCCGGCACCACGAGATCGGCGCCGCCGTGCACCCCGCGGCAGGCAAGCATACAGTCCTGGAGCTCGGCTACCGTCCGCTTTGGGAGATTGCCCGCGCGCTCATCGGGCGTGAGCCCGGGGTGGCGTTCCTCGAT
Source organism: Acidobacteriota bacterium (assembly GCA_050114655.1). GTDB lineage: Bacteria > Acidobacteriota > UBA890 > UBA890 > UBA890 > JASFRZ01. The sequence continues at coordinate 40,870 of JASFRZ010000001.1, forward strand.
GCCGGCGGCAGCGGCGAGCAGGCGCGCTGGAGCGTGCTCGGCTGGCGGCCGCGACGGGTGGTGGCCTGGCCGCAGGGGAAACCGGGAGCGCTGGCGGCACTGCATGATTGCTTCGGCGTGCGCACGAACGCGACCGAACCGGTTGCCGCCGAGCCGCCGTTCTGCGGCGGTTGGATGGGCTGGTTCTCCTACGATCTCGGCCGTCACATCGAGCGCCTGCCGAGCGTCGCCCAGGCCGACCGCTCGATCCCCGACTTCATCCTCGGTGAGTACGACATGGTGCTGGTCGAGGACCGCGTCGCCGGCCGGCTGTGCGCCGCTGGTCGCTGCCGCACCTCCGCTGACGAGGCCGACATCCGCGACCGCGCCGCGCAAGCGCTGGCATGCGCTGAGCACGCTACCGAGTCCGCACCCTGCGCGAGGGACCAGGACGCCCGGGTGCGCGACGGCGACGCCGCCGGGCAGGCGTTGCCCGTCGCGCTGCTTGACCGAGCCGGCTATCGCCGCGCCATCGAGACGATCCTCGAGCACATCCGCGCCGGCGACATCTATCAGGCCAACTTCAGCCACCGCTTCCGCACCAGCACCACGACATCCTCCGGGGCCATCTACGAGCGGCTTCGGGGCCACAGCCCGGCGCCTTTCGGCTGCTACCTGGGCCTTCCCGGCGCACCCGAGATCCTCTCGGCCAGCCCCGAGCTGTTTCTGCGCAAGCGCGGCCGGCGGCTGCAGACCCGCCCGATCAAGGGCACGCGGCCGCGGGGCACGAGCCCCGAACACGACGCGCGCCTGCTTCATGAGCTGGAGGCAAGCGACAAGGAACGCGCCGAGCTGCTGATGATCACCGACCTGCTGCGCAACGACCTCGGCCGGGTCGCCGAGTTCGGCTCGGTGCGGGTCACGCGCCTCCGTGAGCTCGAGAGCCACCCCACCGTGCACCATGCCTACTCGGTAATCGAAGCGGAGCTGCGCGCCGGGCTCGGCGTCGCCGACCTGCTCGCCGCCACCCTGCCGGGCGGCAGCGTCACCGGCGCGCCGAAGATTCGCGCCATGGAGATCCTCGACCGGCTCGAGCCGTTGCGCCGCGGCCCCTACACCGGCGCCGCCGGATTCATCGGCGACGACGGCGACCTGTCGCTCAACATCCTGATCCGCACGCTGGTGCGGCAGGGCGACGAGGTCTGGTACCAGGTCGGTGGCGGTATCGTTGCCGACTCCGATCCGGAGGCGGAGTACGAGGAGACGCTCGCCAAGGGAGCCGCACTGCACCGCGCCCTCACTGAAATCTGAGCGGCTTCGCCCCACAGCCGTTTGTCCCGTCCCGCGAACCGGGGGCCGGTGCAGGCGTGGTTTCCAGCGACCGCACAGGGCGTCAGCGCTGCCAGTCCGGCTTGCCAGCGTAGACGCTGCGGTAGTAGGCGGCGCGCTCGAGGCGGATCGCGGCGGCCTCGTCGAGAATTACCTTGGTGGCGGGATGCATCTGCAGGATCGACGCCGGCACGCTGGCGGTGATCGGCCCCTCGAGCGCGCGCGCCACCGCCCGCGCCTTGCGCTCGCCGAAGGCCAGCAGCACCACCTCGCGGGTGTCCATGATCGTGCCGATGCCCATGGTGATGACGTGGCGCGGCATCTCGGCGCCGGCGAAGGTTGCGGCGTTGTCCCGGCGCGTCTGCTCGGTGAGCGTCTTGATGCGGGTGCGCGACGACAGTGACGACGACGGCTCGTTGAAGCCGATGTGACCATCGGCGCCGATGCCGAGGAGCTGCAGGTCGATACCGCCGGCGTCGACGATGGCCCGCTCGTAAGCTTCGCAGTGTGTCGGGATGTCGGCGACCAGGCCGTCGGGGAGGTGGGTTCGCGCCGGGTCGAGGTTGACGTGATCAAACAGGCTGTCGCGCATGGCACGGTGGAATGAGCCCGGGTGGTCCGGCGCCACGCCGACGTACTCGTCGAGGTTGAACGTGGTGGCGCGGCTGAAGTCGAGGCCGTCCTCGTCATGGCAGCGCGCGAGCTCGTCGTACACTCCCTGCGGGCTGCGTCCGGTGGCGAGGCCGAGTACCGCGTCGGGCCGGGCACGGAGCAGGCGCACGATGCGCTGCGCCGCCAGCTCGGTGGCCTCGCGCTCGCTCGGCTGGATGATGATCTCCACGATGCCTGCCTCGTCAGTCCTGCGCGTCTTCGCGTGTGTGCCGGTGCAGCCTTTCCGTGACATCGGCGGCAAAGCGCTCCAGCAACGATTCGACCCACTCCTCGGGGCGCGGGCCGTCAAACGCGATCAGCGGCGTCATGTCCATCGCCAGCCAGGCCTGCTCGAGGTCGTCGATGTCGTGCGACGAACGAAAGGTCGCGTTGGCCCGCCGGCGTCCGGGCGCCGCCAGATCGTAGCGCTTGCCGCCGGCGATCTGGCTGGCGAACACGCCGACCAGGCGCTCGGCGAGCTCGGGGTGCGCGCCGACGTCGAGCACCACGGCGTCCTCGTCGAGGAGCCAGTCGAGGTCCCGCCATGCCTCGCAGCCATACACCCGCTGCGGACGTACCCCGGCCGGCAGACGGCGAAGGGCGCCGAGGGCGGCCAGCGCCACCGCCACGTGCGTATCGTGCCGATCAGTCAGCGCGTGGGTGTAGACCACGCGCGGCGCCATCCGCTCGAGAAGCCCGACGAGGTCGTCTTCGAGCTCGCGCTGCCCGGCGTCCGACTTGATCGCCGCGCTGGGGTAGCCGAGCTGTACCATCACGCCGTACTCCCCCAGCCGCGCGGCTTCCTCCTGCTCCGCACGGCGCGCGGCGATCATCTGCTCGTCGCTGAAGCCCGCGAATGCGCCGGCGCGCGGGCTGCCGGCGCCGTCGGTGCAGGTGATGCCGCCGAACCACCGGTGGCCATCGCCGTAGCAGCGCGCGATGCCGTGGTAGGCGATGATCTCCAGGTCGTCCTGGTGCGCGCCGATACCGAGGTGGCTGATGCGCCGCAGGGCGGTCTCTTCGGGCTCGCCGTCGGGCACGAAGGTGGTCCGGGACGGGGATGTCATGGGCGGGAGTATACTCGCGCCGAACCCGAATCCTCCGACCCCCCGATGCCCATGAAAGCACCCACGATCGTCGCCCTGCCGTCACGACCCCGGCGGCTCACAGGCCTGTTTCTTCTCGCGCTCCTGGCCATCCCCGCGCTCGCCCCGGCGCAGGCGACGCGCGTCGAGTTCCACTTGCTGCCGCCGGTCTCGACCGGTCCGATGGATCCCGCCTTCAGCCCCGACGGGCAGTGGATCGCCTTCTCGATGCGCGGCGACATCTGGAAGGTGCCGGTGGAAGGGGGCGAAGCGATCGCCCTGACCGAGGGACCGGCATACCACTTCGAGCCGGCGTGGAGCCACGACGGCACCAGCATCGCGCTGACGTACGAGGTCGACGGTGATCTGGAGATCGGGGTCGTCGACGCCGACGGCGGTCCGGTCCAGCGCATCACCGACAGCCCCGGATACGACCTGCAGCCGACCTGGTCCGGCGACGACCGCCAGATCTTCTTCGCTTCGCAACGCCAGGGGAACTTCGACATCTACGTGGCGTGGCCGATGACGCCCCCCGAGCGGCGCCTGCGGGGTCCGTTCCGTGACGGGCTGCATTACGACGACCGCGGCAACCAGTTTCAGCCGTCGATCTCCCCCGACGGTGAATCGATGGTCTTCGTCTCACCCGCGCCGGGGACCCTGGGCAGCGGCGGCATCTGGACCAAGGTCGTCTTTGACGGCCGCGGCGCCGATCAGCCGGACGTGCCTGCGGAGCTGGTGCGCGCCGAGGAAACGAGCTACCGCGCCGAGCCGCGCTTCTCGGCCGACGGCTCGTCGATCTTCTACTCCACCGACGTCGCCGGAAACAACGACATCGCGTTGGTGTCGGTGAACGGCGGCGACCCGGTGCGCCTGACCAGCGCGCCGTCCGACGAGTTCGGCGTCGCGGTCAGCCCCGACGGGCAGCGCATCGCCTTCGTCTCCAACGAGGGCGGCCCGACGCGCCTTTACACCACGTCGCCGGCCGGCGGCGCGCGCAGTGCCTGGCGCGAGGTCGAGATCACCTCGCGGCGGTCGCGCGTGCCGATGGGCACGCTGCGCGGCACGGTGGTCGACGAGAACGGCGAGGTGACGCCGGCGCGCATCATGATGACCGCGTCCGACGGCCGCGCCTACACCGAAGACGGCGGCTTCCACCGCCGCGCCTGGGCCACCGAAACCGACTATCAGCACACCGACGGCACCTTCGAGATCGAAGTACCGGCGGGACCGCTGAGCATCGACGCGATGCGCGGTTTCGAGTACGTGCCGGTCACCGGCACCGTCGACGTCCCCGCCGGCGGCTCGGCCGACATCACCCTACAGCTACAACGGGTCGGCGGGCTGGCGCCGCGCTACCTGGACGGCTGGTACTCCTCCGACATGCACGTGCACGACCTGCACGAGGGCCGCTTCGGCCTCACCGAGGAGACGTTCTTCCGCCAGCTCGAGGCCGACGACGTGCGCGTCACCAACGACCTCATCCACATGGACGGCACCAAGCTGATGGGCCGCTGGGAGGACCTCACCGGTGAGCCCTACAGGCTCTCCGACGACAACCGCATCCTTTACTACACGCAGGAGTTTCGCGGCTCCTACGGCCACGTCGCGCTGCTCGGCTTGCAGCGCTTCATCATGCCGCTGATCGGCGGCGCCCGCGGCACGCCCTATGCGCCCGACGTGCTCAAGCTCGATTACATCGACGCGGCGCATGCGCAGGGCGGCATTGCCGGCTTCGTGCACCCCTACAACGGGCCGGTGGGTACGCCGCGCGAGGCCGCCGGCGCCGACATTCCGGTGCACGTGGCGCTCGGCCGCGGTGACTTCTTCGACGTCATCTCGATCGCCTCGCGCGAGCTCCAGTCGGCCGAGATGTACTACCGCCTGCTCAACTGCGGCTTCCGCATCGCCGCCACCGGCGGCACCGACAACTTCTCCGACGTCTGGCTCGATCCCTCGGGAGGCACGGCGCGCGCCTACGTGCACGTCGAAGGCGCGCCGCCACTGACCTTCGGCGCCTGGCTCGACGCGGTCAAGGCGCAGCGCACCTTCGCCACCAGCGGGCCGCTGCTGTTCCTGACGGTGGGACACGAGACGCTCACCGACGCCGTGGAGCCCGGCACGGAGATCCGCGTCACCGGAGGAGATGCGGAAGCCTTCGAGGTGCGGCTCTCCGTGGCGTCGATGGTCCCGCTCGAGCGCGTCGAGCTGCTCGTCAACGGCGACGTGGTGCACACCTGGGACGCCTCCGCGTGGGCGCTCGATCCCGCGCAAGGCATCGTCCGGGAGCTCAACGTCGACACCCCCATTGCCGGCAGCGGCTGGATCGCCGCCCGCGCGATCGGGCCGCCGAGCAAGTACGTCGGCGACGACTTCCCGTTCGTGCAGACCAGCCCCGTATACGTGGTGCGCGACGGCGTCGCCTATACCGATCCGGACGATGCCCGCTTCCTGCTCGACACCATCAACGTGCTGTGGCAACGCGTCGATGAGCGCGATTCGTTCGATACCCCGGCCGAGCGGCAGGCGTACCTCTACGGCATCGAGCAGGCGCGCGCCGTCTTCCAGCGCATCATCGACGGCGGCTGAAGTGCGCTCGGAGGGGCAGACGGACCTTGCACCACCGCTTGTGTTCATGCATGAAGCGCCGAAGAGCAGTCTAGAGCCGTCCTTCCCCTAAGCGTTACCTCTCATGGTAACGTTTCACGATGGGGAAAATTCGGCGGGGCGGCTACATCTTTCTCTCCTGGAAGGGAGATCACGGGCCTCGCCACGTGCACGTCTATCGTGACGGAAGACTCGTCGTGAAATGGGATCTCGAGAACGCAACGCCAATGAAGGGAGCCGCCAATCGGAGACTCCTTCGCCTCATCGAGAGCCTGCAAGCGGAGGGACTATTGTGAAGATCCGCGCTGTGACTGCCAACAACAGGAAGAAGGCATTCGAGGTCACGACCTCCGATCGACGGACCCTTGCGTATCCGTATGCGCGATTGGAGCAAGCACCGGGCCAAGGCGATCCCCTCAAGGACGTATTCGTCGATGCCGAGCTCGCCAAGGAAGGATTCACCTACCACCTTGCATCGGGATACGAGGGCACGGTGCACCTCGACGAAGTCCTCGACTACAACCGCGATCCCGACTACCTCCGCGATCTCACGATCTACGACCTGACGATCCGGGCCAGAGACAAGGTCGAGCGCAGCGACCTCAGCAAACGCGAGATCATCCGCCGGCTCGGCACGTCCGCGACCCAGTTCTATCGGCTGCTGGACCCAACCAATTACAAGAAGTCGATTGGCCAGCTCATCTCTTTGCTGGAGATCCTGGATTGCGAGGTCGAACTCGTTGTGCGGGAGACGAATGAAGAAACCCGGTTCTTGCCAGGACGCTCCGCCGACATCGGTGAGTTCAGGCTCCCCACTGGGGAGAAGTACGCGATCATGGCGTTGGAATTTCGGGAGGATCTTGCGATCGACGCGATATCGGAGGTCGCCCCCGATCTCTGGATCTCACGCGGTCTCCCGTTCCCGCTGCCAACGCATTGGACCACGTGG
>JASFRZ010000002.1:0-43989 GCA_050114655.1 Acidobacteriota bacterium
CGCCGACGAAGAACTGGCGAAAGTCGCTCGACAGCAGGTCGTCCGCACCCGCGGTGACGAACACCCGGTCCCAAACGTCGAACTGGGCGAACAGCTTGATGTGCGGGTCGGGATTGCGCCCGAAGTCCCAACCGTCGAGGCTGAAGCGCAGCCGGTCGCTGACCGTGAACCAGTCGATTCCCACGCCCGCCTCGCTCTCCATCAGGCCGCCGCGAAACTGCCAGTTGTTGATGCGTGCTCCCAGCAGCGCCGAGAACTTGAAGTCGTCGTCACGCGTGGTGATGCGCTCGATGTCGACGCCGGTGACGTTGCCGTTGGGGTCGAGGGTCTCGGTCAAAACCGTGGAGACGATCGGCAGGCCGATGTTGTCGTTGACCAGCTCTACGATGAAAGCGCGGTCGTTGCGCGCGCCGAGGCCGACACGGAAGCCGAAATAGTTCTTGGTGGCCTCGTCGGAGGCGTACCACTCCGAGCGCAGGGCGAAGCTGAACTGCGTCTGGCTGGCGCGGTTGAAGAAGCGGTCGAAGGCGGCGAGCGAATCGTCGATGGTGTCGAGCGCGCCGTTGACCCGGTCGATGGTGTCGGAGGTGTTGATCAGCTGGGAAGCGGTTCCGTCGCCGCTGTTGATCTTCTCCATGATCTGCTCGAGCGAGGCGGCGGAGCGATCGAGGCTGTCGACCAACGCGCGCACGTCGTCAACCGTGCCGGCGATGCGATCCTGGTTGCCCGACAGCAGCGAGTTGGCCTCGGCGGCGAGGTTGCGATACTCGTCGATCATCGCCGGGATCGAGTCGTTCAGGGAGGCGGTGAGCTGCTCGACGTTGGTGGTGGTCGTGGTGATGCTGTCGCGGTTGGCGCGTGCGATGGTGGCAAGGTCGGCGGAGAGCTGATCCATATTGTCGAGGATCGCCGTCATGCGCACCTCGCCCGCCTCGCTGCCGAAGACATTGGAGAGCGCCTGGGTCATGTCCTGCGCGTCGGAGGCGATCTGGTTCATCACCGCCACCATCTGGTCGACCGACACCGCAGCGCCGGGCTGGATCTCGCCTCCGTCGGTGACCACCGGCTCGCTCAGGGGGCCGGCAGTGACCTCGAGGTACTTCTCGCCCAGCAATCCGAGCGAGGCGACCGAGGCGGTGGCGCCGGCGCGCAGCACGACGTCGTTATTGATACGCAGGGTCACCATCGCGCGTCCGTCCTCGGTGAGGCTGACGCTCTCGACGCGCCCCACCAGCACGCCCGCCAGGCGCACCGGCGCGTCGACGCTGAGCCCGGCGATCGAATCGAAGCTCACGTGGACCCGGTACACATCGGTGGAGGCTCCGAAAAGGTTGGAGGTGTCGTTCATCTGCAGGATGAACGCCGCCAACACCACCACGCCGACCAGTACGACCGCGCCGACCTTCAGCTCTGTGCTCATGGTTCGCTTCCCCTTCGGATGATCACCTCGTCGTGATGGGTCCCACCGCCCGGCCGTGGATGAACTGCTGCACCACCGGGTTGTCGCTCTCTTGAATCTCCTCGGGCGTCCCGACCTCCTCGATGCGTCCCTCGTACAGCATGGCAATCCGGTCGCCGATCTTGTAGGCCGAGATCATGTCGTGGGTAATCGTCACCGATGTGACGTTCAAACGCTCGCGCAAGTCGATGATGAGCTCATTGATCTGGTCGGCGAGGATCGGGTCGAGGCCGGTCGTCGGCTCGTCGTAGAGGATGATCTCGGGGCCCAAGGCGATGGCCCGCGCCAGGCCGGCGCGTTTCTTCATGCCCCCGGACAGCTCCGCCGGCCACTTCTTCTGTACCCCCGAAAGCCCGACCATGCCGAGCACCTCCTCGACACGATCGGCAATCTCCGCCTCGCTCATCTTGGTGTGCTGGCGCAGGGAAAACGACACGTTGGCCTCCACGTTCATCGAGTCGAACAGCGCCGCGTACTGAAAAAGCATGCCCATGCGCCGGCGCATCGCGCCCAGCTCGGGGCGCTTGAGCTCCGCCACCACATGGCCGTCGACCTCGACCTTGCCGGCATCCGGGCGCAACAAGCCGATGATGTGCTTGATCAGCACCGACTTGCCCGTACCGCTGCCGCCGATGACTACCATCGACTCGCCCTTGGCGATGTCCAGGTCGGCGCCGCGCAGCACCTGCAACGAGCCGAAGGCCTTGTGCAGATCCTCGATATGGATCAGCGGCCGCCCGTCCCCCTGCGAACCCTCGCCCGGCGTGCTCGACGACGCTTCGCCGGCTGCCGTCGCTTCGTCCTTCGGCGCGCTGCTCATCGTCAGCTCAGCAACAACTTGGTGAGGAAGAAGTTGAAGACCAGGATGGCCATGCTGCCGCTGACCACCGCGCGCGTCGTGGCGCGCCCCACGCCCTGCGCGCCGCCGGTGGTGTGGAACCCGTTCTGGCAGCCGAACACGGCGATCAGGATGCCGAACACGCACGACTTGGTGAGGCCGCTGTTGAGATCCTTGAAGGTCAGGATCTGCCAGATGCCGTCCCAGTAGCTCGCCGAGCCGGAGCCGTACAGGTTGACCACCACCAGCGAGCCACCCCACAGGCCGAGCATGTCGCCGATGAGCACGGTGATCGGCAGCATGAACGCGGTGGCGACGATGCGCGGCACCACCAGGTACTCGATCGGATCGATGGCCATGGTGCGCAAGGCGTCGACCTGCTCGGTGACCACCATGGTGCCGATCTCCGCCGCCATCGCCGAGCCGGCGCGGCCGGAGACCATCAGCGATGCGAGCACCGGCACCATCTCGCGGGTGATCGCCAGCGCCACCACCGGGCCCACGAAGCTGGTGGTGCCGTAGCGCTCGAAGCCCTGCCACGTTTGTAGGGCGAATACCGCGCCCGAGAAGATCGCCGTTACCAGCACGATCGGCAGCGAGCGCACCCCGACGTCGAGCATCTGTTCGGCCCATTGGTGCACGTAGTAGGGGCGGCGACGCAGGGTGGCAACGCTCTTGGCGAACAGGATAGCGCTGCGCCCCGAGTCCTCGATGATGCCGACGACGAATCGCCCGATCCCCTCGATGAGGCCGGTCATGAGCCACTGTCCGTGAAGCGGCGCGGCACCCGGGCGCCGACGCGCGACAGGATCTCGTGCGCGATGGTCCCTGCCCGGTCGGCCAGCTCGTTGGCATCGATGGCGCCACCCGCGCCGCCGGGAGCGACGCCGAGCAACGTCACCGCAGACCCCTCGCGGGCGGCGGGCATTCCGGTGATGTCGACGAGGGTCAGGTCCATGCTGATCGCTCCTACGATCCGCGCGCGCCGGTCGCCAATCAGGACCTCGCCGCGATCGGAGAGGGCGCGCGGGAAGCCATCATGGTACCCCACCGGCACCACGGCAATCTCGCAGTCGTGCGCTGCCCTGCGCTCGGCGCCGTAGCCGAGCGGCCAGCCGGCGGGCACGGCGCGTACTGCCGCGATCGCGCTATGCCATGACATAACGGGCTCGAGCACGATGGTTACCTCGCCGGGGAACGAGGCCACACCGTACAGCGACAAGCCGGGGCGCACGCCGTTGCACCAATCCGGCCGCCACGCGCCGTCGTGCCGCAGCAACGCGGCGCTGTTGGACAGATGGCGCTCCGGGGGCAGCAGGCCGGCCTCGTCGAGCGCCTCGCACAGGCGGGCGAAGCGCTCGACCTGGACCCCGGTGTGCTCGTGGCCGTGCTCCCCTTCGGGTGCATCGGCGGCGGCGAGGTTGGAGAACAGCCCCTCCGGCCGCACGCCCTCGACAGCGGCGATGGCGCGCAGCGTCTCGAGCACCGCCGCAACGTCCTCGTCGACCGTAACGCCCAGCCGCCCCATGCCGGTGTCCGTCTTGAGGTGCACGCGCACCGGTTGCACACCGGCCTGGCGCGCTGCGGCCCCCAGCTCGGCGGCCGCCTCGGGGCGCCACACGGCAACGTCGAGCTCGTGACGCACCACCAGTCCGGCGGCGGCACGCGCCGCCTCCGTGCCCACCGGCTCGATTCCTGCCAGCACCACGACGCGCCCGCCGATGCCGGCTTCGCGCAGCTCCACGCCCTCCTCGACCGTCGCTACCGCGAACGCCTCGGCCCCCGCCTCCTGCAATCGCCGCGCGCATTCCACCGCCCCGTGCCCATATGCGTTGGCCTTGACCACGCACCAGACACGCCGCGACCCGACCCTCTCGCGCACCCGGCCGAAGTTGCGCCCCAACGCCCCCAGATCGATCTCGACCCACGTCGGACGAAGCTTCGAAGGCTGTTCCAACCCTGCCAAGCTCATATCGCGAAGAGTAGCAATAATCGTGTTTGGTAGGCCGCCCGCGAATTGCGGATACCGCAGGGATGGTGATGCGTGGACAGCCACAAGGCACGCCGTCGCAGGCGTGCAGCGCGTCGTCGAGGAGGCGCAACGCCGTGGATAGCCGCGCAACGCCGCCACTGCGGCGCCCCCGACTTCTCCGGCCGCCTAGCCCCAGGGCTCGCCGGGGTCGTCCCGGTCCTCGCGGTCCTTGAAAGCGGTGAACTGCTTGAGAAACGCCAGCGGCACGGTGCCGATGGGCCCGTTGCGCTGCTTGGCGATGATCAGCTCGGCCAGCCCCTGCACCGTCGGGTCCGGGTTGTAGACCTCCTCCCGAAAGATGAACGCCACCACATCGGCGTCCTGCTCGAGGTTCCCCGATTCGCGAAGGTCGGAGAGCTGGGGACGGTGCTCGGAGCGGGACTCGGGGGCACGGGAGAGCTGGGACAGCGCGATGATCGGGACCTCGAGCTCCTTGGCAAGGCCCTTGAGAGCACGCGAGATGGCACCGATCTCGAGGTTGCGGTTCTCGTAGCGACCGCCAAGGCTCATCAGCTGCAGGTAGTCGATGATGATCAGGTCGAGACCATGCTCGGCCTTGAGGCGGCGCGCCTTGGAGCGCATCTCCAGGAGCGACGGGTTGGCAGTGTCGTCCACGAAGACCTTGGCGGTAGCGAGAAACTCCAGCGCATTGAGCAGGTCGTTGAGATCCTTGTCGGAGAGGAAGCCGGTGGCCAGCTTGTGGTTGTCGACGTGCGCTTCGGCCGACATCAAGCGGCGGATGAGCTGCTGGGTCGACATCTCGAGCGAGAAGATGCCCACCGATCCGCCGTGGCGCAGCGCCACGTGCTGCGCGATGTTGAGCGCCAGCGCGGTCTTGCCCATCGACGGCCGCGCCGCCAGGATGATCAGGTCGCCGGACTGCAAGCCCGCGGTCATCGTGTCGAGGCGCTTGAAACCGGTCGGCACGCCGGTGATGAACTCGCGCCGCTCATGCAACTCCTCGAGCTCGTGCATGGTCTCGCCGGCGAGGTCGTTGATCGACAAGAAGCCGCGCTTGACCTTGTCCTCGGCGATCTCGAAGATGCGCCGCTCGGCGGCATCAATGATCTCGTCGGTCTCGTCCTCCTGGCTCAGCGCCGAGGTGATGATGTTGTTGGCCGAAGCGATGAGGTTGCGCAGGGACGCCTTGTCCTTGACGATGCGCGCGTACTGCCCGACGTTCAGAGCACGCGGCAGGCCGTCGACCAGGGTCGAGAGATACTCCTTGCCGCCGGCGCGCTCGACGTTGTCGCCCAGGCGCTCGGCCAGCGTCACCGCGTCGATCGGCGCGCCGACCTCCGACAGCTCGCACATCGCGCCGAAGATCAGCCGGTGCGCCTCGCCGTAGAAGTCCTCCGAGGTGAGCAGCTCGGCCGCAGCGTTGACCGCCGCGTTGTCCAGCAACACCGCTCCCAGGACGGATTTCTCCGCCTCGAGATTGTGCGGCAGGGTGCGCCCTTTGGTCAGTTCTTCGGCCATCGAGCCAGTCTAGCAGGCCGTGACGAAAGTCCCATCGAAGCTTTTCCCGCGCCGGTCCGGAACCGGGGCGCGCTGCTGGCATGCAATCAGAGCAAACGATAGGCTGGCGCGAACCGGTATCCCACACCATGAAGAGCCCCGCATGCCCGCTGGCCTGGTCTCCGTCGTCTTCCCGGCGTTCAACGAAGAAGATGCCATTGTCGACGCGCTCGCCCAGGTGACCACCTACCTCGAGGGCCGCGAGCAGCCCTTCGAGATCGTTGTTGCCGACGACGGGTCCACCGACCGCACCCGGGCCGAGGTCGAGCAACGTAGCGCCGCCGACCCGCGCATCAAGCTGGTGAGCTCGGGCGTGAACCGCGGCAAGGGCCACGCCGTCCGCCGGGGGGTGCTGGCTACGAAGGGCGACGTGGTGCTGTTTCTCGACGTCGATATGTCCACCCCGATCGAGATGATGGAGCGGGTATGGCCGGAGCTCGACACGGGGCAGCAAGTGGTCGTCGGCACCCGACGCAGCGCGGGCGCGGAGATCGAGGTACACCAGCCGGTGATCCGCGAGGCGCTGGGCGACATCTTTCGCCGCGCCACCCGCCGATTGCTGGACATCCCGGTGAGCGACATCACCTGCGGCTTCAAGGCCTTCGACGGCGCGATTGCGCGGCGGCTGTTCGCGGTCATGCGACTGGACGACTGGAGCTTCGATGTGGAGCTGCTGGTCGCGGCCTCGCAAGCCGGGTTGCGCATCACCGAGGTTCCGGTGGTGTGGCGCCACGATCCGGGCAGCAAGGTGCGACTGCTGCGCGACATTCCGCTGGCGGCCCTGGGAGTGACGCGCGTGCTCGGCGGCAAGATCCGCGGCCGCTGGCGCGGCCTCGGCGCCGCCCCGGCCGACGCGACCGCGCGGGGGCGCTGAATGCCCTCCTGGTTGCTGATCACGGCGGCGGGCCTCAGCGTCGGTGCGTGGCTCGCGTGGCGCTCGGCCTCGACTTCTCCCGTCGACCGCATCGTGCTGCTCGCGCTGCCTCCCCTGTTGCTGTTCGTCGCGCTGGCGACCCTGGAACGCATCGTCGCCGCGCCGTTCTGGGACTGGACCGCGGTACGCCTGGCGAGCTCGTTCGCGCTCGTGCAGGGGCACGGTATGTACCCGAGCCCGACCGACGGCCCGACGCTGTCGTACATCTACGGGCCGATCTTCGCGGTCGCGTTCCTGCCGGCCACCGTCAGCAACCAGCCGACGGTAGCGATCACCATCGCCATGGTCCTGCAGCTGGCGTACTTTTTCGTCCCGGCGCTGCTTCTGGTCCGCGTTTTCACCGGGCCCGGCAGCGACGTGAGCAGAAACCGCGTCCTCGCCGCCTGCGTTTTCGCGTTGCTGGCGCTGGACAGCCGGGCGCTGTTCTACTCCGGCTTCGCGCTGCACGCCGACGGCCCGGCGCTCGGCCTGCTGTCGACCGCCTGCCTGCTGCTGCTACGGAGCAAGGAGCCCAGTACCCGGCGCCTCGTCGCGGTCGGCCTCCTCGCTTCCCTGGCGGTGTGGTGCAAACAACCGGCGATGCCGATCTTCATCGCCCTTCCCCTCTGGCTGTGGGTGGTGGAAGGACGGCGGACGGCAGCGCGCGCCCTGCTGGTGTTCGGCGCCATGGGGACCCTGGTGAGCGCGATCATGCTGGCCGGCTTCGGCTTCTCGAACATGTACTTCAACATGTTCACCCTGCCGAGCATGGTGCCGTGGAAGCCGTCGCCGGACGGCCGCTGGGCGCTTTTTCGCAGCCAGCTCCGGGAGCTGGCGAAGACCGCCGCTCCCTACCTGGGGATGGCGATCGCAGGCCTGCTGCTGGGCCCACCTGATCGCCTGCCCGGACGGGCGCAGATGGGCGGCTGGCTGAAGCAGCGCCGCTGGCCGCTGCTGCTGCTGATCGGCATCCTGACGGTGCCGACCTCGGTGCTGGGAATCGTCAAGCGCGGCGGGGCGGTCAACTCGCTCAGCTTCACGATCTTCTTCGTGACGCTGGCCGGCACCCTCGCCCTGCTCGACACCGCCAATCGCGGCTCCGGGTGGCGCTCCGCGACGGCCAAGCTTCTACTGCTCGCCGCCGGCATCGGCGTCACCGTGCACCATGTCGCGGCGGTCGACCCGGAGATGTTCACCCGCGGCCGCGACCACCTGCGACGCTTCTGGCAGAACCCGCAGCAGCAGGCCAACGAGATGCTGGCCGAGCACCCGGGAAAGATCTACTTCCCCTGGAACCCGCTCGCCCACCTGATGGTCGAGGATCGCCTCTATCACGTCGAATACGGCGTCAACGAGCGCCGCCTCGCCGGCATCCCGATGCCGCGCCGGCAATTCAGGGCGCAAATCCCCCCCGACATGCGCTACCTGGCATTCGATCAGGGGCGCCAGTCCGAGTGGACGAGGCGCGACTACCTCCCCGAGTACTCCATCCGCACCGAGCTACCCGGCTACCCCGACTGGATCATCTACCGGCGGGCGGAGGAGTCCTGACACGTCTCCGCGGCGCGAGGTTGGCGAGATTGGGTCAGATGCAAGGCACTCCGACGCAGGCGATCCTACGGATCGTCGAGGAGGAGTAACGCCGCAGATGGCCCGATATCGCCGACCTCGCTACTCGGACTCGTCTTTGACGACCCATAGTTTTACGGAACCCTCGACACCGTAGGGCAGGTGCAACGGCACCTCGAACACGCCCAGCGTCTTGATGGTGTGCTCCAGGCGAACCTGTTCCTTGCCGATCTCGAAGCCCTCCTCGACCAGCGCCGCGGCGACGTCCGCCGCGGTAACCGAGCCGTAGAGGTTGTCGCCTTCCGAAACCTTGCGCTTGACGTTGACCGAGACGCCCTCGAGGCTCACCGCGAGCGCCTGCGCGGCGATCTTGGCGGCCTGCTCGCGCTCTTCGCGCTTGGCGCGCAGCTCGGCGATGCGGCGCTCGTTGGCCGTCGTCGCGACTACGGCGAGGCCCTGCGGCAACAGGTAGTTGCGCCCATAGCCGCGGGTAACGTCGACCAGGTCGCCCGGCTCACCCAGGTTTTCCACGGCTTCCTGCAGGATCAGCTTCATGGCTCTAACCCGTGGTGTAGGGCAGCAAGGCGATCTCGCGCGCCCGCTTGATTGCGCGGGTCAGCATGCGCTGCACCTTGGCACTGTTGCCGTTGGTACGGCGCGGCTGGATCTTGCCGCGATCGAGGATGAAGTTCTGCAGCAGGTCGACGTCCTTGTAATCGATGTACGGCACGTCGTCCTTCAAGTACTTGTTGCGGCGACGGCGTCCTCCTCTTCGCATCTTCAGTTCTCCTTCTCGTCGTCGTCGCCGGAGGTGTCTTCGCCAGCGGCTTCGTCGGCTTCGTCGGCTTCGTCGGTCTCGTCAACCTCGTCGGTCTCGTCGGCCGGGGCGACCTCAGCGGCTTCGCCGGTCTCGCCGGCAGCTTCGTCATCCTCGGCGACTTCGGCGACTTCGGCGATCACGGCTTCGACGTCCACTTCACCCTCGCCCTCCTCGACGATCGCCGCGGCGACCTCCTCGGCGGCAACACCCGCCTGCTCGATGGCCACCTGCTCCTCGAGCGACAGCGCGGCGGCGGCCGCCTCGGCCTCGTGACGGCGCTCGGCAGCGGCCTTCTGGGCGGCGATCTGCTCGGCGTCTGCCGCATGGTCGCCGGCGGCGATCTGCTCGCGCACGTCGGCTTCCTGCCGGTCTTCGACGCGTATCACCATCGAGCGAATCACCGACTCGTCGAGCTTCATGCGGTACTTGAGGGCGGCGGGCAGCGTGTTGTCGCCGTCCGCGTACATCAGCACGTAGATGCCCTCGGTCTTGCCCTGTACCGCGTAGGCGAGCTTGCGGCGCTCCCACACGCCCGCCTGCAGCACAGTGCCGCCGTCGTTTTCGACCACGACGCGCAGGTCACCGATGACGGCGTCGACGCGCTCGTCGTCGGCGTCGGGCGTGACGATCAGAAGTGTTTCGTAGAGATTCGGCATGGATCTCCTCTCGGTCTCAGGCCCTGCACGAACAGGGCGAGGAGTTGCGAGATTTGTTGTTTGAAGGTGCTGGTGTTGCCGCGTGAACGGGACCGGAAGGCTGCTAGACGATCAGCGGAACGATGACCAGCGATACGACAGACATCAACTTTATCAGGATGTTCATGGACGGGCCAGAAGTGTCCTTGAAGGGATCGCCGACGGTATCGCCGACGACCGCCGCCTTGTGCGCGTCCGAGCCCTTGCCGCCGTGGTGGCCGGCCTCGATGTACTTCTTGGCGTTGTCCCAGGCACCACCGCCGTTGGCCATCATCAACGCCAGCAGCACGCCCACGACAGTGGCGCCGGCGAGCATGCCGCCGAGCGCCTCCGGGCCGAGGCCGAAGCCCACCACGACCGGAGCGATCACCGCCAGCAGGCCGGGCGCCACCATCTCCTTGAGCGCCGCCTTGGTGGCGATCTCGACGCAGCGCTCCGGATCGGGCTCGCCGGTTCCCTCCATGATGCCGGGGATCTCGCGGAACTGGCGGCGAATCTCCTCGACCAGCTCGGAGGCGGCGCGGCCCACGGCGGTCATGGTCATGCCCCCGGCGAGCGTCGGGATGATGCCGCCGATGAGCAGGCCAATGACCACACGTGGCTCGGTCAACACGACGTTGAGTTCCGCACCCCTGGCCGCGGCGACAGCCTGGGTGTACGCGGAGAACAGCGCCAGCGCGGTGAGCGCGGCCGAGCCGATGGCGAAACCCTTGCCGATGGCGGCGGTGGTGTTGCCGACCGCGTCGAGGCCATCGGTGATCTGGCGCACCTCGGGACCGAGGCCGGACATCTCGGAGATGCCGCCGGCGTTGTCGGCGATCGGGCCGTAGGCGTCGACGCTCATGGTGATGCCGACGGTGGCGAGCATGCCGACCGCGGCGATGCCGATGCCGTACAGGCCGGCGGTCTCGTTGGCCGCCCAAATGGCAGCGCAGATCATCAGAACCGGCGCGGCGCACGACTGCAAGCCAACCGCCAAGCCCTGGATGATATTGGTCGCGGAGCCCGTCTCGCTCACCTGCGCGATGTCGCGGATCGGCTTGCCGGCGGTGTAGTACTCGGTGATCCAGCCGATCGCCAGACCGGCCAGGGTGCCGGCCACGATGGCGAACCAGACGCTGTTGCTGATGCCGGTGGACGAGACGTAAGCGTAGGCGCCGCCGAGAAACAGCACCGCCGAGAACAGCGCCGACCAGCGCAGCGCGCCGGCGGGGTTGGTGTTCTTGAAGACGTACATCGATGCGATGCCGACGAGCGAGGCGACCAGGCCGATCATCGACATCACCAGCGGCAGGCTCATGAGCAGGAGCCTCGCGGTTCCTTCGGGCATCGAGGGATCGGCCTGCAGCGCCTCCAGGCCGCCGCCGACCATGACCGTGGCGCCGATGGCAATGGTGGCGACCATCGAGCCGACGTAGGACTCGAAGATGTCGGCGCCCATGCCGGCGACGTCGCCGACGTTGTCACCGACGTTGTCGGCGATGACGCCCGGGTTGCGCGGGTCGTCCTCCGGGATGCCGGCCTCGACCTTGCCGACCAGGTCGGCGCCGACGTCGGCGGCTTTCGTATAGATACCGCCGCCGACGCGGGCGAACAGCGCGATCGACGACGCGCCCATGGCGAAGCCGTTGATCAGAGAGGCGGTTTCGGGAGTCCCGTACAGGTAGAACCACACGAGGAGCCACGCGCCGACGCCGAGCAGGCCGAGGCTGGCCACCGACAGCCCCATCACCGAGCCACCGAGGAACGCCACCATCAGCGCGGCATCCTGCCCCTTGGAGGCGGCGGCGCTGGTGGTGCGCACGTTGGCTGAGGTCGCCGCGGTCATGCCGGCGAACCCCGCCGCCATCGACGACGCGGCGCCGGTGATGAAGGCGAGCGCGGTGAGCGGACTCACGAACGTGTACAGCAGCCCGGCCACCACCGCGACGAAGATCAGCAGCAGGCTGTACTCGCTGCGCAGAAACACCATCGCCCCGCGGTGGATCTTCTCGGCGAGGGCATTCATCTCCTCGCTGGCCACCGGTATGCGCTTGACGTAGAAGAGAATGCCCAGCGCGATGACGAGACCGACGGCACCGAAGATCGGTGCCGCCTGCATCAGCGACTGTGTATCCATCAGGTGGAACTCCTCTGTCCTCTCGTACTGCCGTTCAGTTGTAGCGGTTCATCGCCGCGATGAGCCCCTGTCGGAGCACCATCTCGACGGCGTCGGCGGCGTCCTCGATCATCTCGGCCGCCATGTCCCGTTCGTCCTTGTCGAAGCGGCTGAGCACGTAGTCGGCGGTATCCGCCGGGGCGCGCTCGCCGCAGATCCCCATCCGCAGACGGGGAATTTTCTGTGTTCCCAGCGACTCGATCACCGACTTCATGCCGTTCTGCCCGCCCGATCCACCGCTCTCCCGCAGGCGGATCTTGCCCAGCGGCAGGTCGATGTCATCGAAGGCCACCACCAGCTCATCCGGCCCGAGGCCCAGCTCACGGCACGCCTGAGCGACCCCCCGACCGCTGTCGTTCATGTAGGTCTTCGAACGGATGAGCCACAGCTCGGCCGGACCACCATCCTCCCGCCTGCCCTTCATGCGCACGCGGGAGAGTCTCGCGTTGCTCAGCTCCTTGGTATCGACGGCCGGATAGCGCCGCTCGAGAACGGCCAACAGCATCCAGCCGGCGTTGTGACGGTGCTCCGCGTACTCGTCGCCCGGGTTCCCCAGGCCGGCCAGCGCGCGCACCGGTTACTCCGAGGCTTTTTCTTCTTCGCCCTCTTCCTCGGCTTTCTCTTCCTCTTCGGGGGCCTCGGGCGCCTCTTCGCCCTCTCCGAGCTCCTCGCCGACGACCTCCGGCTCCTCGCCCTCGATGCCGAGGTCGGCCTCGAGATCCTCCTCGGAGACCGGCGGCACGACGGATGCGACCGAGTAGTCGAGATCCGTCTCCAACGTGACGTCGGGCGGCAGCACCAGGTCGGCGACCTTGATCGAGTCGTTGATCTCCAGGTGGCTGACGTCGATGTCGATGCTCTCCGGGATGTTGCCCGGCAGGCAGCTCACCTCGAGCTCGCGCAGCGAGTGGTCGAGCACGCCGCCCTCGACGACGCCTTTAGGCTCACCGATGAGGCGGATCGGTACGGAGACCTCGATCTCCACGTCCATCGCGATGCGCGCCAGATCGGCGTGCAGCAGCGTGTGGGTGATCGGGTCGATCTGGACGTCGAAGATCATCACGTTGTCTTCGCCGCCGTCGCCGGTCTTGAGCTTGAAAATGGTGTTCTGTCCCGACTCCGACTTCAGAATCGAGACGATCTCGCCGGGATCCAAGGTGATGGGCAGCGACTCCTTGCCGCCGCCGTAGACGATCGCCGGCAGCTTGCGCTCGCGCCGCATGCGACGCGCCTCGTTGCTGGAGCCAGCCTCCCGTGGCGCTGCTTCGATGACAATTTCAGCCATGGCTCTTTCTCTTCAGAATCAGATGAACAAGCTCGAAACGCTTGTTTCTTCGTGGATGTTGCGAATCGCTGCGCCGAGCAGCTCGGCAACCGACAGCACGAGGATCGCGGAGCAATCCCTGGCCGGGCCGCGCAGCGGAATGGTGTCAGTAACGATGACCTTGCTGAACGGGCCCTCCTCGATGCGCTCGATGGCGGGTCCCGAAAGCACTGGGTGCGTGGCGAAAGCGTAAACCGCCTTGGCGCCGTTCTCCATCAGCGCATTGGCACCTTGGGTCAGCGTGCCGGCGGTGTCGATCATGTCGTCGTACAGAATCGTGTTGCAACCGTCGACCTCGCCGATGACGTTCATGGCCACTGCCTTGTTGGCGCGCGGCCGCCGCTTGTCGATGATCGCCAGCCCGGCGTTGAGCCGCTTGGCAATGGCGCGCGCGCGCTCCACCGCGCCGGCGTCGGGTGCCACCATCACCAGGTCGTCGAGCTCCATCGCCGCGATGTGCTCGACGGCCACCGGAGCGGCGAACAGATGATCCACCGGGATGTTGAAGAATCCCTGGATCTGGCCCGCGTGCAGATCCATCGCCAGCACCCGGTCGGCGCCCGCCGCAACGAGCTGGTCGGCGACCAGCTTGGCGGTGATCGGCACACGGGGCTCGTCCTTCTTGTCCTGCCGCGCGTAGCCGAAGTACGGGATCACCGCGGTGATCCGCGCGGCCGAGGAGCGTCGCGCCGCGTCGCACATGATCAGCAGCTCCATCAAGCTGCGATTGACCGGGCGGCACGTCGACTGAATGACGAATACGTCCGAGCCGCGCACGTTTTCCTGCAGCTGGCAGCGCACCTCCCCGTCGGAGAACTGGGTCAGCTCGATGTTGCCGAGCTGATGACCGAGGTAGTCGGCAATGCGCTGAGCGAGTTCCGGGTTGGCGTTACCCGCGAACAGGATGAGGGGGCGATCGGCAGAAGGCATCGGCTACAAGGGGCTATGGGAGCGGATGGTCTGAGGACGCGGCTCGGGCGGAAGTTTATCGAATGATCTGGTTCGGATGAGCAAACGAAGCTGGGGCGGCAGGACTCGAACCTGCAAATGCGGGATCCAAAGTCCCGTGCCTTGCCAATTTGGCGACGCCCCAAGAATTCTCGGACTGCTTGAAATCGCGTCGATTTCGGGACGTGCGTGTAGCACGAGTGGCTCATTATAGCCGCGATCCGAGCAACCTATCAAACTCCCCGCGGGGCGCCCCCCGGTCGGATCACCCGCCTCGCCCGCGACACGGAACACACCGGCGCAGGGTACGGCCGGTAGCAGCCCGGTCAACCTCTCGACCGGTCGTCGGGGCCGAACAGGCCGTGGCGGTGCCGATCTCCCGTCACGGAAACGAAAACCCCCGCCCAGATTCCCTGCGCGCGCAGGCGCGCGGCCGCGCGCGCCGCCTGGCGGCGGGTGGCGAAGGCGCCGAACGATGCCGCGCCGCTACCGGTCATCTGGGCGACCGCGGCACCGAGCCGGCGCAGGCGGTCGCACACCTCCCCGACCTCGGGAACCAGGCCGTAGACCGCCGGAGCAAGGTCGTTGCCCATCCAGGAGGGGTCGAGCGACGGTACGTAGGGTGGCGCCTGCGGGGGCTCGGCGGCAGGCGACAGGTCACCGGCTTCGGCCGCCGCGACCGCGGCGCGCCGGTCGAAGGCGGCGTACGCCGCCGGCGTGGCGATGTGCACATCGGGCGCGGCGATCACCAGCCAGGTCCTCGGCAGCGGCTCGAGCGGCGCGATCCGGGTGCCCCGACCGGTGCCCAGCGCGGTGCCACCGTACAGGAAGAAAGGCACGTCGGAGCCGATCTCCGCGGCAACGCGCTGCAGCACGCCGCCGGCCTCGAGTGGATTGCAGGGCAGCCCCCACAGGCGTGCGGCTGCCGCCAGCGCCGCGACCGCGTCGCCGCTGCCGCCGCCGAGGCCGGCGCCGGCGGGCACCCGCTTGACAAGCCGCATATCCAGCGCCACCGGCGCGACGCCCGCGGCGCGCGCCTCGGCGGCGAGTAGCCGCACGGCGCGCGTGACGGTGTTGTCGGCGGGCAGTTCGGCGCCCGCGACCCGCAGGCGCAACGGCGTCGCCGCATCGGGTCGCTCGCCGTCGCCACCCTCGAGGCGCCGCGCGTACAGCAGGTCGCAGAGGCTCACCGTCTGGAACACCGTCGCCAGCGGGTGGTAGCCGTCCTCGTCGAGCGGTCCGACCCGCAGCGCCAGGTTGATCTTGGCGTGCGCCCGCAGACGCAGCGGCTCGCTCACCGGCCGAGCCCGCGACGCAGCAGGCCGCCGTCGGCGGCGAGCGCGGCGAGCGGGCAATCCATCGTGTTACGGACCGGCGGGAGCTGGTCGAAAAACTCCGGCTCCAACCCCTCGGGGTTACGGTGCCACGCCGGCGCCAGGCGCAGCTGAAGCGTGATGCCCTCGGCCTCGACGTCGACGCGCATGCGGCTCGGCACCGGGGTCTCTCCCTCCATCCATGCCTCGTAGAGCCCGCTGATCGTTCCCGCCCCGCTGCTCACCGTGAAGCGCTCGAAACGGAGCGTCACCGGGTGGAGCCACGCGGTCGTATTCGAGCCGGCCACCCGGATGCGGCGCTCGGCCTCGTCCCAGCTCACCGTGGCGCGTTCCGGGTGCGGCACCGCAAAGCCCATCAGCACGGCGACGATGTCTTCGGGCGCCAGATCGATGCCCAAGGCGCGGCCGAACGCGCCCGGCACGTTGGGGCCGCGGTACAGGCACGGATCGTCGGAGACCCACAACCCGACCTCGCTGCGGCTGACGCCGACGAAGCCCTCGCTGATCATCGTCGGCGGCATCACCTCGATCTGCACCAGCGCGTCGCGCAACAGATAGATCTGCGTGTCGAGCGTGCGGCTGTTGATGCCGCGGCTGGCGCGCACCTGCCACGAGCCCACCATGCCGCGCAGCCCGTCCCATTGCGCCAGCGCCGCGGCGACGATCGCGCCGGGGTCGTTGCGCGCCTGCTCGGCCAGGTCGGGCTGCGTTTGCACCCAGTCGTCGGCGCCGGCGCAGCCCGCCAGCATTGCGACCAGCAGCAGAATCCCGGCCACCCCGGCGCGCGTTGCGTACCGCCCCCGACGCAGGGCGTTGCGCTGCCCGTGCGGCATTGCCCGACGGTTCCGGGGGCGGTGGCTTGTCGCCCGCGAGGCGTTACTATCCGTAGCGTTCACGAGCCAACACTACACCGCCACGATCCGCCCCATGCCCACGTCATTTCACGGGCGCGACACCGCCGCCCTGGAAGCGCTCGAGGCCGAAACGCTCGCCCCCTACGCGCGGCGTAGCGCCGACGCCACACGCCGCTACGTCCTCGCCGACACGGGCCGCACATTGACCTACCGTACCGCCTTCCAGCGCGATCGTGACCGCATTCTGCACTCGCTCGCCTTCCGCCGCCTCAAGCACAAGACGCAGGTTTACGTACCCTATGAGGGTGACCATCACCGCACCCGCCTGACCCATACCCTCGAGGTGGCGCAGCTGTCCCGCACCATCGCGCGCGCCCTCGGCCTGAACGAGGACCTGGTCGAGGCCATCGCCATGGGGCACGACCTCGGCCAGCCTCCTTTCGGCGCCGCGGGCGGCGACACACTCGCCGCCCTGCTCGACGGCAGCGAGCGGATCGACGGCATCGACGCGGCTGCGCTCGCCGCCACCGGTGGCTTCCGCCCCAACTACCAGAGCCTGCGTGTGGTCGACCGCCTCGAGCAACGCTACGACCATCCCGGCCTCAACCTCACCGATGCGGTGCGCGAGGGCATCTGGAAGCGCGGTCACGTCGACGACGAGGTGCAGTACCCCGACTGGGTCGACGAGGGCTTGCGCCCGGGCCAGCCGCCGCTGCTCGAGGGGCAGGTCGTATCCCTCGCCGACCGGCTTGCCCGCCTGACGCACGATCTCGAGGACGGCATCCGCGCCGGCCAGGTCGCGCTGCACGCCGCCGAGCGACTCGACCTCGGCGAGGCGGTGGCCCACAAGCTGGGCGAGTCGTACCTCACCCGCCAGGGGCGCTTCGGGCGCCAGAACGCGCTCATCCGCGGCATGATTCACTTGCTGGTGTCGGACACCGTGGTGGCTGCCGCCGACGCGCTCGCCGAGGACGCCGAGGCCCCGCGCGTGGTGGTGGCGCTGTCGCCGCCGGTCGCGGAGATGGCCGCCGAGCTGGAGTCCTTCGTCGAGTCGCAGGTCTATCGCTCGTTTGCCGTCAGCCGGCTGGAGGCGCGCGCGCGCACCTTCCTGCGCGGGCTGTTCGGTGCCTATCACCGTGACCCGCTGCAGCTCGACGACTACGTGCTGCTGCGCTACAAGACGATGACCGGCTGCGACTACCTGCGCGATCTGCCGGGCGACAAGGTCGCCGCCGAGGTTGCCACCCGCTACCACGGCAAGCCCGCCTTCCTGCGATTGATCGCCGATCACGTCGCCGGGATGAGCGATTCCTTCGCCCTGAAGGAATACGAGCGCCTCTATCTGCCATTCGCCGACACGGAGAGCCGCTAGTGGCGGCAGCCGACAACACCCCGGCGGCAACGGATGGCGCGCGCGGCAGCCGCCTGGCGCTGGCAGCGTTCGTGCTGCTGCTGGTGGTGATCGCCTTCGCGCGCGCGCACTTCGCCTCGAGCACCGGCATCCGCATCGGCGGCGACGGCGCCGACTACCAGGCAATGGCGACGAGCATGTCGCTCGAGGGGCGCGCGCCGTTCGCCTTCCGGCCCGCGGCGCCGCTGCTGGTCGGCGCGCTCTTCGGCGGCTCGCTGATGGGATTCGTCGTGTTGTGCGCGCTGGCGATGTTCGCAGCGCTCTACACCACCGGCGCGCTGGCGCCGGACGGACTCGCCGGCTACGGCATTGTGGCGGTGCTGTTCTTCAACTACCAGGTGCTGTTCGCTGCCGCCAACCCGGCGCGCATCGACGTCCTGGTGCTCGCCGTGCAACTCGGCTTCGTCGCCCTGGCGCTGCGCGGCCGCAGCACGATGTTCCTCGCCCTGTTGCCGCTGTGCGCCCTGCTCAAGGAAAGCCTGTTGCTGAGCCTCGGCGCGCTGGCGCTGATCGCCTTCGGCCAGCGGCGCGAGCTGTGGGGCAAGATGGGCGCTTCGGCGGCGGGCTTCCTCGCACTCCATCTGGTGGTGCGTGCCGCGGCGACCCCGACCGCAAGCATGCCGCCCTACGACGGCGGCATGCCGGTCGTCGCCGCGGCCTGGAGCATGCTGAGCTCCAACCTGTCGTTGCTCACCCCTCTCGACTTCTTCATCGCCTGGGGCGGCCTGTGTTGCATCGCCGGCTGGCTGGCGTTCGGCGGCGGCGCGCCGCCGGCCGCCGCCCGCGAGCTGTTGCTCCCGGCGAGCTCGACGTTCCTGCTGCTGTTCCCCTTGCCACTGGTCACCGACGTGCACCGCGCATGGTTCGAGCTGCTCGCGCCGACGGTGTTCTTCCTGCTGCTGCCGGCCCTGACCCGGGAGCGTCGCAGCGCCATGTACCCGGCGCTGGTGGCAGCGATGGCGGCGAGCATCCTCCCGTACGCGGTGCGTTTCGTGGCCACCGATCACCTCTACCTCCTGATCCTCGAGCGGCGGCTGTCGGCAGTGGCGGTGGTGGGGCTACTGGCCGCGCTGGCGGCCGCCGGCGCCGCGCTGGCTTACTGGCGCCGCGCTCCGACTCCGGCGGCGAGCTAGCCGCGTGGAGCGCTGATCGGACCGCGGCCGCGGCGGCCGCTCACCGCGTCTCGAGCCAGTCCAGCGGCTGGTCGGCGGGCAGGCGCACGACCTCGAACAGGCTGGCGATCAACTCGTCGTCGTCACCGGCGCGGTGCGGATTGAGAAACTCCCACACGATGTTGCCATCCGCATCGACCTCGAAGGCGCGACCACGATCGGTCTCGGTGATGAGGGTGTCGCCGTTGCTCAACCGCTGATTGGAGCCGCAGGTGGCGGAGAAGAACTCCACCGCCGAATCGGTTGGGTACTCCCAGACCACCTGCTGGGTCAACGGATCGAACTCGACGACGCTCGAGCTCTGATCGGTAACGAAGTTGTCGAACAGCAGCATGTTGCCGTTGTCGAGCAAGGTCGGCTGATGCTGCTTGCGCGCCATGCCGCTGATCGCCCAGATCACCTCCTTCTTCTGCGTGTCGACAATGGCGATGACGTCGATCTCGCGCAGCGAGATCAGAGCGTTGCCGCGCGCGAAGATCGGCGCGCGATCGGCCTGGCTGCCGTCGAAGATCTCGAGGGTGTTGGTATGGAAGATGTCGCCGCGCTCGGCGATGCCGGACAGCAGCGGGCTGAAGCGCGAGCGCTCGAACGCCTCGAGCAGCGAGAAGCTTTCCACGACCTCACCATCGGGCGTCAACACGGTAATGAAGTCCTCGAGGATCGGCCACCCGGGGTTGATGCGCGGCACGATGTGCGCGTAGCGGGTCAATACGTGGATGAACCCCTCGTCGTCGACGAAGAAGTCGTGATGGGCGCCCGGTTCGTCGAGCAGCGACTCGGCGTCGTCGCGCGGGAAGCTCCACAGCAGGTTGGAGTCGCGATCGAGCTTGACCAGGCCGAAGCCCTCGAAGATCGCCAGCAGGTCGCCGTTGTCGAACATGTGCGCGCGGCGCCAGTAATCGACCTCGAAATAGCCGGGCCGATCATCGAAGCTCTCGGGCGGCCATACGTCATCGAACTCGTAGCTCCACGTGTGCAGCACGTTGCCGTCCATGTCCATCAGGATCGCTTCCGGCGCGTGCCCCGAGGTATAGAGGTTGAGCCCCGGCCAGGCGGCCTCGGGGACGTTGATCCTGACGCCGCCGGTGCCGGTGGCGAGGTCCGAGCCGCTCAGGTAGCCGATCGCCCGCAGACGCTCGATCTCGTCCTGCAGGTCCTCGCCCGGGGCCACGGAGACCGGATTCCAGCGGCCCGGTGGTCCGGTGACGCGCTCGGGCTGCGGGGGCGCGGTCCAGCGGCGAATCAGCGGGGCGGGAAACAGCCCGTTGCGGTGCGAGAAATAGCCGTAAACAAATCCTGCCGCCGCCACTGCGATCACCACCAGCGCCTGCACGAGCCGTCGTCGGCCCCCCACTCGCGCGCCGCCCTGCGATTGCCTAGCCACTGCTTCTCCCGGACGTTGGTGATCCGCTCCTGCGAGACCATGCACGCAGGCGCAACCATTCCATTTCACACGGCCTGCGCTCCCACAGCATCTCGACGACCTGCTGCGAACGCCAGCGCGGCGACTCGGGCGCATCGTCCACGGTACGCGGGCGCGACGTCACCGAGTCGATCTCGTGGGTGTCGGCAAAGCGCTCGCGTAGCCGATCGCCGGTCCCGGGTACGATGAAGTCGTGCACCTCGACGATCATATCGGCGTCGCGCAGCACCGGCACGAGTTCGGGATCGATCACCTCGTTCTCGCCGCCCTCGATGTCGCACAGTACCAGCGGGTGGTGCGCCGTTTCGAGTGCGGCCCGCAGGGCAGCCGCATCGCACTCACCGAGGATCTCGACGCGATCCGCCATACCGTTGAGCTGCATCAACTCGCCGATGAGCCGCTGGCGGGCAGGGTCAGTCTCGAAGGCAACGGCGCGCGCGTCGGGCAGGTGCATCAGCATGCAGGCGACGTAGTAGCCCTCGCCGGCGCCGATGTTGACCACCACGTCGACCCCGTCGGCGATGGCGTCCTGGAGAAACGGCTGGATCTCCTTCTCGTAGGTACCGAAGAGCTTGGGCGCCAGCGGGATGCCGCCGGCGTCGGCGACGAACTTCAGCCCACGGAAAGGCCCGGCAACGATCTTTCCCCCGGTCATGTGAAACGCGCGCCGCTCGCCTCGGCGTTGCTGCCAGCGGATCCAGGACAGACGCAGGTCGAGGATCGGCTGCGGCAGCAGCCGCTTGAGCGCCGACCTGGCCGTCACGCGCCGTCGCTCCGCGTGTCGCACATGCGCCTAGAACCCTCGCACGTGGTCGTCCAGCGGTACGGTGGGCCAGCCGTTGTCGGCGATGGCGCGATCGACCGCAGGGTGCCCGACGAGGTAGAGGGCGAGCAGCCAGCGGTCATCCGGCATCGGAATGGCAACGACCTCGGCATCCGCAGGAACCGTCGCGCGCGAGACGTCGGCGAGCGCGAGCTGCGCCAGGCTGGCGAGCGCGAACGCCTCGGGCAGGCCCCCGCGGCGCGAGATCACATGCGGGTGTCCCACCACCAGGTTGGCTCCCTGCTCCACCAGATACGCGAGCGGCGCCATGCGCTGGTGCCCCGGGACCGTGCTGACGATGATGCCGTTGCGCGCCACCCACGGGTCGACCAGGCCGCGCATGTCAATGGTCCGCAGCCGCGAGTAGAACGGGATCACTCCCGCCGGGCCGACCGCGATGGTCACTCCGCTATCGGGCGCGAAGTACTCGCCCAGGGTTCGCCCGACCTCGTCCCAGTCGCCGCCGTCCGGCTCCATGTGGATCGCCAGGTTGCGGATCGACTCGATGTCGCGGATGCCCCAGAAGGTGGCGCCGTGCAGCAGCGACCCGACCAGCAGCACGATGACCACGGCGACCCGCAGGCGGCGGTCCTCGACCAGCTCGGCGAGCGCCCAGGCGATCAGAATCATCATGAAGGGCATCACCGGGACGATAAAGCGGAACTCCATGAAGTCACCGCCCACCGAGGCGACATAGGCAAACCACACAACGATTGCGGCGAGCAGTGCGCCGCCCCACGCCGGGCGACCGCGGCGCAACAACCCGGTGAGCTCGCGCGGGCGCAGCAGCACGGCGAGCAGCAGCAGGGGCAGGATCCAGAAGCTGGCCAGGAAGCGGTACACGTAGTGGCCGCCGCGTATCAGCGATGCCGCCGAGGACACCTTGACGTAATAGGTGTTGGGGAGGATGCCGCCGTAGTACGAGACCTTCCACGCCAGCCACGGGGCCACCAGCACGAACCCCGGGAGTATCAAGGCGAGGACACGGGCGGCGCGCGCGCCGGCGCCGGACTGCGCGCGCGCGACCGTCGACAGGGTCAGGAGCCCGGGCAACAACAGACAGACCGCGGAGTCGAGCCGCGTCATGAGCGCGAGTCCGTACGCTGCGGAGGCAGCGGCGAGCAGCCCGACGGAGCCCGGCGGCGTGCGCAACGCCATCCAGCTCAGCCACACTGCCGCGACCACGAAAAAGGCCTGCGACTGGGTCTCGAGCCCGCCGGTGGCGTAGCTGCTGAAGCTGAAGTTGCCGCCCAGCAGCAGCACCGCGGTGAGGCCGACGGCGGCGCGACCCGACAACCCGACCGCCAGCCGATAGGTGAGCAGCAGGGTACCGGCGAAGAAGGTCAGCCCGAGCACATAGCTCCACGCCACCGGCTCCACCCCGAGCGCGAACCCGCCGGCCATCATCAGGGTCCACAGGAAGTTGGTGTAGCCCTCGACCCGCTGCCCCGGATTGAAGGTGAGCCCGTGTCCCTCCGCGAGGTTACGGGCGTACTGGAAGGAGATGAACGCGTCGTCCTGAATGAAGCGGTTGAACCAGGCCAGCAGGACCAGGGCGACGATCAATACGATCAACAACCTGGTGGCGTGAGTATCGCGGGAACCGGCGGCGCTCATGTGGGGCGAGGATAGCACCAGCCCTCCAAAGTGCACAGTTGCGGCGGAATCGTTAGAATTCGGTGGTTACGGCACCCGCCCGGATCGCACTGAACCACTGAGGTCGACGACATGGCAAACCACTCTGACCACTCCTCCGATCCGCTGGTCGGCGCCGCGATGGCGCGCCCCCTTGCCGAGGTGGATCCCGAGATATTCGCCACCGTATACCGCGAGACCGAGAAGCAGGCCCACAAGCTGGTGCTGATTGCGTCCGAGAACTACGCCTCCGAGGCGGTGCTGTCGACCTGCGCCAGCGTCATGTCCAACAAGTACGCCGAGGGCTATCCGGGTCGGCGTTACTACGGCGGCTGCGAGTTCGTCGACCAGGCCGAGACTCTCGCCATCGAGCGCGCCAAGAAGCTGTTCGGCGCCGAGCACGCCAACGTGCAGCCGCACTCCGGCACGCAGGCGAACATGGGCGTGTACTTCACCGCCGTCAAGCCCGGCGACACCATCCTGGGCATGGAGCTGCCGCACGGCGGCCACCTGTCGCACGGCCATCCGCTCAACTTCTCGGGGCAGCTCTACAACGTCGTCACCTACGGCGTGAACCGCGACACGGAGCTGCTCGACTACGACGAGATGGCGGCCAAGGCGGAAGAGCATCGGCCGGCGCTGATCGTCTGCGGCGCCTCGGCCTACCCCCGCACCATCGATTTCGCCCGCATCCAGGCGATCGCCGACAGCGTCGGCGCCAAGGTGATGGCCGACATCGCCCACCCCTCCGGCCTGGTAGCGACGGGGCTTTTCCCCAACCCCTGCGAGCACGTCGATTTCGTCACCTCGACCACCCACAAGACGCTGCGCGGCCCACGGGGCGGCATGATCATGTGCAAGGAGGAGTACGCCAAGGACCTCAACCGCAGCGTCTTCCCCGGCGCGCAGGGCGGCCCGTTCATGCACCTGATCGCCGCCAAGGCGGTCTGCTACCACGAGGCCATGTCGGACGGCTTCAAGGCCTACGCCGCCCTGGTGATGGCCAACGCCAAGGCTCTGGCGGCGGCGATGGCCGAGCACGGCTACCGGATCGTGTCGGGCGGCACCGACAGCCACATCGTCCTGGTCGACGTCGGCTCCTCCGGCCTCACCGGAAAGGAAGGCGAGGCGTGGCTCGACGAGGCGGGGATCATCGTCAACAAGAACACCATTCCGTTCGACGAGAACCCACCGATGGTCACCTCCGGGCTGCGCCTCGGCACCGCGGCGGTCGCCACCCGCGGCATGAAGGAGGCGGAGATGGACCGCATCGCCGCGTGGATCCACCGCGTGCTCGACGCCAGGGGCGACGCGCAGGTGTGCGCCGCGGTACGCGCCGAGGTGGACGAGTTCTGCCGCGACTACCCGATCTACGAATGGCGGCTGAAGGAGCTCGCCGCGGCCGGCGCGTAGCCGGGGCAAGGAGCGGATGCTCGACCAGTTCACCTACGCGGAATATGCCGACCTGCTGGCGCGGCTGCGCCACGGGCGGGTGAACCTCTGCTTCGCTGACTTCGCCGACGGCGGCGGACCAGGCGACGAGGAGCCCTTCTTCCTGCTGCGCCACGACATCGACCTGTCGATCGAGGCGGCGCTGGAGATGGCGCGGCGTGAAGCCGAGATGGAGGTGCGCGCGACGTACTTCCTGCTGCTGAGCTGCGAGCACTACAACCTGCTGGCCGAGGAGCACGCCGGCGCGGCGCGCGAGCTCGTCGGCATGGGCCACGAGGTCGGCCTGCACTACGACGTGCGCGCGATCGCGCGACGCAGCGACGACCCGGCGTCGCAGCTCCGCCTCGAGGCCGATCTGCTGTCGGCGCTCGCCGGCGCTCCGGTTCGGTCGATCGCCATGCACCTGCCGGGCCTGCACGGCGAGGATCCGTTCGCCGGCGGCACCGAGTTCGTCAACGCCTACGACAGCCGCTTTACCGACGAGATCGCCTACTTTTCCGATTCCTGCGGGGCCTGGCGGGACAACGCTGTCGAAGCCCTCGAGTCCGATGAGTTGCCACCGCGCTTGCAGTTGCTGACCCATCCCTTCTACTGGCGCACGCAGCCCGGTGATCGCTGGGAGCGGCTCGACCGCTGGGGAACGGCGCTGCGACGTCGGATCGAGGGGATCGAGGAGCGCATCCGCCGCGTCTGGAACGCCCACGACGGAGCGCGCGAGCACGATGAAAGGATCCGTCGGCGTTCCTGACGAACCCCTGCCAGCAACAGGCTGCCCTGCTAGACTAGCCGCGATTCTCCATCAGGAGTCCCAGGCGCACGAATACGCTACCGGAGGCCGAAATGAAGTTCTTTCTCGATACCGCGAACGTCGACGAGATTCGCGAGGCCGCCAGCCTCGGGCTCATCGATGGCGTGACGACCAACCCCTCACTGGTCGCCAAGGAAGGCCGCCCCTTCGAGGATCTCATCCAGGAGATCTGTGACATCGTGCAGGGTCCGGTGAGCGCCGAGGTGGTCGCCACCGAAACCGATGCGATGATCACGGAAGGGCGCCGCCTGGCGTCGATCAACGAGCACGTGGTGGTCAAGTGCCCGCTGACCCGCGACGGCCTCAAGGCCACGCGCGCGCTGTCCGACGACGACATCCGCGTCAACGTCACGCTCTGCTTTTCACCTACCCAGGCGCTGCTCGCCGCCAAGGCCGGCGCGGCGTACATCTCGCCCTTCGTCGGCCGCCTCGACGACATCAGCGAAGACGGCATGGCGCTGGTCCAGCAGGTGCTGACGATCTACGAGAACTACGGCTTCGCCACCGAGGTGCTGGTCGCCTCGGTGCGCCATCCCAAGCACATGGTCGAGGCCGCCCTGATGGGCGCCGACGTGGCGACGCTTCCCTATAAGGTGTTCGACGCCATGTTCAACCACCCGCTTACCGACAAGGGGCTCGCCGCCTTCCTCGCCGACTGGGAAAAGGCGCGCGACACCGTGGCGCCGGAAGCCGTCAAGGCCTGAGTTGGAACCCCCCCGCCTCGAAGAGCTCGAGCGTCGCGAGAAGGAAGCCCGCGAGGGCGGCGGCGAGGAGCGCATCGAACGGCAGCACGCCGCCGGCAAGCTGACGGCGCGCGAGCGCGTCGACCTGTTGCTCGATCCCAACACGTTCGAGGAGCTCGACCGCTTCGTCGTGCACGGTTGCCGCGATTTCGGCATGGAGAACAAGCGCGTCTCCGGTGACGGCGTGGTGTGCGGCCACGGCCGCATCGACGGCCGGCTGGTGTATGCCTTCGCGCAGGACTTCACCGTGTTCGGGGGCAGCGTCTCGGAGGCCAACGCGGCGAAGATCTGCAAGATCATGGACCTGGCCATGAAGATGGGCGCGCCCGTGATCGGCCTCAACGACTCCGGCGGCGCACGTATCCAGGAGGGCGTCGCTTCGCTCGCCGGCTACGCCGATATCTTCCTGCGCAACACCCTCGCCTCGGGCGTGGTACCGCAGATCTCCGCCGTGATGGGCCCCTGCGCCGGCGGCGCGGTGTACTCGCCGGCGATCACCGACTTCGTGGTGATGGTCGAGAACAGCTCGTACATGTTCCTCACCGGACCGGACGTCATCCGCACCGTGATGCACGAGGAGGTCAGCGCACAGGACCTCGGTGGCGCCGAGGTACACAACGCCAGGAGCGGAGTGGCACACTTCGCAGCCGCTGACGACCGCTCCTGCATCGCGCTGGTGCGCGAGCTGATCTCGTACCTGCCGTCGAACAACAAGGAGGACCCGCCGCGGCTCGAGCCCTCCGATGACCCCGAGCGCGCCGACGAGTCGCTCGACGCGCTCATTCCGGCCGATCCCAACCGGCCGTACGACATCATCGAGCTGATCCACGGCGTGGTCGACAACGGGCAGTTCCTGCAGGTACACGAGCGCTTCGCGCGCAACATCGTGGTGGGCTTCGCCCGCCTGCACGGCATGCCGGTGGGCATCGTCGCCAACCAGCCCGACCACCTCGCCGGCACTCTCGACATCGACGCATCGGTCAAGGGTGCGCGCTTCGTGCGTTTCTGCGACGCCTTCAACATTCCGCTGGTGGTGTTCGAGGACGTGCCCGGCTTCCTGCCCGGCACCGCGCAGGAATTCGGCGGCATCATCAAGCATGGCGCCAAGCTGTTGTTCGCTTTCGCAGAAGCCACCGTGCCCAAGCTAAACGTCATCACCCGCAAGGCCTACGGCGGGGCCTACTGCGTCATGGCCTCCAAGCACATTCGCACCGACGCCAACTTCGCCTACCCCACCGCCGAGATCGCCGTGATGGGGCCCGAAGGGGCAGTCAACGTCCTGTACCGCCGCGAGCTCGCCGAGGCCGACGATCCCGAAGCGCTTCGCGCCGAGAAGGTGGCGAGCTTCCGCGACAAGTTCGCCAATCCCTACATCGCCGCCGAGCGCGGTTGGGTCGATGCGGTCATCCGCCCGCGCGACACGCGTCGCAAGCTGATCAAGGCGTTGCTGGCACTGGACACCAAGGTCGACCGCAACCCGCCGAAGAAGCACGGGAACATCCCTCTGTGAGCAATGCAAAACCCGCTGCACCGAAGGCCCGCCCCCGAGCTGCCCGCGGTGCTTCCGACGGCGTCGTGCTGGCCACAATCGTGGTCGCCACCATCCTGTTCCTGTGTGTGGCCGGCTACCCACGGCAGTGGTCGCAGGGGCTGCGCATCAACGACGAGTTCTGGTACGCCCAGCTGACCCGCAACCTCTACGAGGGCAACGGCTACGTCAGCAGCGTCATCTATCCGATCCAGGCGCGGCACGTCGACGGGTTCCCGGTTCCGCCGCCGATGAAGCAGCCGGGCATGCAGCTGGTAACCGCCGCAGTGTGGCTACTCACCGGCGAGAGCGTCCACGCGATGCTCGCCGTCGCGCTTGCCGGGATGGCGCTGTTCGCCGCCGCCATCTACCTCCTCGCCCGGCGCCTCGACTGGAGCCCGGGTGCATCGGCGTTCGTCGTCGGCGCCACCATCGCTCACCCGGTGATGGCGCAGTACGGCTTCCAGGCGCTGCCAGAGTCCCTCTATTACGCCTGCTTCACTTTCACGGTGCTCTTCATCCTGCGCGGCGGCACCACCGACCTGATCGTCGCCGGCGCCCTCAACGCGGCGTTGATGCTCATCAAGGGGCACGGGCTCATCTACATCCCGGTGTTCGCAGCGTTCATCTGGTTGCGCAACGCGCCGAGCCTCCGGGCGGCGCTGCGTCCGAGCGGCGCCAAGCTGCGGGCGGTCGGCACCTACCTCGGCGCCGGCTTCGCCGCGCTGCTCATCCTCTGGGTAGTGCTGCCGTCCGGCTCGGTGCAGATCTTCGAGGCCGGCGGCACCTATTCTCACGGCGCCCTGATCGAAGTCGGGCGGCGCACCTCGGAGCTCCCTTATCTCAGCGTCGATCCACCCGACGTGTGGGCCTACATCTCAGCGCACCCCGAGCAGTACCTCGGCAAGGTCGCGCGCATGATCAAGCGCACCAAGATGATGTGCGACGCGCTCTCCGGACCGGCGCTCGGGGGGATCCTCTTCCCGGCGCTGGTGCTGTCCTTCCTGTTGCTCGGGGCCAATGCGCTGCGCCCTGGCAGGTTTCTACCCAACGACCGTCCACGCGCCGAGCCGGAGCCCTACCTGCTGTTCGCCGCCTGCGTCGGCTGGGCGCTGCTGGCCTTCTGGCCGCTGTTCATGACCGCGCGGCTCTTCATGCACCTGCTGCCCTGCATGCTGCTGCTGTGCATGTACGTCGCCGGTCGCATCATCCCCACGCGGGAGCGCGCCGACGGCGCCTTACGCGCTCTGCTGGTGGCGGCGGCGGTCGCCTACTTCGTCGGCTTTCCCGCCACCGCGACGCTCTGGGACTCGTATCGCGAGCCCGACAAGCTGCTCGGCTCGATGCTCGCAGTGCGCCACCTCGACTACGGCGAGATGGCGGCCAACGTCGAGAACGATCTGCCCCCGGACGCGGTGGTAGTCTCCGACATGCCGCACGAGATCGTCTGGCTCACACGGCGCAACGCCATTGCGTTTCCCAATGCCGAGGAAGATCTCGAGTACCTCATCAACAAGTTCGACGTCGACGCGATCTACGAACATCCCCTACTGCGCCGTGACTGGCCGCTGATCCTGCAGGAGTTCAGGCTCGTCAACGACGAGAACGGTTTCCTCTGGGTCCGCCGACGCGACGGCGACCGGACCGGGGCGGGAGCGAACGGGTGATCGAAGGCAAGAAAGTGTTCATCACCGGCGGAGCCGGTTTCATCGGCTCGACGCTGGCCGGAGCGTTGCACGAACGCAACGAGATCGTCATCTACGACAACTTCAGCCGCGACTCACTACGCTACCGATCTTTCAAGGACCACCCGAACCTGACCATCATCGAGGGCAATGTGCTCGACTACGAGCACGTCCTGGATTCGATCCAGGGCGCCGACATCGTCGTGCACTGCGCCGCGATCGCCGGCATCGACAGCGTGCTGGAGAACCCCGTCACCACGATGCGCGTCAACATGCTCGGCTCGGCGAACGTGCTCGAAGCGGCCTCCAGGCTGGAGCGCTGCGATCGCGTGGTTTGCTTCTCTACCAGCGAGGTCTTTGGGCAGCGCGCGTTTCGCTCCGACGAAGCCGACGCCGCGGTGCTCGGTGCGCTGGGTGAGGCGCGCTGGACCTACGCCGTTGCCAAGCTGTCCGAGGAGCACCTGGCACTTGCCTATCACAAGCAGTTCGGCATGCCGACAACGGTGGTACGGCCGTTCAACATCTACGGTCCTGGCCAGGTCGGCCAGGGCGCCCTGCGCACCTTCATCCTGCGCGCGATCAAGGACGAGCCCATCGACATCCACGGCGACGGCACGCAGATCCGTGCCTGGTGCTACGTCGACGACATGGTGGACGGGACGCTGATCACCATGGAGCATACCGCCGCGGTCGGCGAATCGTTCAACATCGGCAACCAGCGTGCAGTGGTCACCATCTACGGCCTCGCCAGCGCGGTGGTTCGGGTGCTCGGCTCGAAGTCGGAAATCCGCTTCACCCGCAAGGACTACGCCGACGTCGAGCTGCGCATCCCGTCGGTGAGAAAGGCGCGCGAGCTGATCGGTTTCGAAGCCAAGGTCGATCTCGAGGAGGGCATTCGTCGCACCGCCGACTATTACCGCGAGCACGGCCAGCAGCCGTCATGATCAGGCTGGCGGCGCCTGAGATCCCCGAAGAAGCGCTCGAGTCCGTACGCGAGGTGCTCGAGTCGGGCTGGTTCGTGCAGGGCAAGCACGTCGCCGCGTTCGAACGCGCGGTGGCGAACTTCGCCGGCATCGAGCACGCCGTCGCCGTCACCAGCGGAACGGCGGCACTGCACGTCGCGCTGCTGGCCATGGGCATCGGCGCGGGGGACGAGGTCGCGGTATCCGCGTACTCCTACCCGGCGTCGGCCAACGTCATCGAGCTGTGCGGCGCCCGACCGCTGTTCGTCGACATCGACCCGCGCACTTTCAACATGGATCCGGGTCGCCTCGAGGCATGCCTGCACGGCCGCGCGCCCGCGCCGGCGGCGATCATCGTGGTGCACGCCTTCGGCCAGATGGCCGACCTCGACGCCATCGGCGAGGTCGCGGCGGGCCACGGCGTACCGCTGATCGAGGACGCCGCCTGCGCGCTGGGCGCGACCTGGTCGAACCGGCCACCCGGCGCGAACACGCGTGTCGCATGCTTCAGCTTCCACCCGCGCAAGGCCATCACCACCGGAGAGGGCGGCATGCTGGTGACCGCCGATGGGCAGCTCGCCGCTGCCGCGCGCGCGCTGCGCAACCACGGGCTGGCGCCCGACGCGCCGTCGCCCGATTTCATCCTGCCGGGCTTCAATTACCGCATGACCGAGTTCCAGGCGGTGCTCGGCAGCAGCGCGCTGCGGCGCCTGCCGGCCAGCATCGTCACGCGACGCGCGCTGGCGGCGCGCTACGACGACCTGCTCGCCGACATGGTCGAGGTACCGCTGGTTCCGCCGCAGAGCGGTCACGTGTACCAGTCGTACGTCGTGCTGCTTCCGGCGCAGCTCGCGGAGCACCGCGCGGAGATCATCGCCGCGCTCGCCGAGCACGGCGTGGAGAGCACCATCGGCACCTGGGCGATCCCCAACACGACCTTCTATCGCGAACACTACGGCTACGGCCCCGACAGCTTCCCGGTCACCACCGAGATCTTCCGACGCTCGCTGTCGCTACCGCTGCACGACAAGATCAGTGAACAGGACCAGCGCCAGGTGGCGGCGGCGCTGGCGCTGGTGCTCGAAAGTTTCGACCCGTAGACCGCTGAGTCGCGCGCGGGGGAATCGGCTGCTCGCCGCACCACCCGTGGACGACGACGTGGCGGCCAACCCGACCCCAAGCTACGCTCTATTGATGGCAGAACGCACGATCCGGCGCATCCTGGTGGCCAATCGCGGGGAAATTGCGGTGCGGGTGATCCGCGCTTGCCGCGACCTCGGCCTGGAGTCCGTAGCGATCTACTCCGATGCCGATCGCGACGCCCTGCACGTGCGCTTCGCCACCCGTGCCTACCCGGTCGGCCCGGCGCCGGCGACCGAGTCCTATCTCGACATCGATCGCGTCCTCGATGTCGCCCGCGACGCCGAGGTGGACGCCGTCCACCCGGGCTACGGGTTCCTGTCGGAGAACCCCGAGTTCGCCCGTCGCTGCGAGGAGGCGGGACTGATCTTCATCGGCCCGACCGCCGAGTGCATGGCGCTGGTCGGCGACAAAGCACACGCCCGTCAAGCCGCAATGGAGGCGGGCGTGCCGGTCGTTCCGGGCACCCCTGAGCCGGTCGATAGCACGGGCGAAGCTGCACGGATCGCCACCGAGCTCGGCTATCCGATCATGATCAAGGCGGCGGCCGGTGGCGGCGGCAAGGGCATGCGCCTGGTCAGCGCCCAAACCGATCTGGAGCGCGCGTTCGTCACCGCGGGCAGCGAGGCGCGCTCGGCGTTCGGCGACGGCCGCGTCTACATCGAGAAGGCGATCGTCGCGCCGCGCCACATCGAGATCCAGGTCCTCGCCGACGAGTACGGCAACCAGGTGTATCTCGGAGAGCGCGAGTGCACCCTGCAGCGACGGCACCAGAAGGTCCTCGAGGAGGCACCCTCGCCGGTGATGAACCCGGAGCTGCGGGAGCGTATGGGCGAGGCCGCGCTGGCCGTCGCGGCACGCGCCGGCTACACCAACGCCGGCACCGTCGAGTTTCTGGTCGATGCTGACCACAACTTCTACTTCATCGAGGTCAACGCGCGTCTACAGGTCGAGCACCCGGTCACCGAGCTGCTCACCGGCGTCGACCTGGTCGCCGAGCAGATCGCCCTGGCCGAGGGCGCCGAGCTGTCGCTGCGACAGCAGGATGTGCGACTGCACGGCCATGCCATCGAGTGCCGCATCTACGCCGAGGACCCGGACAACAACTTCGCGCCCTCGCCCGGCATCGTCGAGGAGCTGCGCATCCCCGGGGGCCCGGGGATCCGCGACGATTCCTGCCTGTTCAAGGGCTACGAGGTGCCGATCCACTACGACCCCATCGTCGGCAAGCTGATCGCCTGGGGCACCGACCGACCGGCGGCCATACGCCGACTGCAACGGGCGCTCGAGGAGTACAAGGTGCAGGGCATCGCCACCACCATCCCGTTGTTCCAACGCGTGCTCGCCGACGAGGACTTCCGCAACGCCGACTTCGACACCGGCTACCTCGACCGCCTGCTGCACAACGAGACACTGGGCAAGGAAGCGGCGCTCGATGACGACGTCGCCGAAGCGGCCCGCCTCGCCGCCGCCCTGCATGTATTCCTCACCGGAGAAGCGCGTGCCTATCGGCCGCCTTCGAGCTCTGCCTCACCGTGGAAGCTGGCGGGACGGGCCGCCGGCCTCAACGGCGACACCTGAACGGAGCGAGGCCTTGATCGTTGAAGTCAGCATCGGGGACGAGCGACCGCGTCGCTATCAGGTGCGCCGCCGCGGCGAGCAGATGGTAGTGCATCGCCTCGAAGACACCGACGACAACGGCGCCCGGCCGATCGAGGAGAAGCTGATCGACTGGCGCCGGCCACAGCCGGGGATCTACTCGCTGCTGATCGACAACCGCTCCTATGAGGTATTCGTCGACGAGCAACCCGACGGACTCGACGTTCACCTGGTCAAGCGCACTTTCCGGATACGCGCCGCCGACGTGCGCAGCCACCGGCGGGCGAGTGACGCCGGCGGCGCCGTCGACGGGGTCGTGCGGATCACCGCGCCCATCCCCGGCCGCGTCTCCCGTGTTCTGGTCGAGCCCGGACAGCAAGTGGCGCGCGGTGACGGGGTGATCGTCGTCGAAGCGATGAAAATGGAAAACGAGCTGCGCGCGCCGCGTGACGGCGTGATCAGCGCCGTCGAAGTGGTCGAGGGCCAGGGCGTGGAAGGCGGGGCGTTGCTGGCGACCATCGAATGAGCAACGATCAGGCCCCGCCCGCCCCCGTTCCCGAGAAACGCCGCACACCCGGCAAGAAGAAACGCTCACGGCTCCGGCGTCTGGGACGGCTGCTACTGCTTGTCACCCTCCTGCTGATCGTCGCTCTCGCCGCGGCGTGGGTGTGGTTGGAGAGCGCCGCGGGGCAGGACCGCGCGCGCCGTTGGCTGCAGGCACGCGGCACGCAGTTGCTGCAGCGCGACCTGACCATCGCGTCGCTCGACTGGGATCTGCTGCCGTTTCGCGCCCGCCTCTCCGGCATCGAGATCGCCGGCGCACCCGGCAGCGACCAGCCGCTGGCCCGCATCGCCAGCGTGCAGGTGCGCATATGGCCGTGGGCTTTGCTGTCGCGCGAGCTGCGCCTGCAATCGATCGAGGTCACCTCGCCGACGGTGCACTGGGACACCGGCAGCGGCTCGAACCTGGCCCTGGAGGCGCGCGGCAACGGCCGTCTGGGCGTGGACGTGCAACGGCTCGAGATCAGCGACGGCGCGGTCGAGCTCAACCACCGGCGCTGGAACCTCGATGCGTCGCTCGCCGCCGTCAGCCTGTACGTCGAGCCGGTCGCGGGTGCGGGCGACTCATCGCGGCGTTCCGGCCTGCTGCGCGCCGGCGGCGGCGGACTCGATCTGGAGGCTCCTCTGGTCGACAACGCGGACGCGGTGCCGGCGAGACTCGAGGTCATCGAGGCCGAGGTACCGTTCCTCGTCGAGGAAGACCGCCTGGTGATCGAGCCCGCCCGCCTCGCCATGGGCGACAGCGAGCTGACCGCGACCGGTACCGTCACCGACTGGAGCAGCGCCGAGCTCGCCGTCGGAGGACGTATCGACATCCGCGACATGGTGGGACTCACCGGCGTCGCCCTGGCGGATACGGACTCCGGCATGGTGACGCTCGACGGCGCGGTCACCTGGGGACCCGAACCGTTGCACTTCTCCGGCGCCCTGTCCTCGCCGACGATCACTCTCGGCGGCGTCGAGGGCACCGGGCTGACCGCCGACGTCGAAGCGGACGCTGCGCGGCTGGTCGTCGACGAGCTGCGCTTCGGATTGTTCGACGGCGAGGTGGTCGCCGCCGTCGAGGCGAGCCTGGCGACAGTGCCGCGGCAGTGGACGTTGCGCTACGAGGTGAACGACGTCGACATGAATGCCCTCAGCAGATCACCGGCGCTGCCCGGCTTTCGCTTCGCCGGCATCGCCTCGTCGCGCGGCGACTTGAGCTGGAGCGACCCGGTGCGCGACACCGTCAGCGGCGCCGGATCGGTCGACCTGAGCCTACCGTCAGGGACGCTGGAGAGCCTCGCCGAGCGCGCCGCCGACACCGGCGAGGTGCCGGCCACGGCGCCGAGCGCAAGGGAACAGGCCGCCACGCCAGGTGGCGCGTCGGCGCAGCTCGTTGCCCCTTCATTACCCCTCCCGGTGACCGCGCACGCCGACTTCGAGGTCGACGCGGGCACCCTGACGGTCCGCAATGGCAGCGCTTCGCTGCCCAACACCGTGGCATCGCTGCAGGGTTCGCTCGGCCGCGACGGCACCATCGTCGCCGATGTCGACGTGGACAGCGACGACCTGCGCATGCTCGACCGCTTCTTCAACCAGATCCGACGCTTTCGTGGCGAGCAGCCCGTGCCGCGCCCATTCGGTCTCGTCGGCAGCGGCCGGGTGACGGCATCGGTCGGCGGAACCACCGAACAGCCGACGGTGAGCGGTTCGCTGCAGGCACGCTCGCTGTCCGTTGCCGGCAACCCGGTCGGCGACGTCGACGGCAGCCTGCGCCTGGAAAGCTCCTCGCTGGAGATCGAGGACCTGCGCCTGCGCCGCAACGACGGCACCGGCGAGGGCGGCGGCCGGCTGCGCATCGGGACTCGTGCGGGCGACGCCCCCGATTACTCCTTCGAGCTGCGGCTGGAGAGCTTCCCGATGGAGGTCAACTTGCCGCAACTAGGCACGCCGCTTACGGCGTCGGCCGAGACCAGTGGCGAGATCTCGCTGAGCGGATCGTACGGTGGCCCACCCATCGGGCGGGTCGCTCTGCG
Organism: Acidobacteriota bacterium; assembly: GCA_050114655.1. Taxonomy (GTDB): domain Bacteria; phylum Acidobacteriota; class UBA890; order UBA890; family UBA890; genus JASFRZ01. Next base: position 35,423 of record JASFRZ010000002.1, read on the forward strand.
CGCCGACGGCGCGCAACTCAACGGGCTCACCGACCTGCGTGCCGATGTCGAGGTCAGGCTGGAGCCCGAGGAATGGGTCGCCGACCGCTTCGAGATCAGCGGGCCGAGCGGCTCGATCGACATCTCGGGCTCGTGGCTGCGCGCCGATGACACCGTGCAGGCGCAACTCGACGCGCGCGACGTCGACGCCTCCACCGTCAACGATCTGATCGTGCCCGAGATCCCGCTCTCCGGCACGATGCAGTTGCAGGCGCAGCTCACCGGCCCCTTCTCGTCGCCCGACGCGGCGGCGACATTGCGCTGGACCGAGGCAGGAGCCTACGGCGTGGCCCTGGGCGCCGTGGCGTTGAGCACCGAGCTTCGCCGGGGAGCCGTGGCCGTCTCCGCTGTCGGACGCTCCGATTCCACCGCTCCCGCCGTGCCGCCGCCGACGCCGCACGCCACCGGCGGCGAAAACGCAATCCCGCTCGACACGGTGCCACCGGGTGGCTGGGCGGCGACGTTCAGCGCAGACGTCGGGGCGCCCCACCGCGCCACCGTGCGCGCCGCCGGCGCGTCGGACCTTGCTCTGGCGCTCCTTGTCGCACAGGGCTACGACCCGGGCCAGGAGGTGACCGCCAGCGGATCGATCGACGCTTCCGGTAGTGGCGTGATCGGTGAGTGGGCCGACTGGACCGGTAGCGTCGAGCTGTCCGACTTCGTTCTCAGCCGTCCGGGCATGACCTTCTCCATCCCCGATGCCCTGCGCCTCGAGCTCGGCAACGGGCTGCTGCGGGTGGACCTGCCGGAGCTGGTCAGCGAGGCCGGCAGCCTGCAAGCCAGCGGCCTCATCGACGTCGGCAGCGGAGAGTGGATCGAAGCGCGCTCCACCGGCGTCGTGTCGCTCGCCGTGGTCGGTGCGCTCTCCGAGGGGCTCGACGCCGACGGCACGCTCGAGGTGGACCTGGAAGCCACCGGCGACGTGCTCGCAGGCGATGTCGCCGGCAGCTTCGAGCTGTACGATGTCCGGCTGGCGCACGCCGACTCGCCATGGGCGGTCAGCGGCGTCAACGGCACCGTCCTGCTTTCGGACAACATCCTCGACCTGCGTGATGTCAGCGGCCTGATCGAGGAGCAGCCGTTCGCGATCGACGGCACCCTGCCGCTGGCTGCCCTTGCAGGCGACGAGAGCTCTACCCCCTTCGACGTTTCGCTCACCGTCGACGCCTTACCGCTGGCGCCGCTGTGGCGCAGAACCGGAGCGCTCAACGAGCTGATTACCGGCGGCACCGCCGCGGTGACCGCCTCGCTGCAGGGGCGCGGCACCGACTGGCGTTCTTACGAGGGTGACGTCGAGGTGCGCTCGTTGCGCGTCGACTTCGCCGACCTGCAGCTGACCATGCCGCAATCGACGACGCTGACGCTGGCCGGGGACCGGCTGGAGCTGAACGACACACTGGGGCTGCAAGGGCCGGCCACAGACCTGCAGGTGAGCGGCGCATTCATGTTTGCGCCGTTTCGCCTCGATGCGCGTCTCCAGGGGACGGCGGCGCTCGATCCGTTCAACACGATCACCGGCTCGTGGGGCGTGGCGGGGCGCGCCCAGCTCGACGTCCGGGTGACAGGCAATCCGCCCGAGCTCGCCTACAACGGCACCCTCGGGGTGACCTCCGGCCTGCTCAACGCGCCGGTGCTGCAGCCGGTCGAGAACATCACCGCCGAGCTCACGCTCCAGGACCGCCTGGTGCGCATTGACCGCTTCAACGGCTCGCTCGGCGACAGCTCGTTGACGGACAGCAATGTCTCGATGGGCGGCGAGATCCAGCTCGTCAACAGCGTGCCGCAGCGCTTCAGCCTCACCCTCGACGTCAACGAGGCGGTGCTGCGCATTCAGCGCGGCACGAGGCTGACCGCCTCCGCCGACCTGGCGCTCGACGGCACCTTCGAGCGCGCCCTACTCTCCGGGAGGATGGACATCGCCGGCGGCGAGTACACCGCCCGATGGGAGGACGAGGAGAGCATGCTGGCGATGTCTGACGCGGGCGGCCCGCTGATCGACTCACCCCTCGCCCGGGCCATCAACCTCGACATCGACGTGGTCGCCCCCGGCGACCTGCGCATTGCCAACAACATGGCTGACGTCGAGCTCAGCGCCGACCTGCAGATCCGCGGCACGCTGGCGAATCCCGTCCTGCTCGGCAGCGCTACGGTGCTCGACGGGTCGGTGACCTTCAACGACAACCGCTACCGCTTCCTGCGCGGCGCCCTCGACTTCCAGAATCCGCTGCGCACCGAGCCCACCTTCGATATCTCGGTGGAGACCTCGATCCGCCAGTACCTGGTGACCGTCAACGCATCCGGCTCGCCGGCGCGCGGCGACATCAACACCACCATCTCCTCGTCGCCCCCGCTGTCGGACTTGCAGCTCATCCAGTTGCTCACCACCGGCAGCGCGGGCGAGGAGAACGTGCGCAACGACGACCAGACGATCAGCGCCCTGGGGACCCAGGCGGCTTCCTTCCTCACCCGTCAGTACATGCAACAGGTCGAACGCGGAGCGCAGCGTGTCTTCGGCGTCGACCGCTTCGACATCCAACCCGCAGTGGTGTCCGGCACCGGCGACCCGACCGCTCGCGTTACCGTCGGCAAGCAGGTCACCCCGGAGCTGTGGGTGAGCTGGACCACGGTTCTCGGCACCACCGAGGAGCAACTCGTCACCCTCGAGTACCAGCTCACACGAGGCATTCAATTGACCGCGACGCGGGAGGACGACGGCTCCTACGGCGTTGACATCCGCTTCAATCACAGGTTCCGATGACACGACGCGAATCGTTGCAGCGAACGATCAGGCGCTGCCTCCACGCCGCCGCGGCAATCGCCCTGTTGTCAGCGACGTGGCCGGCGCAGGCGCAGGACCTGGATGGCCGGCCGGTCGCCGATATCGCGATCGACGCGCCCGCAGCGCTGCAGCAGCCGGTCCGCACCGCAGTGGTGGCGCGCCGCGGTGAGCCGCTCGATCCCACCGACCTGCGCCGCTCCATCCAGAACATCTACGCGCTCGGGCGCGTTTCCGACGTGCAGGTGGAATCGGAGGAGACCCCCGCGGGCCTGCGCCTGCACTTCAAAGTGCTGCCGGCGGCGCGCGTCGAGACCATCCTCTTCGAAGGCGACAGCCCGCTGCCCCGCCGCGACCTGCGCGACACGCTGACCACCACGCAGGGCGATCACATCACCCGCGCGTTGCTGGAGGAACAAGCTACCCGCTTGCAGGCGGCGCTTTCCGCCCGCGGTTACCTCGGTGCGGTGGTCGAGCCCGAGCTGCTGCTGGGCAACGACGGTCTCTCCGGCACGCTGGTCTTCCACCTACGCCCGGGTGGAGCGACGCGCCTCGCGCACCTCGACCTCCTCGGTGACCTGGGGATCAGTGCGGCCGCGGTACGCGAGGCCTTCGGGCTGAGCGAGGGCGAAGCGTTCCGGGACGACCGGCTGGGCGACGGCATCGAGAACGTCCGGCGGCGCCTTGCAGAGGCTCGCTTCTTCTACGCCAGCGTGACGATCGAAGACCAGGCGCTGAACCAAGCGGAGAACACCGCCGACTTGACTCTGCGCATCGACGCCGGCCCGCGGGTAGAACTGGAGTTTCGCGGCTGGGATCGCAGCGAGGAGGAGCTGCGCAATATGCTGCCGTTCGTCGAGTCGGCGAGCGTTGCCGACTGGATCCTCAACCAGGCGCGCGCCGACCTGATCACCGAGTTGCAAGCCCAAGGCTACTGGAAGCCGCTGGTCAGCTACGGCCGCGTGCGCGACGACGAAGGACGCAACGTCCAGGTCACTTTCACCGTCGCACCGGTCCGCCGCACGAACGTGAAGCAGGTGGAGATAGAGGGCAACGCCGCGTTTGCCGAGGAACGACTACTCGAGTTGCTGCAGACCCACGCCGCCGGAGTGCTGCGCGGCGCCCGCTTTTCAAGCGACACGTGGGAGCAGGACCAGCGCGCCGTCGTAGCCTTCTACCGCAGGGCCGGGTTCCTGCAGGCGCGGGTCGTCGATGCTCCGGTGACCTTCGATCCCGACCTCGACGGCCTGCTCGCCGTGATTCAGATCGAGGAGGGTGAGCGAACGACGGTCGACGGCCTGACGATCGATATCCACGGCCGGATCGGGGATTACGGCATCGACGCCGCGGATTGGGCCTCCGCGCTCGCCACTCGCGACGGCGGGCCTTTCGACCCCGATGCGTTGCGCCAGGATGAGACCCGACTGCGTATCATTCTTTCCAACCAGGGATTCCCGCGCGCCCAGGTGTCCTCCGAGGTCGACGAGGGCAACGATCCCTACCGGGTGAGGGTGCGCTTCACGGTTGACCCCGGCCGCCGCACCCGCGTCGGCACGGTGCTGATCTCAGGGAACGAGACAGTGCGCGAGGACGTTATCCGGCGCCAGCTCACTCTCTACCCGGGCTCGCCGTTTACCCAGGAGAGCGTGATCCTGAGCCAGAGCAACCTGTACCGGCTCGGCATCTTCGCGCGCGTCGACATCGACACCGCGGTGCCCAACTCGATCGAGACCGAGCCCACCGTGGTGGTGCGCGTTACCGAAGGTTCCAGCAAGCGCCTGTCCTGGGGTCTGGGATACTCCACCGAGGAACAGGTACGCGGCACCTTCGTGCTCGGGGAGGACGACCTCTGGGGCCGCAATCATCGCGCCACCATGAGCGTGCGGGCGTCGTTCGTCGAGCAGCGCGCGCGCTTCATCTATACCGACCCCTACCTGCTCGGCCGCTCTCTCGAAGGCTCGCTCGTCGGCTACTACGAGAGCGTCGCAGAAGAAGGCTACAACGTGCAGCGCATCGGTGTTTCCGCCCAGGTCGTCAAGCGTCATACCAACTGGCTGTCGAGCATCTGGCGCTATTCGTACCGCGACCAGCAGACCTACAACGTAGACATCGACCCGGCCGAGCTACGACCGGAGGACACCGACGCGCTGGTCGGTAGCATCGGCTACTCGCTGCTCATCGACACGCGCCCCAACCCGATCGACCCGCGCTCCGGCTCCTACCACAGCGTCGACGTCGAGTGGGCGGCGAAGGCTTTCGGTAGCCAGCCCGACTACATCAAGCTGTTCGGCCGCTCATACTGGTATTGGGAGGTCCCCGGCAACGCGGTGTTCGTCGCCGCGGCGCGCGCCGGCTGGGCGATGCCATACCGCGACTCGGTCGTGCCGCTGCCGAACCGCTTCCTGGCCGGCGGCTCGACCAGTCTGCGCGGCTACGGGCGCAACCTCGCCGGGCCGACCGACCCGAACGGCAACCCGCTGGGCGGGGACGTGCTGCTGATCGGCAACTTCGAGTACCGTGCTCCGCTGCGCGGCAGTCTCGGCACTGTCCTCTTCTCCGACATCGGCAACGTCTTCGCGGATCCTGACACGGTCACCTGGTCGCAGGTGAGCGTGACCGTCGGCCTCGGCGTCCGCTACGACACGCCGATTGGCCCGCTGCGGCTCGACTGGGGTTATCTGTTGCGAGCTCCTTCGGAGCAGGGCAGCTCGCGCATCCACTTCGCCATCGGCCAGGCATTCTGATGGGTTTCGCGCCGACAGCCGACCGGAGGCGTTGCAGCTTCGGCCTAACGCGATTCGGCGTCCTCCTGCTGGCCGCGATCGGCGCTGCCGGCGCCACACCGGCTCCGGCGAGAACGCAGACGCCGGCGCTCGCTGACCGCATCGTCGCGGTCGTCAACGGCGAGGTCATCTCGTCGCGACAGCTCGAGCGCGCCACGCGAACCGCGCAGCAGACGGGCGAGCAGGCGACCGAGTTCTGCACCCCTCCTGCCGACGCCTCCGCTGACCTGCATGCCCGAGTACTGCAGTGCATGATCGACGACCTGCTGCAATTCCAGTATGTCCGCCGCTTTCCCCAGTTCGATCCGTTGCCGGAGGCGATCGACGAGGCCTTCAGCGCACTGGTGGCGCGCTACGACTCACAGGCGGCCTTCGAGGAGGCGCTGCGCGAGCAGGACATGACCGCGGACGAAGTACGCTACGATCTGCGACGCGAGGCGATGATCGCCAATTACATCCAGGTTCGTTACCGCGATCTGGTCGACGTCACCGAAAGTGAGATCCAGAGCTACTACGTCGACGTGCTGCAGCCGGAGATGGAGCGCCAGGGCGCTGACCTGCCGGCCCTCGCAGCCGTCGACGACGAGCTCATCGAGCCTCTGCTGCGCGAGACGGAGGTCAATCGCCGGGTCGACGAGTGGATCGCCGACATGCGGCGGCGCGCGCGCATCGTCCTGTACCAATGGTGATTCGGAGTGACCCTTGAGCGCGACCCGTAAGCCGAGCAAGGCCGAGATCGCCGCGCGCGACGAGGCGATCGACGGCGCTGGCGGCATCGCGCCGCCGCAGGCCGGTGCGCCCGGCTTCGAAGCCCTGGTCGGGCAGGAGACCACGGTACAGGCGTTGCGCCGCGCGCTGCAGCGCCACCGCCTGCCGCATGCGTTGCTGCTGCACGGCCCGGTCGGCGTTGGCAAGGCGACCTGCGCCGGGATCCTGGCGCAGGCGGTGAACTGCCCGGTGGGTAACTTCGTCGACGCCTGCGGCGAGTGCGCCTCGTGCCGCAAGGTGGCCCGCGGCCTGCACCCCGACGTGCTGTGGGTACAGCCTTCCGGGCGCTACATCACGATCGACCAGATCACCTACCGCAGGCGCAGCGGCCGCGGTGCTTCGGAAAGTGGCGACGACAGCGACGAGACCCGCAGGAAATCACGAAAGAAGGCCGAGCAGGAGCCGATCGTCTCCTGGGTCGGTTACAAGCCCTACGAGGGGCAGCGCCGTGTCGTGATCATCGATGACGCCCACGCGATGAACGTCCCATCGCAGAACGCCCTCCTCAAGACACTCGAGGAGCCGCCTCCATCGGCCCTGCTGGTGCTGGTGACAGCCAACCCGGGCCGGCTGCTACCGACCATCCGCTCGCGCTGCCAGACGCTGCGGCTGCAGCCGCTCGGCACCACGCTGATGCGGCGCAACCTCGAAGAGGCGCACAGCATGTCGGCCGAGGAGGCACGGCTGCGCGCCGCGCTGGCGCCGGGCAGCCTGGGACGCGCGATCAGCCTCGACCTCGACGAGTACGCCGCGCGCCGCGACGTCGCCGAGTCCGCCGTCGAGGACGCCTACGAGGGCGGCGCCGCACTGCTCGCCAGCGCCGAGGCGCTGCTCGGCGCCGGCGCCGGCGATCGCAAGGTCGAGCAGGCCGCCTCGGCGATGGAGGCGGTGCGCGACGTCCTGCGCGACCTGCTGGTGGTGGCCAATGGCTCGAGCCGCGATCTGGTGATCAACGTAGACCGTATCGACGACTGGAGTGACTGGGGCGGCAAGCTGGACCCCGAGGCGATTGTCGAGGCGCTGCGCGCCGTGCAGCAGGCGGACGACCGGCTGCGCGGCCCTCTCCCGCCCAACGCCAAGCTGACCGTCGAGGAGGCGCTCATCGGCGTCGGCGCCGCGTTGCGCAATGGGGCGCGAGCGTGAGCAGTCCCCGCGTGGTGGGGCTATGAGCCGTCCCCGCCTGGCGGTGAGCATGGGTGACCCCGCCGGCATCGGCCCCGAGATCGTGTTGCGCGCCGGTCGCGCGCTGATCGAATCAGGCACGGCGGAGCCGGTGGTCTTCGGCGACGACGAGTACCTGCGTGCGGTGGCCGAGCAGCTCGGCGTCGCACCGCTTCCGCAAGTCACCGTGTGCGCGACGGTGCAGCCCGGGATGGAGCCGGGCCGCCCGCGTCGCGCCGACGCCGCAGTCGCACTGGCATGCATCGCCGCCGCAGCGGACGCGGCGCAGGGCGGCGGATGCGCCGCGCTGGTCACCGCGCCGGTGAGCAAGGAAGGGATCGCGCACATCGAGCCGTCGTTTCGCGGCCATACCGAGTTCCTCGCGGCGCGCGCGGGAGTGCGCGACCCGCTCATGCTGTTTGCCGGCATCGAGCCCGCGGTGGCTCTGCTGACCACACACCTGCCGCTGGCCAGCGCGCTGGCGGCGGTACGTCGCCCGCGCGTCATCGCCACCCTGCGGCGACTGGACGAAGGCTGGTCACGCTGGTTCGGAGCGCGCCCATGCATCGGCGTCGCCGGCCTCAACCCGCACGCCGGCGAGCACGGCCTGCTGGGCTACGAAGACGACGTCGAGGTCCGCCCGGGGGTGGTCGACGCCCGACGCGAGGGAATCGATGCCCGCGGCCCCTACCCCGCCGACAGCATCCTGCGGCACCGCGAGCTGGACGTCATTCTGGCCCTGTACCACGACCAGGGCACGATCATGGCAAAGAACGCCGCCACGCCGTCGGTCAACACCACCCTCGGCCTCCCCTACCCCCGCACCTCCCCCGACCACGGCGTCGCCTACGACATCGCCGGCAAGGGAACCGCCGACTCCGCCGCCATGCTCGCCGCCCTACGCCTCGCCGCAAAGATGGCCGCAAGACGGTGAAGCACCACGGCACCAGCGGACGCTGACGGCCAGGAGCGCAAGGCGCGCGCCGAGCGGGAGCGCAGGCGTACCTTCAGGTACGTCGAGCATCACGCGAGAAGCGCAA
>JASFRZ010000003.1:0-35325 GCA_050114655.1 Acidobacteriota bacterium
AAGATCGCCATCAGCAGGAACGTGATGCGCGGCACCGGTGGGGGTCCCTGGTCGGACGTCATGGCCCGCTAGCCTACGGGGGCAGCCGGGAACGTGCAAAGGAGCCATGCAATGAAGACGGGAGCGCATGCGTGCGTCGTCGCAGTCTTCTCACCGGAGGTGACGAAGCGGCCCGGGTCGAGGCCGAGCGGATGGCGGCCATCGTCGACCGGGCCCGCGCCGGGTGTCTTATCCAGCAGGGTGCCGAACGACGCTCGCGGCGGCACCCCGCTGGTTATGCATGCGGCCGTCCTTACTGGTTGGCGTCGATGCGCCGCATGCTCATCTCGAACGTCATGCTCACGGACGAGCACTGAGAGACCCCGCCCGAGGGGAACAGGTGGCTCGGGCCGGAGAGGTCGAAAAGGTGGCCCGACGACGTGATCGTGCGCACGTCGGCGTCGAGGCTGTCGACCGCGACCGGGATGGACTCGCCCTGCGAAGTGAGCCGCCAGAAGTTCTCGTCGGTGTCGACAACGACATCGGTGTGGAAACTGATGCTCATGTCGGTGACTCCGGGTTCGGATTGGCCGGCCTTCTTTTGGTCCTTCTTGGACGTGTGCATGTCCTCGAAGGGCCACGCCGTGATGATCGGAACGGCGGTCTCGGCGTTTTCGCCACTGCTGTTTGGCCAGACGATCATCCCGGCAGCCAACGTCACCGCGCAGCTGTCGGCGTCCTCGACGAAGCCGGTCTGGGCGGCGATGCCGCCCGACATGATCGCCGGGTTGCCGCTGCCGTCCACAAGGTAGCGAAACCTGTTGCAGGCGCAGGCGCCGCCGGAATCGGGCTCGCCGGGTGCGCCGGCGTCGTTCTTGTCGAACACGACGGTGAAGGTGCGGGCATCGTCGACGTTCTCCGGTGCCAGGTCGCAGCGCGAGCTGTCGGCGAGCCGCCGCGAAAACCGCAGGCGCGCCTGTCCGGGCGAGCTGTTGCTGGAGATCTCGAACTGGGCGCACGGATCGGAGAAGGTTCCGGTGCCGGCGAAATCGAGCAGGTAATCCTGGTAGACAACGTGGTCGAGCGGCGTTGCCGGGGTCTCCAGCTCGCCATCGGGGGCTACGCGATGCTTGCCGTCGCTGCGAAGTTGCGCGCCGACGAGGGAATCGTTGATCGTCAACTGAACGACGTAATTCGGATCGGGGTTGCCGCCGCCGTTGCCGCCGCCACCACCACCACGGCCGCCCTGGGCTGCCTGCCGCTGCTGCCCGAAGGCGTCGGATCCCGCCACGGTGGACCCGACCGCCAACAAGAAAACGAACAATACCAACGCCATGCGCTTCATGCGTCCCTCCTGTTTGCCCTTGAGTCGCTGCGACCCGAGGGCTTAGCCTAAAACCGCCACGGGGACCCGATGGGGATCCTTGTCCGTACGCCGGGGCAACGTACGCGGGCGCGGGTGCCGAAGTCCTCAGATCCACCTCAAGAACCCTCAAGAAGGCTCAAACGAGTGTCAGACCAGAGGGCAAATTCGTCGGCGAAGGGCGAAGCGACGGTGTCGAGCGGCCCTTCGACCCGAGGCATCGTCGGCTTCGGGTCGTTTTGCTTCGACCACCGCAGCGGGCTGCTGTCGCGCGACGGGGAGGAAATCGCCCTATCGCCAAAGGGGCGCGAGTTGCTCGAATGCCTGCTGGAGCAACCCGGCACCGTGATTACCAAGGAGGCGCTTCTCGAGAGGGTCTGGGGTGATACGGCGGTCACCGATCATTCCCTCACCGAGGCGATACGGGGCCTGCGCAAAGTCCTCGGCGACGATCCGAGATCGCCGCGCTACATCCAGACGGTGCACCGCAAGGGCTACCGGTTCATTGCCGCTGTCGGGCGCCCGGACGGTGCCGAGATCGAGGCGCGGCCCGCGGCCGCATCGGCACCGGGAGCGCTTCGGCCGGCGCCCGTGGCGCGCACGCGATGGGGCCCGGCGGGGTGGGTGCTGGCCGGCGTGGGTGTCGGCGCAATCCTGGCCGGCGTCGCGTTCGTTTCCTCGAGGGGCCCCGCGATGCCTGCTCCCGAACCGGTCGTGTTTTCGATTGACGCGCCCGACGGCGCTTCCTTTCCGACCTCGGTCCAGAGTCTCTCGATTACACCGGACGGCTCGACGATCTACTACACGGTGCTCTCTGAGTTCGCGGGGGGGAGCCTCTACGAACACCCGCTCGGCGGCGGGTCAGTGGGGCCGGTGCCGGAAACTCGTGACGTTCCCATGGACACTGGCTTCATTTCGGCGGATGGAGAGCGCCTCGGATTCATGCAGAACTCGTCGGTAGGCGTGCTGTCGTTGGCCAGCGGAGAAACTACGGAGGTCTGTGCTCAGTGCTCGTTCGACGCGCCGAGGACCAATGGCGAAGGCGCCGCGTGGGCCGGGGACGACGCCATCGTGTTCACCTCTCGCGGCGCCTTGATGAAGGTGCCGACGGCGGGCGGTGAACCGCGAGAGCTCATCGGGCCCGGACCTGAGAATACCGGTGGTGGCTACACGATGCCGAGCTCGCTACCCGGGGGGGACTGGGTGCTAGCGACCCGCAACTTCGGCCGCGCCCTAGATGGCGCGAGCATCGTTGCGATCAACGTCGAGACCGGCGAGGAAATCGAGGTGGTCGAGGACGGCGCCAGTCCGCGATTCGCGGCAAGCGGCGGCCTTGGTGGCGGCGGGCATGTGGTTTTCGTGCGTGACGGCGATTTCTGGGCGCTGCCTTTCGATCCCGTGTCTCGCCTTGCCACGGGCCAATCGAGGTTCGTTCGCGGCGGCGTCTTGATATCGGCGGACAGCGGCCAGGCGCACCTCACGATCTCCGATACGGGCACACTCGCCTACATCCCCGGCGATGAGTACCGGCGTTTGGTCGACATCGTTTCGGTGGATCGAGCGAACAACCGGGAAACGATGATCGAGGAGGGGCCCGGCTTCAATGATGTCCGGTTGTCGCCGGACGGCACCCTGCTCGCCGTCGAGGCACTCGACGGACGCGATACCGACATCAGGATCTACGATGTAGCCAGCGGCGCTCATCTCCGCACCTTCGGCTCCGAGGGTATCGACGAGGCCGCCCCGGTGTTCAGCCCCGACAGCAGTCGCGTTGCGTTCGCCTCCAACGCGGGCGATACATCCACGATTCGTTGGGCGGCGACTGATGGCAATTTGACGGACACCTACGGTGGTACCGACATCATTGCAACGACGGAAGCTCGTCTGACGCCCGAGTCGTGGTCCGTCGATGGACGCATCGCGTATGTCGCGGAGAGCGACGGAGATTGGGATGTCTGGACCGTTGACATCGGCGGACGCGACCCGATGCCCGTCGCGCAGACTTCGAGCATCGAGAGATCCGCGACGTTCTCGCCCGACGGTCTGTGGCTTGCGTACGCCTGGGAGTCGGTTGCCGACGGGTCGTTCGGTGTGCGCGTCGTTGCGGCGGGTGACGGCAGAGAAGTGGCGACGGTCGACGCTTGGGGCACCCACCTGCAGTGGAGTGTGGACGGTTTCGAGATCTTCTACGCCGGCCCGGGCCTGCGGAGCATACCTGTGTTGTCGGCGCCGGGAGTCGAGCCGGGGTTTCGTCTCGGCGAGCCGGCCAGGGTCGGCCCGACAGGGCTGTACCGGCACCGATTCGGCGTCTCGCCCGACGCGCGAACGTTCACGTTCGTCGACGATCGATCGTGGGCGCAGCCGTTGGCCACCAAGATCGTCGTTGTCCTCAACTGGTTCGAGGAGCTGAACCGGTTGGCGCCGTCTGGGCGATAGTCCGGCGACAAAGCCGCGCTGCGCAGATACACGTCGCCGCCGAGGACCATTGCCCGCGAGGCGGTAGCAAGAAGATGCAAAGGAGCCGCGCCATGAAGTCGGGAGGGTACTCACGAATCGCCACCGTGGTCCTGTTCGCCCTGCTTTTCCTGATCGTCGGGACGTTCGTTCCAGAAGCCCCCGGCCAAGACACGCAGGAGCGGCTGTCTCCGATCGTCCCGCTGCGTGGCTCCCTGGAACGGATCACGGTCCACGGCGTGTCTCTCGAGGGCAATCTCGAGGGCGACACACCGGATCGCCCGGTGACGGTGTATCTGCCGCCGAGCTACGCCACCGACGCGCAGCGCAGGTACCCCGTGCTCTACATCCTGCACGGCTTCACTGACTCCGATCTCAACTGGATGGGCTGGCGCGAGCACTTCGTCAACGTGCCGGCGGCGATGGAGCGCGCTCTCGATGCCGGCACGGTGCGCGAGATGATCATCGTCATGCCCAACGCCTACACGGCCTATGCCGGCAGCATGTACTCGAGCTCGGTGACCACCGGCGACTGGGAGACGTTCGCATCTTCGCCGCCATCGATCAGTACATTCCGGAGCTGCGCTCGCTGACGGCGATCGCGCTCGATTGCGGCGCGCAGGACGGGCTTGTCGGCGGGACGCGCGAGCTGTCCCGCATCCTGGACGAATGCGGCATCGAGCACACCTCCGAGATCTACGACCCGGGCAATCACGTCAGCCACGTCGACGGGCAGGTGGAGCGGCGCGTGCTGCCGTTCTTCTCGCGCCACCTCGACTCGAACTGAATCCCGCCATCGGGCCGCGCGATGAGCGCGACAGGGGTGTGCTTCCGGAATGTCGGAATGGCGATATGCTCTGATGACCCCGAGGGACCCATGAACAGGGGGCGAGGATGATCGACGTTCGTTCACCGGCTCCTGATCGCCCGTACGTGACCATTGCGCCCGATGTCGCGGGCTCCGCGGTCACGGCGCTCGATCCGGAGCTGCTGATCACGCACTACAAGCAGAGCGGAGCGCTCCTGCTACGCGGGTTCGCCCTGGACGTCGACGATTTCCGCACGATCGCCTCGTGGTTCTGCGAAACCTCGGTCTTCAACGAGAGTCGTAACCGCAAGCTGATCGACGAGACGAACATCATCCAGACGGTGAGTCTCGGGGACCGGGCGTTCCCGCTCCACCCCGAGCTGGCGAGGGAGCCGTGGATGCCGGATATCTGCATGTTCGGCTGCCTCAAGCCGCCCAGCGTAGCCGGCGAGACGCTGATCTGCGACGGCATCGAAATTGTCAAGCGGCTGCCGGCGCCGGTGGTCGACCTCCTGGAGGCGAGGAGGTTCCGCTACGATCGTCCGGCGACGCGCGAGGAGTGCATCTACTGGCTGCGGCGCGTCGACCCGGGGGACGAGTTGCTCGACCACCCTCCGACGGGCTGTCCGTATCGATTCCGTAGGCAGGACGGGGCGATCATCCGCTACTTTTCTCGGCCCGCCCTGCACAGACCGATGTTTGCCGACGAGTTGGCCTTCGGCAGCTTTCTCCTGTTCGGCAGATACGCGAGGAAGTTGATGGACTATCCCGTCTTCGAAACGGGCGAGACCGTTTCGAGCGAGCTGACGGAGGAGATCAAGAAAGTCTCCGACGAGATCAAGGTACCGATCTCGTGGCGGCAAGGGGACGTCGTCATTCTCGACAACACCCGCTTCATGCACGGGCGGAATGCGGTCCACGACACCGAGGAGCGGCTGATCCTCAGCTACTTCGGCTATCTCAAGTTCGCCATCCCCAGCGACGAGGAGCCGCCGGACGCAATCTGGCGTCGACAGGTGTTCCGTCCCCCGATCACCATGACGCTTGCCGAGGCGCTCGCCGCGGTCGCAAATTCCTGAGCCTCCCTCACGCACTGAGCGCGCGGCATTCGGTCTCCCGGCCACGCACGACACGCTGCCCTTCGAGTGGCCCGCTGGTCTCGGTTACCACCGTGCACTGTCCCTCCTCGTGGTCATCGTCGTAGAAGTAGATGACCACCCAGTCGTCGGTCCGGCCGAGCTGATGCGCGCGAGCCGTGTTGGAGAACAGCGCGGTGAAGTGCCAGCCGTCGTGCTCGGTGTGCAGAATGGGCAGCCACTCCTTGCCCTCGGGGTTGAAGCGGCGCGGCGCGATGCGGGGCAACCGGTCGGTCGCCGCCCCGTCGCGGTACTCGCGATCGACGGCGAGCAGCGTGCGGACGTCAGGCCGCTGCTGCCGGCGACGCCGTGAGCGCTCGCGGCTGCGCCGGCCGAGCCTGCTCTCCAGCTCGGCGCGCACCATTGCCGCCCGCCGGGGTCCGATACCGTCGACCTTTTCCAGCCGTCCATCGTGGGCGGCGATCTCCAGGCCCTCGAGGGTGTCGATATCGAGCCGGTCGTGGATGCGCTCGGCGAGCTCGGGACCGAGGCCCGGGATGGTCTGGAAGAGACGCTCGGGTTCGAGATGGCCGCGCAGGCGTTCCAGCAGGCTCCAGCGACCCGAGCGCGCCATCTCTTCGATGGCGCCGCCGATGCCGGAGCCGATGCCCGGCAGGCGCAGCAGCCCCTCGATGCCATCATGCGACAGGATCTCGTCGACACCGCGGTCGAGCTGCTCGACGTTGTCCGCAGCGCGGCGGTAGGCGCGCGCGCGAAACGGATTGGCGTCCTGCTGATCGAGAAGCGCCGCCGCCTCCCGCAGGCGCTCGGCGACGTCGCGGTTGATCCCCGAAGCGCCATCGCCGCGCTCCCGCCGATCCGCCGACTCCTGGTCGCTTCCCGTGGTTGCCATCGCCCGCCCCTCCGGCTGCCGAGCATCACGCTGACTACAACGGTACCGCAGCGCGGCTCTGCCGCGGACGGATCGGGCTTCCAGCGCGAGTCCAGGGGGAAGGCGTCGACGCGTAGCAGCCGCCAGTCGTCGCCGCTGCGTGCCCAGACCTCGGCCAGTGCCGTCGTGGAACGGGACCGCTGGCCGTCGGGGCCGATGTAGGTCTCGCTGACGATGCGGCGGGTAAAGGCGTGGCCGTCGCGCACGTCGATCTGCAGGTTACGGCTGCTGCGTTCGCCGACACGCCAGCCCTCCTGCCACCATTCGACGATTCCCTCGACCCAGCTTGCCTTCCCGTCGATCTCATCATTGCCCGCCGTCCAGCGGCTGGAGTCCGGATGGGCTTACCGGTGTGGTGTCACCGCGCTTGCAACACGTCGAAACTCTCGCTATCACTGGCGGCATATCACGCCGTCCACCCTTCACGCCGGATGGCGGGCTGGGTCGGAGCAACCTTCAATGACCAACGGATCTTCGCGTCGAGTGTTGTTGGCACGGATAGCCGTGCCCTTGATCGTCGGCTTCGCGCTGGCGGTGATCGTGAGCACGGTCATCGCAGCGTTCGAGTTTCGCTTCCTGATGCCCTACTGGGACATGACCTCCTTCTGGCAGGTGTACTTCGCGGCGAAGGACCAAGGCCTGCTATGGCAGCTGCTTCTGAGCGGAGTCAACACCCCGGATCAGCGGGTATTCCTCTTGCCTTGGTTCACGGTGTTCGATCGCTGGCTGGTGCGGGGGAACGGCGTCTCGATGATCGCCGGCAACTTTTTGTTCGTAGCCGCGGCGATGGCCTGTGTCCTCTGGTCACGAACGCGAGACACCACCTTGTCGTCGGCGCACAAGCTGGCGGTCGCAGCATTGATGACGGTGCCGGCCTTCTCGGCGATCCACATCACCCTGGCGCGCCCGCTCTTCGTGGTGCAATACGGGCAGATCGCGTGTTCCGTGCTCGCCTTCGCAGCAGCAGCCTCGCTGGACGGACGGATCGAGCACGAGGACGAGCGGTCCTTCTTGCTGCCGCTGTCCCTGATCGTGGCCGGCAATCTTTTCGCAACCTTGATGTGGGGAAGCGGCCTCGTGGGCTGGGGGGTGACGCTCGCGTTCGCGCTGCTCCGGCGCTGGCCCGCGCGCCTCATCGGCAGCCTCTTTGCGGCCGCTGCGGCCACCCTCGCCGCCTTCTACTTCGCCTCATCGGCCGTTCCACGAACCTTCTCTGTACGCCTGACCGATCTCGAGCCGTTGGTGTTTATCGTCCACGTAGTTGACTATCTGGCGAATCCGGCGGCGATCATGCTGTCGGGCTTCTTCGGCCCCGACACCAGCCACGTAGTGGCACAGGTCGTCACGGTGTCGGGACTGGTGCTCATGGCGGCCTGGATGGCCGCCTGGGTTCGGAGTTCTCGACGGCCGCGGAGCCACTTCGAGCTCCTGGGGCTTCAGATCCTACTGTTCTGTCTCGGTGTGGCCATGCTCACTGCACTTGCTCGCAGCCACCTGGGGTCGGACCAGGCGTTCTCTCCGCGGTACAGCTTCCGGGCCACGTGGGCGTGGGTGGTGCTGATCGGAATCTGGGTGGGCGACGCTCCACGCAAGCGGCTCGTTCCGAGGCTGGCGATCGTTGCCGTCGTGACGATCGCATTGCTCGGCCCCGCCCAGATACGGGGCATTGCCACGTACCGAGGAGCTTCGGAGTACTTGCGTCCGGGCTACCTGGCGCTGCTCGCTGGCGTCGACGACAAGGCCGTGACCGAGCGGATCTTTCCGGCCTCCACGGGGTTGTTCCGGGTCGCTGCACGCTTGAGGGAAGAGCGGCTGGCGATCTTCTCGAGCCCCCCCGCCGGCTGGCTTGGACGCCCGCTGGACGACAGCTTTCGAACGGATCCATCGCCCATCGCGGGCACCTGGGAAGCGAGCGAAGTCCCGACTGATCCGTACGGCATCGTCGTCGAAGGCGTTTGTCAACCGGACGACACCCGGATCGAGTGGTTCCTCATCGTTGATGCAAATGGGATCGTGCGCGGAATCGGGAGGCCGCTTCGCTATCGTGATACCGATTCCCCTTCGTTCCGCTGGCGGGGATACGCGGCGATGCGGCCAGCCCAGAACGAGTACCGGGTCTACGTGCTCGATGAGCGCAGCGGAGCGGTCCGCCCGCTACGGCAGGACGCGGCCGCGCCGGGCAGCGATTGACGGGCTCCTCGCAGTCATCGAATGTAGCCCAGCGCCCGCAGGCGGTGCAGCAGCAGCTCGTCGATGGGCGCCTGCGGCGCCACCCCGAGCGCATGCGCTCTGGCGACCCGCTCGGCGAGCTCGGTGAGCAGGGCCGCGAGCTGCTCGGGTCGCTGCTGTGCCAGGTTGTCGTGTTCGCCGGGGTCGGCCTGTAAGTCGAACAGCTTCGCCGCGCCGCCGTCGACCTCGACGATCGCCTTGTAGGGCCAGCGCAGCACCGCCTTGGTGGCCGGGCCGTACAGCAGCCGCTCGGCAACGATGGTGCGCTGCCCGGCGCGCGCGACGCTGTCAGGGTCGAGCAAGGAAATACCCGGTAGGTTGCCGTCGGCGCCTGACGACATGGGGGCGGCAACTCCGGCTGCATCGAGCATCGTCGGAGCCACGTCGAGCAGCGACACCGGCGTGGAAGCCCGCCCCGCGCCGACCGCCGCGCCCCACAGGATCAGCGGCACGTGCAGCACTTCCTCGTACATCGAATGGCCGTGCTCGAAACCTCCGTGGTCGAACAACTCCTCGCCATGATCGGCGGTAAGCAGCACCAGGCCGTCTTCGGTGACGCCGCGCTGTGACAACGCTTCCAGCAGGCGTTCGATCTGGGCGTCGACATAGGCGATCTCCTCGTCATAGGCGGCGCTGATGAAGTCGCGTTCCGCGGCGTCGATCCGAGCGGCGCGCCCCCTGATCGGCCACAGTGCCTCGACCGGTAGCTCGAAGTCGCCTTCGATCTCGCGGGTGAATCGACCGCCGAAGGGGGCAGGGGCGTCGTAGTCCAGGTGCGGGTCCATGAGATGCACCATGAGAAAGAACGGCTGGTCGTCGGGGCGCCCGTCGATCCACTCGAGCGCGCGGTCGATGACCTTGGCGGCGAGGCGCGCGCCGGCGTTGCCACCGTCGTCATGGTCATAGTGATCGAATCCGCGTCCGAAGCCGAAGTTCGGGTGGAGAAAAGGATTGGCGACGAACCCGGCGGTGGCGAAGCCGGCGCCACGGAGCATCGCGGCGAGCGTCGGCACGCTTTCGGGCAGGATGACGAAGTTGTGTCCCTCGACGCCCCTGAACGCCAGCGCCGAGTCGCTCTCCACTTCGATCCCGGCGCCGTGTGCCGATGGCAGGTAGCCGGTGAAGATCGACCCGAAGCTCGGCAGGGTCCACGAGGAGGCTGACCATGCCTGCTCGTACACCAGGCCGCTCTCGGCCCAGCGATCGATGTTGGGCGCGGTGGGTCGGCGCCGGTAGCCGTAGGTGCCCAGATGATCGGCACGCAGGGCGTCGACGATGATCAACACCACCGGGCCGTGCTGCCGCGCGGGCGCAGCGGAATCCTCCCGGCTCGACGCGCATCCCCCGGTCGTCACCACGGCGACACACAATACGAGCGCGACCCGGACACGTCTCACGGCCCGCTGCTCCCCGAATGGGCGCATGTCGTGGCCGGCGAGGCCGAGCCCACTACCAGACCTCTTCGAGCACCCGCACGATGTTGTCGCCCATGACCTTGGCGATGTCTTCGTCGCTGTACTCGTGCGCCACCAGCCAGCGCAGGATGTTCTTGGAGCCCTCGGTGGGGTTCTCGATGCCGCGCACGTACTCGACCCTCTCGAAGCCCGTGGGGGCGCTCTTCCGCTTGCCACCGGCGTGCGACTCGTCGATCGACAGCGCGGCGGCGTACACGCCGTGCAGGCCGACGTGGTCCCCATACAGCGTGTCGGGGCCGAAGGCGACGTAGTCGATGCCGACCAGGTCGCGCACGTACTCGAAGTGCTCCATGAACGACTCGATGTCGTGGCGCGGGTGCTTGGCGGTGATGGTGGTGTGGGGCGCCGCTTCGATGCCGATCACGCCGCCCTTGCCGGCGACCGCCTTGATGACCTCGTCGGGCGCCAGGCGGTTGATGCCCCACAGGGCGCGCGCGCCGGTGTGGGTGAGGAAGATCGGCTTGCTGGAGACCTCCGCAGTGTCCCGTGTGGTCTGATCGGAGGCGTGCGCGCAGTCGATCGCCATGCCGACCTCGTTCATGCGGCGCACCGCCTTGCGACCGAAGGAGGTCAGGCCGCCGTCGCGCGGCTCCTTCAACCCGGTGCCGAGGGCATTGGACTCGCTGTAGGTGATCCCCAGCACCCGCAGGCCGATGCCGTAGAGGATCTCGATGCGATCGAGCTCGTTCTCGATCATCGCCGCGCCTTCCTGCGCCGGCACCAGCGCGATCTTGCCCTCACGGTGGGCGCGCGCGAAGTCGTCGACCGACTCACAGCGGAAGATGAAGTCCTGGTGCGCAAGGTCGCACAGCCGCATGCCCATGTCGGTGATGACGTCGTCCCACTTCCAGCCGCTCTTGGAGTGGATCAGGGCGGTACCGTCCTGGAAGTTGTCGAACACGCCGTCCCAATAAGACTCGGCGAGCGCCGCGTAGCCGGCGTGGATGCGCGCCTCGCAGTCGTAGCCGCGCATCTGCGCCATGTCGGCGGGAAACAGGTGCGGGTGCTCGTGCAAAGAGATCATCACCAGCCGCTCGGTGAGCTCCTCGAAGCGCCGCTCCTGCTCATCGTCGAGCGGCACCACGTAGGGCTCGAACGGCGACAGCCCCTCGACGAGATCGAAATCGCGAAAGTCGCGCGTCTCGCGCAGGTAGTCCCAGGAGCGGTAGCCGGAGTACTTCTTGTTCCTGCCCATCGTCAAGCCTCCCTGTTGTGTAGCGGGCATCGGGCGCCGCGTCGCCGGCGACGGCCCGAAGCTCATCGCCGCGCCGACCGACGCTGATCATACCGTTCGAGCAAGGGGTGACCGCGCTGCGATCGCCGACGTCTCCTTCATCTACACTCTGTCTCTGTCTCGCGGTTTCCGCAGCTTCATCCAAGGCGCGCGACGATCGTGAAGGAGACGACATCGAGCAGGCAGGACGATCCATGAACGGGACCGCCGAACGGCTCGGCGCGGACGCCTCCGGCATTGAACGGGCGCCGTGGCTGATGGCGTGGGCGCTCCTGTGCGGGTTCCTCCTCGTTGCCCTGGTGACCACCTTGGCGCTTGCGGATGCCCGTTTCGCGTTCACCGGCGACAACGCGACGCTCGAGATCCGGGTCATGGAAGCCCTCCGCGGGCAGCAGTTGCTGGGAGCGTATTCCCGCTACGGGTGGAGTCACCCCGGCCCGCTGTATCTCTACCTCCTGGCTCCGTTCTATGCGCTGGGGGGCCGAACGACCCTGAGCCTTTCCCTCGCCGCTCTCTCCATCAATTCCGTCGCATTGGTGTGGCTTGTCGCGACCCTCGGTCGCCTGTCACGCACGAGCGTGACGCGCGCCGTCGTCTTCATCATGTTCGGTTCGTTTCTTCTCGTGTTTCGCAATTCCGAGCTGATCGTCGCCCCCCTTTCTTCGATCTGGAATCCCGACATCGCGGTGCTACCGTTCGGTGTGCTGGTGGTGGCGGCGTCTCTGCTGGGCAGCGGCCGTCTCGCCATGTTCCCTGTCGTCGTCGTTGCGCACGCCTTCGTGACCCAGGCGCACGTCGGCTTCGCGATGCCGGCCAGCCTGGCGGCCGTTGTCGGAATCGCGTGGGCGCTTACCGGGCAGCGGGCACCGTCGCGATCTCCGGACGCTTCCTTTCGGCGCAGGCGCCTGTGGCTGGGGGTCGGCCTGTCGCTGGGTACGCTGTGCTGGGCGCCTCCCGCGGTCGACATGCTGTGGGGCAGCCGCAACCTCTTCGAGCTCTTCAAGTTCTTCCTGACCGGCGCTCACCCGGGAGCGCCCTGGTCCGTTGCACTCGAGCACGCCAGCACCCGCCTGACGGAGCCGCTGCTGCCGTTCGCGGACATTGCAGTAAGCAGCGACTCCTGGATGATTGCGCGCGACCTTCTCGCCCTGCTGCTGATTGGAGGATTGGTGTCCGCCGTCTGGAGAGCTCGCGAGGTCGGTGCTCGCTTCGAGCTGGTGTTCGCCTCGATGATGCTTCTCCAGTTGGTGGCGCTGCCGTTCGTGCTGGTGCAGCTCGGTGACCGGGACCCGCGATACCTTTCGGAATGGGTCTTGATGTCATCGACGCTAGCCGTCATCGCGGTTGCCATGGCGTGGTTCACCGTTCCGATGCAGCGTCGCCGTTCGGCGCTGGTTGCCGGCGTTGCGGTGCTGTTGCTGTCGGTCGGGCTCGCGGCCCAGGTCTACCGGAATGTCCGTCGCCTGCCCGCCGTGCGGGACCGATACCGGCGGATCACGGCCGAGACCGTCAGCTTCGCCGACGCGGTGGCGCCTCAACTGGGTTCGAGAGCTGCGACCGTTGTCGCCGCGGACGAGTCGGCGTTGTCGATGGCCGCCGGGGTGGTCTGCCTGCTCTCCAAGCGTGGGTTCGACCTGGAGCTGCAGGACACACCGCGGATGCGCAGCCTGTTCGGCACAGGGTTCGCGTACCGGGCGTCATCGCCGGCCTGGATCTTCTTCGCGGACTCGCGCCACCCCGAGGGTGAGTTGCTGGCGCGCGGCGAGAGAATTCGGATCTACCGGCTCCCCCCCGACGGCCCTTCCCCAGCCCCGTCGTCCGATGGAGCGTCGACCTCCTCCGAACCGCCGCTCAGGTAGCCGAGCGCGCGCAGCCGCTCAACGGCGTCGTCGTCAAGCTCCGCGTCGCGCGTCTCCGCGTCTCCTCGACGCGCTTCGCTCATCTCCGCCGACAGTACGCCGAGCAGCTCGCGCAGCTTGTCGGGGCGCTCCGCCGCGAGGTCCTGCTTCTCGTCGGGGTCAGCGGACAGATCGAAAAGCCTGGTTCCGCCGTCGACCACGTCGACGATCGCCTTGTAGGGCCAGACGATGACCGTCTTGGTCTCCGGCCCGTACAGCGCGCGCTCGGCGATCAGCGGCCGCAGCGCGGGATCGTCGGCAACCATCAGCGATCGTCCGGACATCCCGGCCGGGGCAGCTTCGCCCGCCACACCCAAGACAGTGGTTGCAAGATCGATCAGCGACACGGGCGTCGTCTCGCGCCCGACGCGCACTCCGGGCCCACTGATGATGAGGGGCACGCGCAGCACTTCGTCATACATCGAGTGGCCGTGCTCGAAGCCACCGTGCTCGAACAGCTCCTCGCCGTGATCCGCGGTGAGGATCAGCAGCGAGTCGCGCAGCCGGCCGCGCCTTTCGAGGCCGTCCAAGAGGTTGCCGAACTGCTCGTCGACGTAGGCGACCTCCTCATCGTAAGCGTCGCTGATGAACGCTCGCTCGACGCCCGACATATCGGGAATTCGGCTGCGGATCTGTCGCACTCCGCTCACCGGAAGCTCGAAGCCCGTGGCGTCCGCGAATCGTCCCCGATAGGGCGGGGGCGCGTCGTACTCGAGGTGCGGGTCAAACATGTGGAGCAGCAGCAAGAAAGGTCGTTCGGCGTGGGAGTCGATCCAGGCGAGCGATGCGTCAACGACGGGGCCAGCGCGGCGCATGTCCTTCATACGGGCCTGATCGTAGTCGTAGTCGGTGAAGCCCCGATCGAGTCCGAATCCCGGATCGAGGAACGGATTGGTTACGAAGGCGCCGGTGGCATAGCCGGCCGCGCGAAGGACCTCTGCGACGGTCGGGACACCTTCGGCCAGCGTGACGAAGCTGCGTGTCGTGGCCACGTCGACGCCGGGGGCGAGCCCGTCGGCCTTGATACCTGCGGCGTGCGCCGTCGGCAGGCGACCGGTCAGGATCGAGCCGAACGACGGCAGCGTCCACGGTGAGGTCGCGTAGGCGCGCTCGAAAACGCGCCCGCCGGTCGACCAGGCGTCAATTCGCGGAGAAGTCGCGCGCTCGTAGCCATAGATGCCGAGATGATCCGCACGCAAGGTGTCGACGACGACCAGGACGATCGACGTCGGATTGCGCCGACCGCCGCCTGCGTTCGACGGATCATTGCACGCGAGGATGGTCATCAGGGCCGTGAGAGCAACTGCAAGCGGCTGGCTGCGCGGCTTCTTCATGGAGGAGACCCGGGGTCGGTGGGCAGCGTCTCGAAGACCGCCCATGATACAGGGCGGTTGGAGCCTCTCCGGGTATCGGCCGTGTTGACACCCCCCGCATTCGTGACCCAGACTGCACCCATCGAAGGACACCCGGTTTCTCTCCGGCCTTTCCCGGGCCGGGCACTGCAGGAGACGGTCACCGTGCGCACGCGCTCGTTTCGTCTTGCCCTCTTCCCGGTCGCCTTCGCGGCCTCTCTCTCCCTCGTCGGCCCCGTAGCTCCTGCCGCCCCGGCCTTCCCGGCCGCTCCTCCGGCGCTGGCAGCTCCGGCCGCTCCCGCCCCGGCTGCCGCGGCAGCTCCCGCCGCGCCCCAATCGCCCGACATGTGGGCCGACATGCACTGGCGCTCGATCGGCCCGCCGCGCGCCGGGCGCACGCGCGCGCTCGACGGCGTGCCGAGCCAGCCGAACGTCTTCTACATCGGCTTCGACAACGGCGGCGTGTGGCGCTCGACCGACTACGGTTCGACCTGGGTGCCGCTATTCGACGACCAGCCCTCCGGCTCGATCGGCGCCATCGCGGTGGCGCCGTCCGATCCCGACATCATCTACGTCGGCACCGGCGCCGGCATCATCCGCCCCGACCTGTCCACCGGCGACGGTATGTACAAGTCGACCGATGCCGGCGCCACCTGGACGCACCTCGGGCTGCGCGACAGCCAGATGATCGCCGACATCGTCGTCGATCCGAACGACCCCGACCGACTGTTCGTCGGGGCGCTCGGCCACCCGTACGGCCCCAACGAGGAGCGCGGCATCTTCCGCTCGACCGACGGCGGCGCCACCTTCGAGAAGGTGCTGTACCGCGACGAGTACACCAGCGGCAACGACCTGCTGCTCGATCCCTCCGACCCGAACACGGTGTACGCGACGCTGTGGCAGCAGCAGCAGAGCTTCCGCGAGAGCGGCGAGTTCGGCGGCTCGGGCAACGGCATCTTCAAGTCCACCGACGGCGGCACGACGTGGCGGCCGCTGACCGAGGGGCTGCCGAGCGTCATCGAGGCCAACCTGGCGGCGGCGCCCTCGAACCCGCGCATCCTGTACGCCATGGTCGCCGGCACGCGCCGGCCGGAACCCGGCGAGGGCCCGGGCCGGGACGGCGGCACCACCGGGACCGTCGGGCTGTACCGCTCTGACGACGCCGGCGAGCACTGGATCGCGGTCGACGTGCCCGCCGGCCCGATGCCGGAGCCCACGGCGCACGTCGACACCCGTCCGCTGCGGCGCATCGGCGGCGGCGACCTGCCCACCATCGCGGTCGATCCGACCGACCCCGACGTGCTGTACAGCGCCACCGTGGTGATGTGGCGCAGCGACGACGGTGGCGTGCACTGGTCGGCGGTGCGCGGCGCCTACGGCGGCGACGACTACCAGAAGATCTGGATCAATCCGAACGACAACAAGATCATCCTGGCGGTGTCCGACCAGGGCGCGGTGATCTCCGCCAACCGCGGTGAGTCGTGGAGCAACTGGTACACGCAGCCGACCGCGGCCATGTACCACGTCACCGCCGACAACGACTTTCCCTACCGCCTGTGCGGCGGCCAGCAGGACTCCGGGTCGGCGTGCGTCAAGAGCCGTTCCGACGACGGCATGATCACCTTCCACGACTGGCACCCGGTGCAGATCCAGGAGTACGGCATCGCCGCGCCCGATCCGCGCGACCCGGACATGGTCTACGGCAGCTCGCGCTCCGACGTGTCGGTGTACAACCGCCGCACGGGGCAGAACTACAACGTCGGCCCCGACATGGGACCGCGCGGCGGCCCGTACAACCGCAACGTGCGCACCATGCCGCTGCAGTGGTCGCCGGTCGATCCGGACCTGCTGTTCTACACCTCCAACGCGGTATGGAAGACGACCGATCGCGGTTACACCTGGAGCCGCATCAGCCCCGACCTGTCGCGCCAGAGCTGGCAGGTGCCGGCCACCGCCGGAAAGTACGGCGACAGCGTCGATGTGTCGCCGCAGGGGACCATCACCGCGCTGTCGCCCTCGCCCCGCGACGTCGACATCCTGTGGGCCGGCACCGACGACGGCAACATCCAGGTGACCATGGACGGCGGCGCGAGCTGGCAAGACGTGACGCCGCCGCAGATCGAGCCGTGGACGCGCATCTTCAACATCGAGGCCGGCCACTTCGATGACGGCACCGCCTACGCCGCCGCCAACACCATGCGCATCGATGACATGAACCCGCACTTCTGGCGCACGCACGACGGCGGCGCGACGTGGACGGAGATCAACACAGGGATCGCCCCCGGCGCGGTGGCCAACTCGATCCGCGAGGATCCGCGCAAGCCCGGCCTGCTGTTCGCCGCCACCGAGACCCAGGTGTGGGTGTCGTTCGACGACGGCGATCACTGGCACTCGCTGCGCCTCGACATGCCGGCCGTCTCGGTGCGTGACATCCAGGTCAAGGACGACGACACCTGCCTGTGCTCCGATCTGGTCGCCGGCACCCACGGCCGCGGCTTCTGGATCCTCGACGACATCACCCCGTTCCGCCAGATGGCGGAGGCGCAGGCGGCGTCCGTCGCCTGGTTATTCGAGCCCGCCACGGCGGTGCGGGTGCGTTTCGGCATGAACGATCCGACCGAGTGGACCCCGGAACTGCCGCACGGCGAGAACCCGCCGCCCGGCGGGCTGATCGACTACTGGTTGCCGCGCGACGCGAGCGGGCCGATCACGCTCGAGGTGCTCGACGCCGACGGCACGGTGATCCGCAACTACTCCAGCGACGACCCGGTGCTCGAGCCCGATCCGGCGCTCGATCTCGAGGGGTACGACGCGATCTGCCGCGAAGACCCCGGCGCGCCCAACTGCAACGTGCCGCTGTACTGGCCGGCGCCGCAGATGGTGCTGTCTACACGCGCCGGCATGCATCGCTTTTCCTGGGACCTGCACTACGAGCCCCTCGGTGAGGAGCCGCGCGCGGCGAGCAGCCGCGGCGCAGTGCCCGGCCACAGCTACCCGCAGGTGAACGCGCCGTGGGCGGCGCCGGGTGAGTACACCGTGCGCCTCACCGTCAACGGCCAGAGCTTCACCCAGCCGCTGTCGTTGCGCCTCGATCCGCGCGTGGAGACGCCCGCCGCTGACCTCGAGCGCCTGGCCACGCTCTCGCGGGAGATGTACGACGACGCCGTCGCCGCCAACGCCGCCTACGAGCAGGCACGCGCGCGGATCGCCGAACTGGGCAACGATCCCGCCGGTGCCGCACTGCGCGATCAGCTCGAAGAGCTGGCGCCGGCGCCGCGCGGAGGCGGCCGCGGGGGCCGCGGCTTCGGCTTCCGTGGCGGGACGCCGTCGGGCCCACCGACCCTCAACGGCGTGAGCAGCGCCCTGATGAGCGCCGCCATGTCGATGCAGGACGCCGAGGTCGCCCCGACGAGACGCCAGCTCGAGGCCTGCAGAGCCGCCCGCGAGCAGTACGAGGAGGTCATACAGCGGTGGCGGGCGCTGGGAATGGAGGCGCCCGCCCGCCGGTGAGGCCCTCGCGCCTCGCCGTGAGGCCGCGTGCGTCAAGTGCTTCAGTCGCTCCCTGGGCTCGGTCGTGGCGAGCCAGCTAGTGGATGATTTCCGCCTTGGTGCCGAAGCCGGTGCGCGGCCCCTTGTTGTCGCGCACCAGCACGCGATCGGTGTCGGCGATCGAGAAACCGGTCTGGTAGACGAGCTGGGCGATGCGCGCCATCTTGTCGAACTCGATCTTGTCGACCTCGTCGCTGACGCGGTGATAGTCGGGGTGTAGCCCGGTGGTCAGAAAGGCGATCGGGATGCCCTTGGCGGCGTAACTGTAGTGGTCGCTGCGGGTGTACACGCTCTCCGGATCGGCCGGGTCGTTGAGCTCGTAGTCGAGCGTCAACGGTTGCGGCAGCGTCTCGTTGGTCTCGACGATGATGTTGTGCAGGTCGGTGCTGATGCGATCGGCGCCGACGACGAAGACGCTGTTGCTGTAGTCGCCTTCGATGTCGTCGCAGTCGTCGCGGCCGACCATGTCCATGTTGAGTTGCGCCTGGACTTTGTCCAGCGGCACGACGGGGAAGTCGGCGTTGTAGCGCGATCCCAGCAGGCCGGCCTCCTCGCCGGCGTGCCACACGAAGACCACTGAGCGCTTGGGCTCAGGGCCGGTGGCGAAGGCCTTGGCGACCGCGAGCAGGGCGGTCGAGCCCGAGCCGTCGTCGTCGGCGCCGTTGTAAATGAAATCGCGCTCGTCGAAGGGCAGGGCGGGGGCGCTCGCCGCGGCGCCACGGCCGCCGCCTCCACCCCCGAAGCCGCGCCCCGGGTTCTGCGGCGTCTTGCCGGCCGCGGTCAGCGCCTCGATCGCCGCCTCGCCGCGCTGCCGGCAGGCGGTCGGCGTCGGCCCGCGGCCGTTGCCGTTCTGGTTGTAGCCGACGTGATCGAGGTGGGCGCCGAACAGCACGTAGGTGTCGGCAAGCGCCGGGTCGCTGCCGCGCACCATGCCGACGACGTTCTGGGTGAGCCGCTCGGAGACCACCTCGAAAGTGTTGTCGATGGTGATGGTCACGTCGGCGTCGGGCAGCGAGAAGGCGGGCAGCGGGTCGCCGCGCCCGGCCATCGCCTGCAAATCGGCGAACGAGGTCGGTGCGTTGCTCAGCAGCAGCTCGAAGAAGGTCTCGTCGGCGGTGAGCTGGGGTGGTACCGGCAACTCCACGTTCTGGACGCTGGTGATGTCGGCCTCGACCGCGGCGGCGCCGCCACGACCGCCGCGGAAGCCACCGCGGCCGCCGCCGCGCAGCTGTTGCTGCGCGCGCGTGACGGCTGCCGTCGCCTCTCCAAGGGCGGTTTCGGCCTCGGCGAGCGAATCCTCCGCCGGCGATGGGGCGGGCGCGGCAACGAAGCCGATAGCCGCCGCGGCGCCGTGGCTGTTGATCGCCGTCGAGCCCGGGTTGCCGCGCCGGCGGAAGCCGCCGCCCTGTCCCGGAGGCGTGCTCGGCATCCACACCACCAGCTTGCCGGCGAGGTCGCGTCCGGCGAGCGTCTCGTCGCTGCTGCCGATGAACTCCACGCCGTGGAAGGTCAGCGCCTGATCGCCGCCGGAGTTGAAGCTGAACTCGACGTGGTCGCCCTGGGCAAAGGTGCGTGATTCGCCGCCCACCGCCACGTTGATCTCTGAGTCGCGCGTCACCTTGTAGCCGCGCAGCTTGACCGGCTGGAAGTAGTTGCCGTCATCACCGAGCGGCTCGATCCCCCATTCCTTCAGGTGATCGGCGACGTACTGGGACGCCAGGCCGTAGCCCTCGGTGAAGACCTGGCGGCCCTGCAGCTCATCGGAGGCCAGGTAAGTCAGCCAGGTGCGCATGTCGTCGGGGCTGATGCGGGCGAAGTCGACGTCGGTGACCGCCTGCGGCGCCTGTGCGCCCATTGCGGGCCAGGGGTGCGTGGCGACGGCCAGCAGCAGACAGGTGCCGGTCAGGAGCAAGCGGGACTTCCAGGTGTCGATGCGGGACATGGCGTTCCTCCATCTGCGCCGGGCGCGTCAGCGCCCGCGGGGACTCTGCTTCGAGGTTTGACAGGACGATGGGGACGCCGGCCAGCTCAGACTGGCCAACCCTTCATAGGAAATGCCTTTTGGCGGATGCTTGCAAGCGGTGCTGCCGTCGCGGCGCGAGCGGAGTGCCCGGCGGCCGCGTCAGCGCTGCCGTACCAGCACGAAGTACATTACCGGCGTGGCGACCAGTGACAGCAGCACCGAGATACACAGTGCCCCGATCACCGCGATCGCCAGCGGCTTGAGCATGTCGGCGCCGGAGCCGATTCCCCAGGCCAGCGGCAGCATGCCGAGGGCTGCCGCCAGGGAGGTCATCAGCACCGGGCGCAGGCGCCGGCGCCCGGATCCCACCAGTGACTCGATGAGGTCGTAGCCTTCGGCGCGCAGATGTCTGACGTAGTCGAGCATGAGAATGCCGTTCTTGGCGACGATGCCGATGCCGATGATGGCGCCGAGAAACGACACCACGTTGAACGATGTGCCGGTGAGCCACAGCGCCAGGACGGTGCCGAACATCGCCAGCACTGCGCCGAAGACGATGGCGATCGGCTCGTAGAAGGTGCCGAAGTCCAGCAACAGCACGGTGAACACCAGGATCACCGCCATCACCAGTACCAGCACCAGGTTGCGGAAGGATGCCTGTTGCTGTTCGTACAGGCCGCCGTACTCGATGGTCCCGGGTGGGATCGAGCTGTCCTGATCGAGCACGCCGCGGATCTCGGCGATCGCGCTGCCCATGTCGCGTCCTTCGAGGCGTGCGGTGACCGCAACGTCCTGTCGCGCGTCCTCGCGACGCAGCTCGAGTTGCCCGGGTTCCATGACCACGTCGACCACCTGGGAGAGCTTGATCAACGAGCCATCGGGGATGCGCAGCGGCAGGTTCAGCAGGTTGGCGATACGTTCGGTGACACCCGGGTCAGCCTTGACCCGGATATCGACGATGCGGTCGCCCTCGAGCACCGAGGACGCCTTTTCGCCGAGCATGGCGGCGTTGGCCGCCGCGGCGATGTCGCTCGTCTGCAGGCCGAAGCGGCGTGCATCGACGGAGCGCGGCCGCAGGCTGATCGTCGGCCCCGTGTATACCAGCCCGTCGAAGACGTCGACAACGCCGGGAATCTGCTCGATGCGCTGCGCCACTTCCGGCGCCTTCTGCTTGAGCCACTCCTGGTCGTTCGAAAACAGCTTGATCTCGATCGGCTGTGGGGCCCACATGAGGTCGCCGATGAGGTCGCCGAGGATGCCCGGAAACTCCCAGGTCAGGCCCGGCAGCTCGCTGTTGAAGCGCGCACGCAGCTCGCTGATCACCTCGTCGGTGGTGCGACTGCGGCCGCGCCGCAGCTTGACCAGGAAATCGCCGGTGTTGGGCTCGGCAATGGCCAGCGCGAGGCGGGCGCCGGTGCGCCGCGAGTAGCTCTCCAGCTCGGGGATCGAGCGCAGAATCTCTTCCGCCTGCAGCAGCTGGCGGTTGGTTTCTTCCAGGCTGGTGCCGGGCGGCGTGAAGTAATCGATCACGAAGCCGCCCTCGTCCATCGGCGGCAGAAACTCGCTGTCGAGTCGGCCGTACAGCAGGATGCCGGCGAGCACGATCAGTGCGCAGACTCCCAGCGTCAACCAGGAGTGGCGTAGCGCCGGTCGCACCGCGCGCTCATAGAGATCGATGAGGCGGCGCAGCACGAAACCGCCCTGCACGTCGTGCTCCTCCCACGCCTGCTCTGCCGGCTCGCTCGGTTCTCCCTTCCCCGCTTCCGGTGCCCCGCGGATCAGCCACGCGGCGAGCGCGGGGGTGAGCGTCACCGCCAGCAGCAGTGAGGTGAGCAGCGACACCACCATGGTCATCGCCAGGGCGCGGAAGAAGACGCCGGTAATTCCCTCCAGGAAGGTCAGCGGAAGGAACACGACGACCGGCGTCAGTGTCGAGCCGACCAGCGGGCGGAAGATCTCGTTGATGCCGTTCATCACCGCCTGGTGCCGGCTCTCGCCGCCGAGACGCTTGGTGTAGATCGCCTCGACCACGACGATGGCATCGTCGATGACCAGGCCGATGGCCGCGGCGATGCCGCCCAGGGTCATCAGATTGAAGGTCAGGCCGGCGAGCTCCATCGTTACCAGCGTAATCAGCACGGTTACCGGAATGACGGTCGTGGCTACCAGCGTGGTGCTCCAGTTCTTCAGAAAGAAGAACAGGATGAACACCGACAGCAGCAGACCGAAGAGGATCGCCTCCCACACGCTGGCCACCGAGTCGCGGACGATCTCCGACTGGTCGTAGAAGAATGCCAGCTTCATGTCGGGCGGAAGCTCCTGGCGGAGCGCGCTGATCTGCTCCTTGAGCGCGGCGGCGATGGCGAGCGTGCTGCCGTCGGGCTGGCTGCGGACGTTGAGCAGAACCGCATCTTGCCCGTCCGCAGTGACGATATTGAAAACCGGCTCGGGGCCGCGCTCGACGTGCGCGAAGTCCTTGATGCGTACCGGGTGACCGTCCAACGAGGTGACGATGAACTCCTCGATGTCGGCAGGAGTGCGCAACCTGCCGTCGACCACCGTCAAATAGAGTGTGTGGTTCTCCTCGTCCATGCCGGCCGAGCTGATGGCGTTATTCTCCCGCAGCGCCGCGGTGACGTCGGCGAGCGCCAGGCCCGCGGCGCTCAGCCGTATGGGGTCGACGACGACGTGATACTCGGGTCGGCGCCCGCCGACCAGATCGACGCGCGCGACGCCGGGTATGCGCAGGAAGCGCAGCTTGAGGTCGTAGCGGGCCTCCTCCCACAGCTCGGTGATGTCGCGCGTCGCGCTGGTCAGGCTGACCCCCACGATCGGGAACGCGGAGAAGGTGAGCCGGAAGACGGTCGTCTCCGTGGTCTCCGGCAGGGTGCCGCGGATCTCGGCGAGCCGGCTCAGCACGTACAGCTCGGAGCGCACCATGTCGACCTGCCAGGTGAAGAAGACGTTGATCTCCGCGGCGCCGCGGCCGGTGGCGGAGCGCACCGTGACGACGCCGGGGATGTCCTTCATCGACTCCTCGATCGGCCGCGTGATGGTGGCCATCATCTCGTCGCCTGGCATGACGCCGTTGTCGGCGAGGATCACGACGCGCGGGAAGTCGGTCTGCGGAAACACCGACGAGGAGACCGTGCCGGCGGCGACGACGCCGGCGAGACACAGCGCGACGCTGATGAAGACCACCGGCAGCGAGTAATCGATCGCGAGTCGTCCCAGCACGTCAGCGCTCCACTATGTGGACCCTGGTCTCGGGCGGCAGGCTGTAGGCATCCTCGGTGACGATGGTCATGCCCTCGCGCAGACCATCACCGGTGACCTCGACCAGGCCGCCTTCGCGCAGGCCGCTGGTGACCGGCTGGCGATGGGCCTGGTCCCCCTCGACGACGACGATCCACTCACCTTCGTCGGCGCTGGTCACCAGGCTCGCCTCCGGAACCACCAGACGGTCGGCGCGCTCCTCGGCGAGGATGCGGATGCGGAGGAACTCTCCCGGCTTCAGCGTCGAGCCCGGCGGCACGACGGCGCGGACCATCACGGTGTCGCTGCGCCGATCGACGTCGTTGGCGATGAACGTGAGGCGGCTCGGAATAGCGGACGGCTCGGTGGTGCCCGCCGACGCGGCGCTGGAACCTGCGGTGGCGATCTCGACCGGCATACCCAGCGTCAGGCCGGCGGCCTCGGCGCTCGGCACCCCCGCCGATACCACCAGGCGATCGAGTGCGACGAGCTCGGCAAGGACCGTGTTTGCCTCGATGGTCTGCCCGAGCGCGGCATCGATACGCACCACGGTGCCCGCAATCGGCGCGGTGATCTGCAGGAGGGCGAGCTGGGTCTCGGCGGCGGCGACTGCGTTGCGCGCCGCGTTGCGCGCCGCCTCGGCCTCCTGGAAGGCGCGCTGCGAGGTGCCGTCGGCGGCGATCAGCTCCTGCTGGCGGGCGTACGTCTTTTCCGCGAACTCGAGCTGCGCGCGCGCCGTCTGTAGATCCACCTCCGCCACCCGGTCGTCGAGCCGGAAGAGCGTGTCGCCACGCTCTACCCTGCTTCCCTCGACGCAGTCGATGCTCACCAGCAGCCCGCCGACCGGAGCCCCGATGGTGACGTTGGCGGGAGGACGCTCGGCGCTTTGCGGCTCGGGCGCCACGTTGCCGAAGGCGGTGACGTAGCGGTGCAGCGTGGCGCGGGAGACGGTCGCGACGTGTACCGCCACGTCGGTGGGTGTCTCCTCTTCCACCGTGGCTTCGGGGCGCAGCATCGGCGCGACGAAGAGGTAGAGGACGACCGCGATCGCCAGGATCGCCAGTGCCGTCAGAGCGTTCTTGGTCGACATCGGATTACCTCCCCTCGAGCACCCAGCTCGGCAGATCGAGCGGGCTCTGAATGGCGTTCTCCAGCTCCCCGGCAGCCTGCTGCGCCTGCCCCAGGGTTTCCAGCCGCGCCAGCTCTCCGGTGGCCAGCTCGAGTTGCGCGCTCAGCAGGGCGAGACGGGAGACCTCGCCGAGTCGATAGGCGGTCGATGACAGCGCCTCCTGCTCCCGAAGTTGAGCGAGCAGCTCCTCGGAAGCGCCGCTCTTTTCCGTCGCCGCCTGGTAGGCAGCCATCGCCGCGTCGATATCGTTGAAGACGCTTGCCTGCGCGGCGAGCATTCGCGCAGCCGCTTCCTCCCGCGCCGCCTCGGCTTCGGCGATCGGCCCCTCGTTTTTGTTGAAGATCGGCAGGGTGAAGCCGACGCCGAGTGTCCACTTTGCGGCCACCTGGTCGTACTGGAAGCCGGGTAGAAGATGGACGTCGGGGTACTGCTTTGCGACTTCGAGCTGCAGCGCCGCCTCGCTGGCGCCGTAGTCGGCCAGCGCCGCGAGGATGTCGGTGCGGTTGACCAGCGCGCGGCGGCGCATCTCGGCGTCGGGCAGAGTGCGCTCGAGCTGCTCCATGTCGGTGAGCGTGAGATCGATGTCGTCGAGGGCGGCGACGGGCACGCCGAGCGCGCCGGCGAGCGCGATGCGCGCCTGGCGCACCTGCGACGCTGCGTCGAGCGCGGCGAGGCGGGTGTCGTTGAGGGCGATGCGCGCCTGGGTAAGCTCGTTGGGCGAGATCTCTCCGGCCGCGAGCTGCAACTCCAGCAAGCGCACGCTCTCGCTGCGCAAGTCCCGCTGCTGCGCGAGATTCTCTTCTTTCCTCTGCGCCACGAACAAGGTGACGTAGGCGGCGCGCAGTCGGCTGCGCGCCCGCCAGGCGGCCGCCAGCACCTCGAGGCGCGCGGCCTCCGCGATATGGCTGCTCTGCGCGGATCGGATATCGCGCTTGCCGGCCGTCTCGATGGTCAGGTCGAGCACGGCTTCGGGTATCCACGGATTGATGCCGACCGTCGTCGCGTTATAGCCGCTGCCGATGCCGGCCGTCGGGTTCGGCCGCATGCCGGCGGTGATCATCCCCGCCTGCGCCACGGCCCAGTGTGCGCGCGCGACGTCGAGCTCCGGGCTGTAGTAGAGCGCCGCCAGGGTGAGGGCGTCGAAGTCCCAGTGTGCCGGCGGCCAGCTTTCGATGCCGGCGTCGTCGCGCAGGAACTCGCTGAGCTGCGGAGCATCGAGACGCCGTGCCGCGAAATCGTCGAGCGTTTGTTCGGCGCTGACCGGCTTGGGCGTGTAGTGGGCGCAGCCGCCCGCGAGTCTCGCCACCAGCAGCGCGACGACAATCACCGGATGCCGGCGGGTCAAAAACCTGCTTCGCGGCGACTCGCTCGAGCGCATCAACGTCCTGGTTCTCCGCGCGGTGCTTTCGGCCAGCGCAGACCGACCACGTTGCGATCACCGACGTGACGGTGAACGACTTCACCATCGTGCACGCGCGCGATCCAGCCCACGATCGACAGCCCCAGGCCCTGCTCGCGGACTGCTTCCGGCGTGCCGGCGGGATCGGCGTGGCCCGGGATCGAGGGTGACGCGAACGGAAGGCCGGCGCTCGACACGGCGAGGTTGGCGACGTTTCCCTGGAGGTATGCCGAGATCTCGATCGTTGTGCGTTGCGCACCGTGCCGTACGGCATTCTCGAGAAGCTCGACCAACGCTTCGCGCAGCAGCTGGGCGTTGCCGCAAGCTTCTACCGGATCGACGCGCGCGAGCCTGAGCTCGTAGCCTTCCTCATGGGCGCGGCCGCTCATCAGCTCGGCGCATTCGACGGCGAGGGTGTCGAGTTCGATGGTGTCACGGACTGCCGGCGCGCTCCCGATTCGCGCCTCGGCGAGGAGCAACAAGTCGCGCACGCGATAGTCGATCTGGTCGGCGGCGCGCCCGATCCGTCGCAGCGCCGTCTCGTAGTCCTGGCTCTTCGGCGAACGGTCGAGGAGGAGCGAAGCTTCGCCCTTCACGAGCGTGAGCGGCGTCTTGATCTGATGAGCTACCTCGGCGAGAAAGCGGCGGCTGTTTCCCTGCGCCGTTTCCAGACGCGAAAGCAGCTCGTTGAAGCGGGTAGTGAGCTGTCCGATCTCGTCGACCGGCCGGCGAACCGGCAGGCGCGCGGCGAGATCGGACGGACCGATGCCGCCGATAGCCGCGGCGACCTCGTGCAGGGGCTGCAAAGCCCTTCGACTGAAGACGTAGCCAGTGATCATGGAGAACAGAACCAGGACCGGGAGGCTGGCGAACAGCCAGCCGCCGAGGACACGGTTTTTCTCCACCAAGGATCTCGTCGAAGCGCCGGCGGCGACGGAAAACCCTGTGCCTGTCGTCGAAGCGACACGAGCGAAGCGAACGCCGAGTGCCTCGTCGTCGAGCACACCGACGGAAGCACCACTCGGGAGCGCTTGCAGGAGGGAGTCGAACGCCCGCGACATGGAATCGCTTCCGCGCCAGGCGATGCGACGGCCTGCCGAGTCGAGAACCGCGTAGGCGAGATCGCTGCGGGGCCACTCGCCGAGAACCTCGGAAGCCATCTCGGCAAGCGGTGCGCCACCACCTTCTTCGATCTCGGTTCCGATTGCCCCGGCGACCTCCAGTGCGTCTTGTCGCAGATCGGAGGTGAACCCGGCATCGGCATTGTGCCGCAAGTATACATACAGACCGGTGTCCAGGGCCGTCAGGCCGATCAGCAAGGCGGTACCGAACCACACCGCCATACGGATGCGAAGACGGCTCACGGCCATCTCGAGAGTCTCCTCGTCACGGTACCCGGGGCCGTCCTTACGGCGGCTGCTCGGAAACCGTGTACCCGACGCCCCTGATCGTGTGGATCAGCGGCTTCCGTTCCTGGCTGTCGATCTTGCGCCGCAGTCGCCCGACCAGCACGTCGACCACGTTGGCGACCGGGGCGTAGGGATCTTCCCAGACGTGCTCCATGATCTGGTCGCGGGTAAAGACCCAGCCGGGATGCCGCATGAGAAACTCGAGCAGGGCGAACTCGAGCCGGGTGAGATGGATTGAGTCCCCGGCGCGTGCGACGGCGTGCGTGGCCGGATCGAGCATGAGGTCTTCGACCTTCAGCTCGGGCTCGGTGG
The DNA here is from genome assembly GCA_050114655.1 of Acidobacteriota bacterium. Classification (GTDB taxonomy): domain Bacteria; phylum Acidobacteriota; class UBA890; order UBA890; family UBA890; genus JASFRZ01. The sequence goes on from JASFRZ010000003.1 coordinate 27,837, forward strand.
TCGCAGACGATCGCCTCGCCAGCGCGCGCAGCCGCGCCATCAGCTCCGGTACGGCAAACGGTTTCGGCAGGTAGTCGTCGGCCCCCGCATCGAGTCCGACGACGCGGTCGCCGAGCCCATCGCGCGCGGTGAGCATCAGAATGGGCACCACTTCCCCTGCGCGCCGCCAGCGTCGGCAGACCTCCACGCCGTCGATGTCGGGCAGGCCGATGTCGAGAACGACGAGGTCGTAAGAGCCCGCAGCCAGTGCCGCGATCGCATCCTCGCCGGAGCGCGCTACCTCGGGCGCCCACGTTGCGTCGCGTATCGTCCGCACGAGCAGATCCGCTACCTCGCGATCGTCTTCTACGATGAGTACGCGCAAGCTGCGCCGTCCTCTGCTGAGCGAGTCCCGGGTGGAAGTTCAGCATGACCTGCGAGGAGACCGTCGTATTGCCGTCATCTCTCGTGCTCGATGGAGACGACGGCACCGGTCATGGCGTCGACGTGGACCTCTTCAACGCCTTCCTCGCCCGCGACACGGATGTCGAGCGAGTAGATGAACTCATTATCCTCGTTTTCGATCTCGGCGGCGATGATCTCTCCTCCCGGCACCGCGGCGAGGGCGGCCTCCGCCGCGGCCGGCACCCCGACGCTCGCCTTGGCGAGGAGCCCGGACTCCTCCTCCACGACCTTCCTGTCCCACGACGCCACTGTTCCGGGCGACTCTGCCTCTTCCCGCTCCTCGGCCTCCTCCGCAGCTTCGCTCACCTCGCGGGAGTGGCCTTCGTCGCTGACCTGTTCGGCCTGCTCCTGCTCCTCTCCTTCTTCCTCTTGCTCCCTGGCGAGAACCTCTCCGGTGAAGGCGTCGATGTGGACCTCCTCGATTCCTTCGCGCCCTTCCAACTTCATGTCGAACGTGTAGATGAGAGCGCCGTCCTCGCGCTCGAGCTCGGCCGACAGGATCGTCGCCTCGGGGATCGCGGCCCGGGCCTTTTCAATCGCCGTGTTTGCCGTGACGGTGGCCTCGTTGAAGAGCCCGTCCTGTTCCTCGACGACCTTGCCGTCCCATTCCTGTGCGGAGCAGGCACCCGCGAACAACAGGGTACAGGCGAGCACCGCGGCCAATCGTATGAACCTCGACGTGATCATCGTCATTCTCCCTTGTGAGTCCGTTACGCCCCGCACCGCGCGCAGCGCCACTCGCTCACTGTAGGGACGGCGGATGACCGCAACATGACAAGCCGACGGTGAATCGGGCTGGGTGATCGGCGCCGCTCCTGGACGGGTCCCCGGGAGAGGAGGATCATTGTCTGCATCGCAGATCACCGACGCAGGCAGGAGAGATGACCATGAAGCGCAGAGAGTTCCTGGAAGCCGGTTTTCTGGTTACCGGCGTCGCAGTGGCCGGCTGCACGACGGCGGGGGAGGAGGGGGGTGCCGCAAGCACGGGCGAAGCGGGCGCAGCGGGCCCAGCGGGCGCCAGGGCCCCCCAGACGATGTTCGAGCTCGAAGAGGCGACGATCTCCGACCTGCAGGAGCGCATGGCGTCGGGAGAGCTGAGCGCGGTGGCGATCACCGATCTGTACCTCGGGCGCATCGACGCGCTCGACAAGCAAGGGCCAGCGGTCAACGCGATGATCGAGCTCAACCCCGACGCGCCGGCGATCGCCGCGCAGCTCGACGAGGAGCGCGACGCGGGCAACGTGCGCGGGCCACTGCACGGCATCCCGGTGGTGATCAAGGACAACATTGACACCGCCGACCGTATGCAGACCACCGCCGGCTCGATGGCGCTGGCCGGATCGATCGCAGCACAGGACTCCACCGTCGCCGCCAAGCTGCGCGAAGCCGGCGCGGTGATCCTCGGCAAGGCCAACCTGAGCGAATGGGCCAACTTCCGCTCGGAGCGCTCGTCGAGCGGCTGGAGCGGTCGCGGCGGCCAGACAAACAATCCCTACGCGCTCGATCGCAACCCGTGCGGATCGAGCTCGGGATCGGGGGTGGCGGCGTCGGCCAACTTCTGCGCCGCAGCTATCGGCACCGAGACCAACGGCTCGATCGTCTGCCCGGCAAACGCCAATTCATTGGTCGGCATCAAGCCCACCGTCGGGCTGGTGAGCCGCGCCGGCATCATCCCGATCTCGCACACGCAGGATACCGCCGGTCCGATGACCCGCACGGTCGCCGACGCCGCGGCGGTGCTCGGCGCGCTCACCGGCGTGGATCCGCGCGACGACGCGACCAGCGCCAGCGAGGGCCGCGCGCAGAACGACTACACACAGTTTCTCGATGCCGACGGCCTGCGCGGCGCGCGTATCGGCGTGGCGCGCAACTTCTTCGGCTTTCACGAGCGCGTCGACGCGCTGATGGAGGAGGCGATCGACGCGATGCGGCGGCAGGGCGCCGAGGTCGTCGATCCGGTCGAATTACGCCTCGGCGATGCCGGCGACGCCTCGTACCAGGTGCTGCTGTACGAGTTCAAGGCAGACCTCAATGCTTACCTCGGTGCGCTCGGCCCGACCGCGCCGGTGCACTCGCTCGAGGAGGCGATCGCCTTCAACGAGCAGAACGCCGCTGTCGAGATGCCGTACTTCCGCCAGGAGATCTTCGAGGAGGCACAGGAAAAAGGGCCGCTGACAAGCCCGGAGTACCGCGACGCGCTCGCTACCGCCACCCGCCTGTCGCGCGGTGAGGGCATCGACGCACTGATGGACCGCGAGCGCCTCGACGCCATCGTCGCGCCGACCGACGGCCCGCCGTGGCCCACCGATCTGGTCACCGGCGACCACTACATCGGCGGCAGCTCGTCGCCCGCGGCGATCGCCGGCTATCCGGACATCACGGTGCCGATGGGCTACGTCTTCGGCCTGCCGGTCAACATCTCGTTCTTCGGCCGCGCCTGGAGCGAGGCGGTGCTGATCCGCATCGCCTACGCCTTCGAGCAGGCCACCATGGCGCGGCGCCCGCCGCGATTTCTGCCGACCGCGGACCTCAGCCTCTGAATGTCGGCCGGCGCATGAGAGGACAGACCATGTCGACGCGTGGCGGTCGCTTCCCGGCCTTGTTCGCGCTGGTGGTTGTGCTGTCGGCCTGCGGCATCGCCTCGGTGGTTTCGGCTCAGAACCGCGGTGCCGGCAACTCCCGTTCTCGTCTTCGCGAGGAGCTGCCGGCGGGCTCCTTCACAGTCGGTGTCGAGGTGTTGCGCTTCGACGATGGCGCGACGTCGTCACCGATCGACGTCGTCCTCTGGTACCCGGCACGGGCGCTCGGCGCTCCAATGGCGGTCGCTGACTATGTGGAGCAGGCAGGCATCGATGATGGCGACGACGACCGGCAAACAGGGGCGGGCGACGGCCAATCCTCACGCAGTGTCGCAGCGCTGACCCAGCTCATCTCCGGCGCGGACACCGACGCGTCACCGGAGGTCTTCGCGGAGATCGCCGCCGAGCCGACTTGGGCCACCAGGGGTGCTCCGCGCGATGTTTCGCGAGTCTTCCCGGTTGTCGTGTGGTCGGCGCGCCGAGACGTGGTGCTGTACCAGTTCGCGTTGTCGGAGCTCATCGCCAGCCACGGGTTCATCGTCGCGGCGGTACAGCGAAGCAGCAGCATTTCGGCGGCGCCTTGGGAAACGCCGCAGGCGGAGCGCGGGCAGCTCCTCGAACACCAGGTGTCCGACCTTGCCGAGGGGCTCTCCCGTCTGGAAAACGAGGAGGCCATTGACGTGGAGCGCTACGCCGTTCTGTCCTGGTCGTACGGTGGCGAGTCCGCGATCCGGTTGCGCGAGCGTGACCCGCGCGTCGCCGCGATCATCGGTGTGAGCTCGAATCTGTTCGATGGCTGGGTGTATGAACCGGATCGACGGCGGGTTCTCGAGCCCAGCGCGCTTGACGCCAACGTCGCGATCTTGAGGGAAGCCCGCGACCCTGAGGCCACCGCGATGGTACGGCGTGGGCTGGCCGAACTGACGAAGGAGGCGTTCTTTTTCACCTTCGCGCGGGCCGACCACGGCAACTTCAATGCTATCGAGGGTCTACTGCCCGGCGTGTTCGACATCAGTGCAGTCCAGCCCTGGTCGCGCGCCGGAGACGCTGCCGTGCCGACGTACCGTGCACTGAGTCGCCTGGTGCTGTTCCATCTTCGGCGCTGGCTGATGGGAGACGCGTCGCGCCTGGATGCTCAGCCGTGGTTTGCCGAGCTCGCAGCGGCGGGTGTGGCCGAGGGCTACCCGGGTGCGCCTGTGGGTGCCCACTGAATCAGCCACGCCTGGACGCCTCGGTCTACGCCGTGGCGGCGAGCAGCTGAGCCAGCTCGTCGTGCTCTCCCTCGCGCGCGAAGTCGGCCGCCGTCCGTCCGTCGTCGGTGGCGATGCCGGTGGCGGCGCCGGCGGCGAGCAGCGTGTCAGCGAGCTCGCGATTGCCGTGCAGGGCGGCTGACATGAGCGCGGTGTAGCCGGCCTGTTGCTGCGCATCCGGGTTCGCACCGGCGGCCAGCAGCCGGCGGCAGCTCTCGACGTCGGCGCAAGCCGCCGCGCTGTGGAGCGGGCACACGCGCGTCGGGTTGTCGGCCACAGCGTTTACGTCCGCGCCGAGATCGGTCAGCAGCGCGACCATGTCGGGACGGCCGAAAAAGGCGGCGTAGTGCAGGGGAGTGAAGCCGTCGGGGCTGCGTGCCGCGATGGCGTCCGGCTGCGCCGCAAGCACGCGCTCGGCGTGCTCGAGCCGGCCGAGGGCGGCGGCTTCGTGCAGGTCGAGGTCGTCGCGATGCGACGCGATCAGCTCGGCAATTGCCGGTTGACGGTGGTAGAGGGCGTGGAGGATCCAGGAGACCCCCTGTTCGTCGCGTTGCGTGGCGAGCCCGGGAGAGGTGTCGAGCAGGCGCGACACCGATTCCGAATCGCCCTGCTCGACGGCATCGGTCAGTTCCTGTTGCGCCATTGTCGGCCTCCTTTTCGTCGGCCGCGTGCGGCCGGGTGACGTGGTTGCAGCGCTGCATTTAATTAGTTAGGCTAACGAACTATAGTCAAGAGACGCCCACGTTGCAACCACTACCGAGCCGGCCCCCTCGCATGGGCGGGCACCGGGACCGGATGAGGGCAATGCCGCACCAACCCCGCGAAGTGGCCGATGCAATGAAAGAGAAGGATCTCGAAGCCGCAGCCGACCGACTGCACTCGGTGGCGATTCATCTGCTGCGCCGTGTGCGGGTCGAGGACAAAAAGAGTGGGCTCTCCCCGGCACGCCTGTCCGCTCTGTCGGTGGTCGTGTTCGGCGGGCCGCTGTCCCTGGGCAACCTGGCGGCGGCCGAGCAGGTCACGCCGCCGACGATGACCCGGCTGGTCCAGGCCCTCGAACAGGAGGGTCTTCTCGAGCGACGACCCGATCCCGAGGACGGACGGGGCATTCTGATCGCCGCCACGCGGGCGGGCGACAAGCTCCTGAACGAGGCGCGCCAGCGCCGCATCCGGCGCCTGGTCGACCTCCTCGCCGCATTGCCGCCCACTCAGCTACAAGCGGTGTCGCAGGCGACCGACGCGCTCACCGACCTGTTCGCCTGACGTCGCCGCCGCGTCCGTAGCGCCGACGCTGAGAGGCGCGGACGTGTTGGACGGCACGGCGTCTGGGATGCTGCGGTATCCCACCCCCCGCGCTCAGCGCCCTCCGCCGCCCTTGATCCTGGCGAGCTCGTCGTTGCGCTCGATCACCGACACCCCCTCGGTGATCCACGGCTTTGCAGGCTCGCCCTTGAGATAGTGGCCGAACCAGTCGAGCACGCGGTGGTGGTAGTCGATCTGGTTCTTCTCCTGCCGGTTGCTGTGGTTCTCGCCGGCGTACACCAGCATGACGAACTGCTTGCCGGCGCGGCGGGCGTAGTTGTACATCTCGACGCCCTGGTGCCAGTCGACCGTGCCGTCGGAGTCGCCGAAGGCCATCAGCATGGGGGTCTCGAGGTCGGGGATGCCCATCACCGGGGACTCGCGCACGTAGGCCTCCATGTCATCCCAGTAGGGCACGTCCATGCGCGCCTGGCCGGTCTCGAAGTGGCTCGACTCGGGCAGCCCCTGGTTCCAGTGGATGGTGCCGAACATCGAGAAGAAGTTGGTCAGCGCGGCGCCGGAGACGGCGGCGGCGAAGATGTCGGTCTTGGTGGGCACGTAGGCGGCCTCGTAGCCGCCCCACGAATGGCCCACCAGGCCGACGCGCGCGGCGTCGACCATGCCGGTGTCGGTGACCGTCTTGACCGCCGGGCGGATGCACTCGACCGCCGAGGTGCCCGGCATGCGGCCGCGGTAGACGATGTCGGGCTCGAGCACGAAGTACCCCTGGCTCGTCCACACCGCCGGGTTGTAGGAGCTGCGCTCGGACGGCACCGAGTAGCTGTGAACCCCCTGCGACAGCATCTCGTACACGTAGGTGATCATCGGGTAGCTGCGCCCCGCCAGGTAGTTCGCCGGGTAGTACAGCGCCCCCTGCACGCGCGGGCCGAACTCGCAGGAGTAGTCGATCAGCTCGGAGTGGCCCCAGGCGAAGTCGGTCTGGAAGGGGTTCGTGTGGGTGACCTGTGGCGCGTCGGCGAGCTCGGCGCCGACGAAGTAGTCGGGGGAGTCGTTGAAGTCCTGCACGGTGTAGGCGTACACGTCGGCGTCGGATGCTTTGCTCAACCGGCCGACGCTCTTGTCGAGGAACACCAGCGGCTGCGGGGTCTCACCGGGCGCCGCGACCCGCGCGTAGCCCGACTTCTTGGTCCACTGACCGTACATGCTCAGCGTCAGGGGCTCATCGAGGTCGATGGTGGGCGGCGGGCCGCCGAACGAAAACGGCGCGCTGTCGAGGCGCACGTAGCGGTAGCGGATGTCGTCGTCCGCGCCGTCGGTGATGCGCACCGCGGCGCTGCCGTCGGGCCGCACGCTCCAGATGTCGTAGCGGTCGTACAGCAGCACCGCCACGTCGCCTTCCGCCCAGCCGGCGACGCCCCACGAGGGCTTCTGCTCCACCGGATAGTCGTAGTCATCGTCGACGAACGAGGTCGGCAGCTTCGAGGTCAGGTCGACGTGCCGGCCGGTCGCGACGTCGTAGGCGAAGTGCTGATCGTCCTTGAAGTACAGCAGGTACTTGCCGGTGGCGGAGCCGCCGGAGAAGTAGCGCACGCGGTCGACCACCCGGGTGCGCTCGCCGGTGTCCACGTCGATCAGGTCGATGTCGTACCAGCGCCGGCCGAACATGCCGTCGACCAGGTACGGCTTGCGGTCGGTCTCGGTGGCGTAGCGCTGGCCGGCGAGCAGCTCGATGTCCTCGTCATAGTCGCTGCCGAGGCGTACGACGCGGTCGTCGTCGATGTGCCACACCGTCAGGTAGTTCTTGCGGCGGTCGCGCTGCTCCTGCAGCTTCTGCATCGGGATGATGCGCTCGTCGCGGGCGTGCCAGACGTCGACGTCGGCGGGTTCGGGCTCGTCGGAGTCCGCGGCAGCTTCGCCGCCGCTCATGTCTCCATTGCCGTCGCCCGGCTCCTC
>JASFRZ010000004.1:0-33700 GCA_050114655.1 Acidobacteriota bacterium
CCGTGTCCCGATCATCACTCCGGCGCGCAATACCCCCGCGTACTTCAGATCGATCAGCAACCGCCGCGCCGGCCCCTGGAAGAGCGCCAGTGCCCAGGCCCGTTCGACCGGCAGCGGCACCGCAACTGCGGCATCGTGCTGCGGAAAGCTCTCGCTGCAAGCACGACACAGCAACGGCGCCCACTCCCCGCCATGGATGCGAGCGGCGCAGTGCCGGCAGTACACGGGTGAAAGGAAGTCAACGGTTGCCGCGCCGCCGGCCCTGATCCACGATACACGGACTGATGAGACGGCCGCGGGGTCGCGGTTTCTGTTCCCACCCTCGTGCACCACCCCCGGAGCGCCCGCCGGGCAGACCGGAGGACCGGGCGCTTCGAGATCGGCCTTCGACCTCTGGCCGCCACGATCACTCGGCTCGCAACGTCTCCACCGGATCGAGACGCGTCGCTCGCCGTGCCGGCAAGAACGCCGCTGCGAACGCGACCGTCGCCATCGCCACGGCCGCCAGCGTCCACACGCCGAGGTCGAAGGGTGCCACGCCGAACAAGCGGCTCTCGAGGTATCGCACCAACCCGACGGCGCCGCCGAGACCGAGCAGCAAGCCCACCACGGTGGTCGCGGTTGTTCCGCGCAGCACGTGCGCGAAGACGCTGTGCGCGGTGGCGCCCAGCGCGATGCGGATGCCCAGCTCGCGGGAGCGCGCCCGCACCATGAAAGCCACCACACCGTACAGCCCAACGGCCGACAGCACCGCGGCGAAACCGGCGAGCAGCGTCATCAGCTTGGCGAGCATCGTCCACTGGCTGCGCGACTCGGCGACGATGGCTTCCATCGACTGCACCTCGCCCACCGGCAGTGCGTCATCGAGGCCGGCCGCCACCGCCCTCACCTGCTGCGCCGGCTCGTCCGGCTGCGAGGTTCGAAACGCGACGTACTGCCAGCTGCTCAGGTACGGCTGCGGCGCGGGCTGGTAGAGGTAGGGTCCCGGGGGCGATGAAAGATCGCGGTAGTACACGTCGCCCACGACACCGACGATCTCGTGCTCAGGGCCGTCGTTGTTGCGCGACGGGAACTGTACCGAGCGACCCACTACGTCGATGGTGCCGAACAGTCGCTTCGCGAGCGTCGCGCTGACGATGATTACCCGCCGCGGCGCGGCCCCCGGCGGGGTGACCTCGTCGCGCGTGAACGTGCGACCGCGCAACACCGGGATATCGAACAGGTCGAAGAACGTCGGCGACACCAGGGTCACCACATCGGCGTCGATCGTGCTCTGCTCGGGGTCCGCGCCGGAAGGATAAACGCGGTTGCCGAAGCCGCAGCACTGCAGCGGGATCTGACCGGCGACGGCGACCTCGGTAATACCCGGCTGGAGTCGTAGACGGCGCTCGAACTCGGCGTAGTATTCGAACGTCGCTTCCTGCGAATAGCCCATCTCGCGGGTGCTCGCCTGCGCCACATAGACGCCGTCGGCGGCAAAGCCGGTATCGACCACGGCAAGGTTGCGTAGCGTCTGCACCAGCAGCAGCGCGCCCACTAGCAGGGTGAGCGTGGCGCCGAGCTGCAGCGCCGTCAGGCCGCCGCGCACCCACAGGCGGCGGCCGGCGGTCGCCGTGCGGCCGCGCAACGCACTGCCGGCGTCCGCCCGCAGCATGGCCGCCGCGGGGAGCACGGCGAACACCGCCCCCACCAGCAGCGCACTACCGGCGGCGAATACCACCACCCGGCTATCGAGCGTGACCCCCGAGACGGTCGCATAGCCGACGCGGGTTCCCTCGAACGCCCGCGCCAGGAGTCGCGCCAGCGCCAGCCCACCGATCCCGCCGATCAGCCATAGCACCAGCCCCTCGGTCAGATGCTGCCGCATCAGCCGCCTCCAGCTTCCCCCCAGCGCCTTGCGCAACGCCACCTCGGAGCGACGCCCGAGGCCCCGTAGCAGTAGCAGATTGGCTACGTTGGCCGAGGCGATCAGGAGCACCAAAGCGCTGACGCCCATCAACAGGGCGAGAGTCTGGCGCAGCAGGTCGACCCCCATGGGCGGCGTGCCGAACGTGCCCCATACGCGGAAGCCGGCCACGGTGAAGTTCTCGTTGTCTTCGGGGTACTCCTCGGCGAGCCAAGCGGCGAGCGTATCGAGCTCGCCGGCGACCTGCTCCCAGGTCGCGCCCGGTGCGCGCCGCGCCACCAGCATGTAGAACCAGCCGCGGTCGCGCTGGGCGTAGCGCGTCGGCTCCTCCGCGTGGTTGAGCTGCGCATAGGTCGCCCCCGGCACCCACAGGTCGATGCCCTCGAATCGCTCGGTACCCTGAAAGCCCTCGGGCGCAACACCGATGACCGTGTACACCGTGCCGTTGATCCGCAACGTCTCGCCGAGCACCTCGGGATCGTTGGCGAACATCGAGGCCCACAGGGCATGACTGATGACCGTGACCCGCCCATCCGCCGCGGCCGTCTCGTCGTCGTCCGCGAAGCCGCGGCCGAGAACCGGCCGGACGCCGAGCACGTCGAAGTACGTTGGCGTGACCGCTGCGGCAGTCATGCCGGTGGCCACACCCGTATCGCGCACCACGCTCACGCCGCTGCGCTGGAAGCCGGTCAGACCGGTGGTGGTTATGAGCCGTCGTGCGACGTCGTCGAAGTTCGGCGTCGACAGCATGCTGACGCGGAAGGCGCCCTCGGGCATCGTGCGGCCCGTCCAGATGAGGGTCAGGTCCTCGGGCTTCTCGACCCCCGGCACCGGCCGCAGCAACATCCAGTTGGCCAGGCCATAGATCGACGTGGTGGCGCCCATCCCGATGGCCAGAGTGAGCGCTGCGGTGCCGTACAGCGCCGGGTTGCGGGTAAAGGCACGCAGCGCATGCAGGACGTCCTGACGCAGCGTGTCGAGCGCGCCCGCGAGGCGCCGGCCAAGGCCACGGTCATCGTTCGGGTCCGGCGGCGCCGTGCGCTGGTACAGGGACGCCCGCCGGATACGCGCGTAGTCACCGAAGGTCTGTTCGGCGGCGCGCCGCGCCTCGTCGGGATCCATGCCGGCGCGCTCGTTGTCCGCCGTGCGCATCTCGATATGGGCGCGCAGCTCCTCCTCGACCTCGAGGGCGATGCCGTCGGAACCGCCGCCACGCCGCCGGCTCATGACGCCGGTTGGATCAGCTTGTCGACCGCACCGGAGAACTGCCGCCAGCGGTCGACCTCGGCGCTGAGCTGCTCGGCGCCGTCATCGGTGAGCTCGTAGAAGCGCGCCCGTCGGTTGGTCTCGGTCTTGCCCCACGCTGCGGCGATCCAGCCGCGGCGCTCCATGCGATGCAGCGCGGGGTACAGCGACCCCTCCTCGACCCGCAGCAACTCGTCCGTGTCTCGCTGGATCGCCGCGGCAATCGCATAGCCGTGCATCGCCCCGCCCGCCAGCGTCTGCAGCACGAGCAGATCCAGCGTCCCGCGCAACAGCTCCAGCCGCTCCTTACGCGCCATGCCTGCCTCCTACCCGAGAAACCATAGGCATAGACTTTCTATGCATATGATTTCTTTGTCAAGGGCAGGCCAAGGGCAACGGCGTCATCGTCGGCCCCGGGCCTGCGCTTCGCCCTAGACCCGAGGGGCGTTGAGGGCGTCTTCGGCTACGGGTCGGAGCTCTTCAGATGTGTCCAGCGAGACGGTGCCCCAGCGGCCGCAGCCGTCGCAGCGCAGCACGTAGCTGGAGTGGCGGGTGCCGCACTCGGTGCAGCGGTAGTAGGGCTCGAGGATGCCCGCCGACTGGATGACCTGGCGAAAGCGCTCGGCGCCCGACTTGCAGTCACCCTCGCGTACTGCCAGCTTGCCGAGGTGGTAGGCGACGGTGGGCGAGAACTCGACCTCGTCGTCGAGACGGGTCAGCTCCTCGCGAGCTTCCTCGACCATCTCCAGGCGGGAGTACAGCAGCGACAGGCCGAGGCGCGCGGCGCGGCCCTGAGCACCACCGATCGACTCGGCGGCCCTACGGTAGGTGCGGATGGCGCTCTCCGGATCACCGCTGTCGAGGTAGTGCACGACGAGCTCGTTGAGCAGCTCGAGGGCGTCCGTCTCGGCGACCCCTTCGGTCCACGCCTCGACGGCGCCGTCGGCATCACCCATCGCCAGGCGAGCCCTTCCGAGCATCAGGTAGGCGGGGACGAAGTGCGGGTCTTCCTTGCGCAGCGTGGTGAAGATCGCCAGCGCCTCCTGGCGCGACTCGCCGGTGCCCTGCTCGAGCAGCGCGCGCCCCTTCTCCAGGCGCAGACCGCGGTTGACCGCCTCTTCTGTCGAGCGTGCGCCGGAATCCTTGAGGAGCTTGGCGCGCTTGTCCTGCGCCGCGAGCGCTTCGTCCCAACGTCCCTGGCGAGCGAGCAGGTCGCGCATGCGGGCAAACAGGTCGGGATCTCCCTTGGGCTGCGCCGCCAGACGCTGCTCCAGGTGACCAACCGCGCGGGCGTACTGCCCGGATGCCTCGAAATCACGCGCCAGTGCGTCGTGGACCTCGGGATCGTCGGGCGACAAGCCGCGCGCGCGCACGTGCATCTCGACGGCCTTGTCGATGTCCCCCAAGGTGCGTGCGGCGTTGCCGCCCTGGACCCAGGCGCTCAGGCGCTCGGGATCGTGCTTGAGCACCGTCTCGAAGCGCTGCAGAGCGGTGGCGTGGTCACCGCGCACCGCGGCGGCCAGCCCCTGCTGGATGAGCCGCGTATCCTCGGCCACGCGCTGGTCGCTGCGCGCTCGCCGCCAGCGCAGAAACGCCGCCTTGGACGACGCCACGACGGTGTACAGCAGCGTGCCCAGGGCCCCGAGCAGGACGCACAGGAACCCGACCACCCACAGGCCGGTCTGGTATTCGCGCGCAGGAAACCCGGGGACGCGCACGGTCACCACGTCGGTATTGAGCGAGGCGGTCCACAGGCCGATCGACACCACGGCGAAAACGACCAGCAGTGTGACCAGATTCCGCAGCGTCATGGTGCAGCTACCTCGTTACTTGCCGCCGGCTTCTTGTCTCTCCTGGCATTCGATGCACAGAGATGCCCAAGGAATCGCCTTGAGCCGGGCGAGCGGAATTTTCTCGCCGCACGACGAGCATTCCTCGTAGGTACCCTCGTCCATGCGACGCAATGCTTCCTCGACTTGCAGCAATGTCTCACGATCGCTGTCACTGAGGCTGTACAGAAACTCCTTGCGGTACCCCTCGGACGCCTGGTCCGCGAGGTCCTGCAACGGCTCGGCCGTCGCCTCACGATTGACTGCCTGCGACCTGCGATACGCGTCATTCGTTTCGCGCCGCTTCTGCTCCAGCAGCTCACGAAGCTTCTTCTTTTCCGTTGCTCTCATCGAATTCTGCAATCCGGTTGCGGCCCGCGTGCGGGCTCGTAATCGGGAAGTCCTGTGCTAGCGACTGTATGGCAAACCGTGAATGATGGTGAATCCCCGATAGATCTGCTCGGCCAAAAACAACCGCGCCAAATCATGCGGAAGCGTCATGGGCGACAGGCCGAGGAGCAAATCCGCCCGGCCACGAAGCCCCGGGGACACGCCGTCCGGCCCCCCCACCACAAAGGCCAAAGTGCGCCCATCATCGTAGCATTGTCGCTGTAGTAGCGTTGCGAATTTCCGTGAGTCGAGCGCCTTGCCGCGCGGATCCAGCAGTATCAGGAAATAGGGTTCGAAGGCCACCAGACGGTCGAGAATCGCCTTTTCCTGGCGCTCCAGGCGATGTTCGGTGGTATATCGCTTGCCCGAGGGCTCCTCGGACACGACCACCCGCCGGCAGCGTCGAAAGCGTTTGATACGAGCGACGTACTCCTCGATGCCGATGCGCGCGTACTCCGCGCTGGTCTTTCCCGGCCAGCACAGAACGATGTGCGGCGCGGCGTCAGCCATCGGCAGCGTCGGTCTCTTCCGGCGCCGCGACCTCGTCTGACCCCTCCGGGCGCTCGCCGAGCAGTACCGGTGCGTCGCGCCAGACACGTTCGAGTTGGTAGAAGCCGCGTGCCTCCGGGGTGAAGACGTTGACCAGGAAGTCGACAAAATCGATCAAAACCCAGCTCGCCTGCTCGTAACCTTCTGTATGCAAAGGAGTTTGATCGATTGCCCGCAGCTTCTCGCGGATCGCGTCGACGAGCGCCTGCGCGTGCCGATCGCTGCTGCCGGTGCAGATCATCAGGTAATCGGTGAAGCTCGCCACCCGGCGCAGGTCGAGCACCAGCACGTCGGTCCCCTTGAGGTCCTCGACCGCCGCCACGGCGATCTCGATGGCCTCCGGTAGCTCCTTCGGGTGCGCCTTCGACGCGCTGCGCGGCTTGTTCACGAGGCCACCTCTCGCGGCATCTCGTCCGAACGGTACAGGCCGTGGGCGCGTATGTAGCGCTCGACCTCGGCCGGTACCTTGTAGCGCACGCTCAGCCCGGCGGCGATGCGCTCGCGGACGTCGGTGGAGGAGATATCGATGTGTACCGCGTCGGACAGAAAGACCGCGCGCCCCTCGGCGGGGAACAGCTGCGCCGCCGGCGCCCTTACGCCGCGCAAATCGACGATGCGCTCGTTGATCCACTCGGGTAACTTGGCAACCTCCTCGAAGCCGTGTCCCGGCCGCGACACCACGATGACGTGGCACAGGTTCAGAAACTGCTCGTAGTCTTCCCAGGTCTCGATGTCGAGGAAGGCGTCGAGCCCGGTGACGAAGACGATCTCGGTGCCCTCGCCGAGTGCCTGGTCAAGCTCGCGAACCGTGTCGATGCTGTAGCTCTCGCCGGGGCGGTTGACCTCGATGGGCGAGGCGATGAACGCCGGGTTGTGCAGCGTCGCGGCAACCACCATGGCAAAACGGTGCTTGGCGTCGGTGAGCCCCTCGCGGTCCTTGTGCGGCGGCTCGTTGCAGGGCATGAACAGGACCTCCTCGAGGTCGAACGCCTCGCGGATCTCCTCCGCCAGGATCAGATGGCCGAGATGCGGGGGATCAAAGGTCCCTCCGAAGACTCCCACTCGTTTCACCGGCATGCCGTAGTCCCTCTGTAGCCTCTACTCATTTGATTGCGTCGCCGCCTCCGCGTCGCGCGCGGCGATCTGTCGATCCACCCAGTCGCTGAATTCCTGCAGCCCGTCGCCGCTGACCGATGACAGCGTGCAGAACTCGGCGCCGTCGTGCTCCGCCGCGGCACGCAAAGCGTCCACCGCCTGCGGCGAAGGCGCAAGGTCCGTCTTGGTTGCCACAACCAGCCGCGGGCGCTGCAACAGGACCTCGTTGTAGTACCGCAGCTCATCGCACAACGACTGGTAGTGCTGCACCGGATCGCCCTCCGGCGGCATGGCGTCAACCAGCACCGCCAGCGCACGGGTACGCTCGATGTGGCGCAGGAAATTGAGCCCCAACCCCTCACCACGGTGAGCTCCCTCGATGAGTCCCGGCACGTCGGCCAGCACCGCGCGGCGGTAGCCCCGCAAGGTGAGAATACCCAGATTCGGCTCCAAGGTCGTGAACGGGTACGCCGCCACTTTGCCGCGCGAGCCGGTGAGCCGGCGCAGCAGGGTCGTCTTGCCGGCGTTGGGCCGACCAACCAGGCCGACGTCCGCGATGAGCTTGAGCTCGAGCCCGAGCTCGAGCGCCTCGCCCGGCTGGCCGGGATCGGCTCGCCGCGGCGCGCGATTGGTGGACGATTTGAAGCGGGTGTTGCCACGCCCCCCTCGGCCGCCCTTGGCGACGCGCAGGCGCTCGCCATCATGCGCCAGATCGCCGAGCACCTCGCCGCTGCCGGCGTCGCGCACGATGGTGCCGACGGGGACTTCGACCTCGAACGGCTCGCCGCGACGACCGTGCTGGTTGCTGCCGCGGCCGTGCTCACCACGCTTGGCCTTGAATTGCTGGCCTTCACGCAGGTGACCGAGATGGGCCTGGTTGCGCGCCGCGACCAGGAACACGTCGCCGCCATCGCCGCCGTCGCCGCCGTCGGGGCCGCCGCGCGGCACGTACTTCTCTCGTCGGAAGGAAACGCAACCACGCCCGCCGTCACCTGCGCGGACCCGAATTCGTACCAGGTCGCGGAACATCGCAGAGGTCCTCGCCGACCCGTAGACACACTACGGGCGGCTCGCGTGCGTGTGGTTGCTGCGGGGTAAGGCGATGGCTCTACTGGACGGGCAGAACGGAGACGAACTTGCCACGCCGCCCCTTGTCCTCGAAGGAAACGACGCCATCCGCCTTGGCGAAGAGCGTGTCATCGCTGCCGATGCCGACGTTCTGTCCCGGCTTGATGCGTGATCCACGCTGGCGAACGATGATCGATCCGCCGGTCACGTACTGACCGCCGAAGCGCTTGACGCCGAGTCGCTGCGCGTTGCTATCACGGCCATTGCGGCTGCTGCCTTGGCCTTTCTTGTGTGCCATTGGTAATTCCTCAGACGCTGATCTTGTCGATCCGCAGGGCGGTATAGCCCTGCCGGTGACCGATCTTGCGCTTGTAGCCCTTGCGGCGCTTCTTCTTGAAAGCGATCACCTTGCGCCCACGGCCCTCCTCGACGACGGTGCCCGTGACGCTGGCGCCGTCCACCATGGGGTGGCCCACCTTCACCTTCTTGCCGTCGGCAACGAGGTGGACCTCGGAAATCGACACTTGTTCTCCGACCGAGTTGGGCAAGGTCTCGACGCGAACCACGTCGCCCTCGCTCACTCGATACTGTTTTCCGCCGGTTTCGATAACTGCGTACATCTTCCTGGACCTTGAAAAAGGGGGGTGGGGTAACCGGTCTATTGTAGGGCCTGGGCGGGCCATACGGCAAGCCGCTCAGCAGGCCGGTAAGTGCCCGTCAACGGGGATCTTTCCGCCATTCGCGGGCCCGACGCGACGTTCTCAGTGCTGCGCGTCCGCCGGCGCGGATCTCTCTTTGACAGTCAACGACTCGAGCGCCCGTTCGCGCTCCTTGAGGGCGTCGAGCTTGCGGATGAGCTCGTTGATGCGGTCCTGCATGTGGGTTTGCTGCAGCCGCAGCGCGGTGATCTCGTTGACCAGGTTGTGGTAAAGGTGCAGGTCGCGATCCCGCCATCGGTCGATCTGCGCGGTCATGTCCGAGAGTTGCTTACCGGCCCAGCCGCCCTGGTCGTTGACGCGCCCGGCCAGCTCACCCATTTCGCCGGTCATCCGGTTGAGCACCCAGTCGAGGTTGAGCGTGGCGCGGTAGAAGGGACGGAACAGCCGCCGCAGCAAACCCAGAAAGACGCCTCTGGCGCCCGAACTGCCGGTGACGTACAGATCGTCCGCCGGTCGGTAGCTCACCTCGACGGACGGCGGCGGCGGCACTTCCGGCAGCTTGCTGCGCACCGCCGGCATCTCCTCCAGCCAGCCACGCGGCAGATCCTCTTTCCGCAGCCGCGGCTCCAGCTTCGCGTTGCGCAGCTCCTCCAGCTCCGCGTCGGTGAAGCGAATCCCCCGCTTCGCCTCGATCGCCGCCTTGACGCGCTTCTCGAGCGCCCCTACGTCGATCCCCGAATCGTCGATCTCGAACACCCTAGAAGCGCGGTCCAATGTAGAAATCGAAGCGAACGCCACCGTACAGCTGCTGCAGGTCGGTGCGCTGCGACAGGTAGAAGTTCAGCGGCATCGGCCCGAGGTCGATCATGACCCCGCCGCCGAACGATGCCACGGCGTCCTGCAGGCGACCATCCTTCCAGAAGGTGAAGTTGTTGGGGTCGAACCACGAGCCGCCGAGGTCGAAGAAGAAAAGGCCGCGGATGTCGGTGATGGCGAACGTCCCACCGCGCACCTCGTCAATGAACGGCCAGCGGTATTCGAGGTTCATGAACCAGGCGCGGTTGCCCGAAAACTGAAGCCAGTCGAAGCCGCGCAGCTGGTTGAGGCCGCCCATGAAGAAAACGTTGGGGTCGTTGCCTTGACTCCACGCCAGCCAGGTACGCCAGGCGATGATGTTGCGCGCGGTGACCGGGAAGTACATGCGGTGGTCGATGACCCACTCACGGAACTGGAGGTCCGCGCCGTAGGGCACCGCGTAGGTGAAGTCGACGCGCGTGCGCCAACCGGCGAACGGACCGAACTCGCGGAAGCGCGCCTTGTCGGCGATCAGGCTGATGCCGAGCGGAATGTAGGAACCGCTGGGATAGATCGATCCGAGCACGACATCGCCGCCGGTATCGATCAGCGCGTTGTTGAAGACGTACAGCTGGTCGTAGTAGCCGGCCGACAGCTCCACGCGGTAGTCGCGGCTGAACGGATAGGAGGCAAAGACCTCCGCCCCGTCGAGCTCGTAGAAAGCTTCTCGATCGAGCTGGGAAATGTCGTTGTCGATCCGCGGGGTGAAGAAGAACAGCCGCTGGCTGGTGCCGGAGAAGCCCCAGTTCAGCCGGTTCTTCTGGTTGAAGTACAACCCCTGCAGATTGCGCTGGTTCGATACCGAGCCGAAAACGCCGACGATGCGATGGTTGCCGAGCAGGTCGGAGACCTCGATCGACAGCGCCGCCAGCACCGCCCCCGAGCCACCGTAGCGGCCGTAGCCGCCGGCGACGTTGACGTTGGAGATATGCCAGCCACCCGATGGGGTCTGGCTGATGTTGCTGTTGTCGAGCTGCACCGTCGACAGATCGGCCATCTCCTGCTCGAGCGCGGCGACCTCCTCATCGGGCAGCGCCTCGTCCTCGGCCATGTAGGTCTCGAGTGGCGCCTGCGGGATGTCCATCAGGTAGAGCTCATAGCGGCCGTCGGCGTAGTTCGTGAACAGCAGGTCGCCCTTGTGGCCGACGTTCTCCGGTACCGGCTGCGGGAAGAAGACGCCGCCCAGGATGTCGGTGAGGCGCTCGACCTCGCCGGTGGCCAGCGCCATCGAATAGAGGTTGTACTTGCCGGTGCGGTCGGAGGAGAAGAAGATCCGCGTGCCATCGCGCGAGAACGCGGGCTGGGTGTCGTTGCTCTGCCCGAAGGTCAACTGGATGCGCTGCTGCGGCCGCGCCAGATCGACCATGAAGAGCTTCTTGTAACCCAGCACGTGGGAGGTGAACACCAGGGTGCGGCCGTCGGGTGACCACACCGGGGCGTAGTCGTAGACCTCGTCCTGGGTGACGTTGAGCGTCTGGTCGGTCGCCGGATCGTAGATCCAGATGTCGCGCACGCCGTTGAGGTGAGCGGCGAAGGCCACCCGGCCGTCGGGGCCGATGTCGGGCGACATCGCCTGGTCGAGGTCGTCGAGCTTCTTGCTCCAGATCGTGTTCCCGTTCTGGGAGTCGATCACGAACAGGGTGCGGGTAGGCGGTGTGCGGCCGAAGAAGGCCACCTGCGTGCCATCGGGTGACCACGACAGGTCGGCGCCCGACTGATAACCGACCGTTACGCCCTGGGCGATGATGTACTCGTAGCCGCTGCCGCCGCCGGTGAGGTTCTTCAGCACCTCGCCGGTGTCCATGTCGAAGCGCATGATGTCGAGCTTCAGCTGCTTTCGATCCACCGACACTGCGACGAACTCGTCACCCTCGGGCGACACCGCCGGCGAGAACGCCGAAGGTCGATCCTCGGGAGGCAGGTGGTGGAACAGGCCGATGGCGAAGTCGTCGGCCTCGTCGTCCTCCAGCACGTTAGGCAGGTAGCGGTCGCGCAGGTAGGTGCGGAAGTTGTCGTTGAACTCCGACGGCGAGATGTTGAAGGCGCGCTCCAGGTCGCGGTCGATGTCCTGTCCCAGGTCGCGGCGGATCTCGCTCATGAAGATGCGCACGCCGTCCTCGCCGTACTGCTCGGTGATGTAGTCGAACACCACCTGGCCGAGGACGTAGTCGACGAAGAAGCCGCTGTTGTACGACATCTGCGTCAGGGTCGGAATCTGGTCGGCAAGCACCACGTCGCGCAGCATCATCTCGTCGAGCGACGTGAGGTTGTCGGCGACGTGCTCGGCGAGCCCCTCCATCACCCAGGTCGGCGGCGCCAAGCGCAGGTTGCGCCCCACCTCTCCGCCGTAGAAGAAGTCGTACTCGAAGATGTGGGTGATCTCGTGGGTCAGCAGCTTGTAGAGCTCGTCGGGCGGATCGTCGACCGGCAACACCAGGCGATTGACGGTGGGCTCGGCGAACGCCGCGACCGCCTCGGGGAGGAAGTACGGAAAGATGTGGTTCTGCTCGAACTCGGCGTGCGTCTGGTAGTAGATGATCGGCGTGCGCTGGGAGAGATCGTGGTTGAGCAGCCGGCGCAGGTTCTGGTAGGCGTTCTCGGAAAACGCCACGACATCGTCGAGGAAGGCCTCCTCCTCCTGGTAGTACATGATGTCGAAGTGCGGCGCGCGATAGACCCAGAAATCGAAGTCGTTGTAGGCGACCTTGTTCTTGCCGTACGACGTGCCGTAGCCGGTCTGGCGGATCTGCATCTGGATGCCGCGCGCGGTGCCGCCGCGGTTGCGGGCATCGTCGGCGCTCAGAATCGTGCCGGTCTTCTGAGCCGACTCGGACTCGTCGACCTGACTGCCCTGCGGATTTCCCTGCGCCCAGGCAGGCGCGGCGCCGGCGAGCGCCAGCGCGGTGATCAGTGCGAGCGTCCCCGTGCGCAGGGCCGTGACGCGCGGCCGCTCATTCGCCCTCTCGTTCATTCGCATGTCACGTTCCCCCGTTGACCGTGTGCGAGCTCTCATTTGCGTGGCCTCCCCAATACATCCCTCTAATAAATCAACACGCGAGTCTGCTCGACGCGTCGGGGCGTGACGGCGTCAAGCAACTGCGGCAGCAACTCTTCGAGCGTTTCGACATACATGTCGTCGGCCGGGATCTCGTCGTCCGCGGCGAACTCGCGGGTGCCCTCCAGATCCCCCTCCTGGATCAGCGTGCCGTCGTCGCCGCGCAGCAAGGCGAAGTGCAACTTGATGTCGTACTTGATGATGTTGCGGAAGCGCGACACTTCCGTGACCTCGCCGTTGGGTGCGCGGATGCGCTCCGAGACCAGACGATTCTCGTTGCTCGTCTCCAGGCCGATACGCCCGGTGAAGATCAGATCGGCCCCGCTCTGCGCGGCGATCTCCTTCCACATCGCGGCATCCTTGAGCGGGTCCTCCATGCGCGAGGTGATGCCCCCGGGAATGTCGACCGCCTGAAAGAAGCTGCGCTGCACGATGCGACGGCGGAAGTAGGCCACGGCGCGCGGGCCCACGGGCACCGGCGCGTCGGGCGTGGTGACGATGAACGGTCCCACCAGGATACGCTCGAAGTCGGCCAGCTCACGGCCCTCCGCCTCGGGCACCGAGATCGTCACCGCCAGCGTGCGGTTGCGCTCCGGCCCGGCGGCCTCGGCGACGCCGAACTCGGCCTCCGGCACGCCCTCCACGACGTCGGAGATGCGTGCGTTCTGGAAACGGCTGTAGTTGTCGAGCACGTCGGTACGCGCCGCGCCCGTAGCGTGCTCGAGCGCCTGACGATAGTATTCGTCGGCTTCGTCGGTATCGCCGGCGCGCTCGTGCATCACCGCCAGGTTGTTGTAGCCGCAGGCAACCTGGTCGTTGATGGCGATCGACTTCAGCCAGCGGAACTCGGCTTCTTCCCAGCGACCGGCGTCGGCGGCGCGCACCCCGTCCTCACACTGGTCGTATGCCTTGTCCTCGTCCTGGGCGACGGCCGCCCGCGGAACAAGCGCCAGCGCGGTGAGCGTCGCGAGTGCGAGAACCGCCAGTCGTGCGACGTACAAGCGGCCCGGCGCCCACGCGACTCGCTGCGAGAAGCCTGAGTTGTGCGCCATGAACAGCAATCCCTCGTTGTAGAGCCAGTGCCATTAACGGGGACCCGAACGGAAGGGATATGTGGGGACAGCAAGGATTGTACTGATGGAGCCGAAGCAGTCGCAACTGCGGGGACCCGGCGAACTGTTGCGGACAGCACGTCTTCCGTGGCCGTCTCCAAGAAGCGAGGACGGCCCGATACCGTGTGGGCAACCGCCGCGCAGCCGTTGCACCACGCACCCCACCGACCAGCCCCGAGGCCCGCCATGCCCCACCGTGAGCCCTCGTTGCCCGCCGGCGTCGCGCGCCTGCGGCGCGGCGAGCGCGGCTACCCGCGGCTACTCGGCAAGATCGGCGATCCGCCGGAGGTCCTCTATGTGCGCGGCGAGCTGCCCCGCGGCCCGGCCGTCGCGGTCGTCGGGTCGCGCGAGTGCACCGCCTACGGACGTCGTATCGCCTACCGGCTGGCGGTCGACATCGCACGCTGCGGCTTTGTGGTGGTCTCCGGCCTGGCGCGCGGTATCGACGCCGAGGCGCACCGCGGCTCTCTCGACGGCGACGGCAAGACCGTCGCCGTGCTGCCCACGGGCATCGACCGCATCTACCCGCCGTCGAACACCTCGCTGGCGCGCCGCATCGAACGCGCCGGCGCCATAATCACCGAGTTCGAGCCCCGCACGACCCCCTTCCCGTCCAACTTCCACCAACGCAACCGCATCATCGCCGGTATGGCGGTGGCCACCGTGGTGATCGAGGCGGCGCGGCGGAGCGGCACCAAGATCACCGTCAAGTATGCGCTGGAGTACGATCGTGAAGTGCTGGCCGTGCCCGGGCCCATCGACTCACGCACCAGCGAGGGCGCCAATGAGCTAATTCTCGAGGGGGCGGCGCCGTGCACCGGCATCGACAGCCTGCTGTTGCAGCTACCGGACTGGGCGCGGCAGCGTGCCGTCCGCCGGCTCGATGCCGTGCGGCGCGACGGCACCGACATCGTGGCGGGCCTGCCGGCGCCGGCGCGCGCCGTGCTGGCGGCGATTCCCGCCGACCGCAGCTGCGGCGTCGACCACCTGGTGGCGGCCACCGGGCTGCCCGTCGCCCGGCTACTGGCGGCGCTGACCGACATCGAAGCACGCGGCCTGATACGCTCGGTCAGCGGCCAACGGTACGAACGAATGTGATACGGTTTTTGACTTTTCGGGCCGTAATAGCCTCTTATATAGGGAAACCACCGAGAAAAAGCGCATGGGCAAGTCACTGGTCATCGTCGAGTCACCGGCGAAGGCACGCACGATCAATCGCTACCTGGGCGACGCCTACAACGTGAAGGCGTCGATGGGACACGTGCGCGACCTGCCCAAGAAGGGTCTGTCGGTCGACATCGAGAAGGGCTTCACGCCCACCTACGCGCCGATCGAGGACAAGAAGAAGGTCATCAAGGACCTCAGACTCGCCGCCAAGCAGGCCGACGCCATCTACATCGCGACCGACCCCGACCGCGAGGGCGAGGCGATCGGCTGGCACTTGGTGGAGCTGCTGCCGACCGACGGCAAACCGGTGGTCCGCGTGCTGATGGAGGAGATCACCAAAGACGGCATCAAGCACGCCTTCGACCATCCCGGAGAGATCGACATCAACAAGGTCGAGGCGCAGCAGGCGCGCCGCATCCTCGATCGCATCGTCGGCTACAAGCTGTCGCCGTTGCTTTGGGACAAAGTGCGGCGCGGCATCTCGGCGGGGCGCGTGCAGTCGGTGGCGTTGCGGCTGATCGTCGACCGCGAGCGGGAGATCGAGGCGTTCGTCCCCGAGGAATACTGGTCGATCAAGGCCCACATGGAGGGCGATGAGCCGCCCACCTTCGAAGCCGAGCTGCAGCGCAAGGACGGCGACAAGCTGGCGATCGGCAACCAGGACGAGGCGCTTGCGCTGCTCGCCGACCTCGGCGTGGCCGACGCCAAGATCGAGCTCGACGACGAGAACAACATCGTCGCGCTGTCTTCCAGCGGCGTCGACTGGCCGGTCACCAAGGTCGAGGCCAAGAAGCGCAAGCGGCGCCCGAAGCCGCCGTTCACCACCTCGCAGCTACAACAGGCCGCCGCCCGGCGCATGCGTTTTGCGGTGCGTAAGACGATGCGCGTGGCGCAGCAGCTGTACGAGGGTGTCGAGATCGGCGACGAGGGCTCGGTCGGTCTGATCACCTACATGCGCACCGATTCGACGCGCGTCTCCGAGCAGTCGCAGGCCGAGGCCAAGGAGGTCATCACCTCCAGGTTCGGAGCCGACTTCGCGCTCGCCAAGCCGCGCACTTTCAAGGCCGGCAAGCGGGCGCAGGAAGCGCACGAGGCGATCCGGCCGACCTCCGCGTCGCGCACGCCCGAGGAGCTCAAGAAGTACCTCGACAAGGACCAGTTCCGTCTCTACGAGCTCATCTGGCAGCGCTTCATGGCCTCGCAGATGAAGGACGCCATCTACGATGCCACCTCGGTGGACATCGAGGTCAACGGAACCGACAGCTCGGCGAACTACCTGTTCCGCGCCACCGGCTCGGTGCTCAAGTTCCCCGGCTTCCTCGCCGCGTACGGCGACGTCGAGGGCGACAGCGAGAGCCCCAAGGAGGACTCCCGCCTGCTGCCGCCGCTGAAGGAAGGCCAGGCGCTCACCTGCCTCGAGCTGCGCCCGCGCCAGCACTTCACCCAGCCGCCGCCGCGCTACTCGGAGGCCTCGCTGGTGCGCGAGCTGGAACGCAACGGCATCGGCCGGCCGTCGACCTACGCCGACATCCTGTCGAAGCTGCGCAACCGCGAGTACGTCACCGTCGAAGAGCGCCGCTTCAAACCCACCGAGCTCGGCACCGTGGTGGTCGACCTGCTGGTGGAGAGCTTCAAGCGCATCATGGACATCGATTACACCGCGCGGGTCGAGGACCGGCTCGACCTGATCGAGTCCGGTGAGGAGAACTGGGCCGAGGCGCTCGAGCGCTTCTGGAAGCGCTTCACCGAAGAGCTCGAGACCGCACAGGCGGAGATGCGCGACGTCAAGCGCGAGGAAATCGAGACCGACGAGGTGTGCGAGAAGTGCGGCAAGCCGATGGTGATCAAGTGGGGTCGCTTCGGCCGCTTCCTCGCCTGCACCGGCTACCCCGAGTGCAAGAACACCAAGCAGCTCGCCAAGAACGGCGAGGTCGCCGAGACCGTCGAGCCTGAGCCCACCGGGGAGGACTGCCCCAAGTGCGGTAAGCCGCTGGTGCGACGCTCCGGCCGCTTCGGTCCCTTCGTCGGCTGCTCGGGCTTCCCCGACTGCCGCTACATCCAGCCCAAAACCACCGGCGTGAAGTGCCCTCAGTGCGGCAAGGGGGAGCTGGTGGAGAAGCGCACCCGCAAAGGGCGCACCTTCTTCGGCTGCGACCAGTACCCCGACTGCGACTTCGCCACCTGGAAGCCACCGCTGCCGATCAAGTGCCCGGAGTGCGGCCACCCGTTCCTCGAGCTGCGCCGTCGCAAGGGCCAGCCCGACAAGATGGGCTGCCCCAACAAGGAATGCGACTACGTCACCGAGGCAGCAGAGAAGGTCGAGACCGGGTAATGCTCTCTTCCCCCGACGCCGTGTGACCACCGCCGGCATGCCACCGCGTCGGCGTTCATTGCTTGCCATCGCTCTGCTGCTGGCGACCGCCGCCGCGAGCTGCAGCCCGGCAGACGTCTGGCCCGGCACCATCGAGGAGCGCGGGGGCGTGGTGTACGTCCAAAACCCCGCCGATGGCATGTGGCAGGAGCGCGAGCCGGCGCCGCTGCGCTTCGCGCTCGAGCAGGTCTACGGCGCCGAAAGCGAGCCCGCCGACGCCATCATCGGCGCGATCCGCAGCATCGCAATCGATGATTCCGGCAACGTCTACGTGCTCGACCGGCAGCCGCTGCAGGTGGTGTCCTTCGCCCCCGACGGCAGCGTGCGCTGGCGCGCCGGCCGCGAGGGCGGCGGCCCCGGCGAGCTCGACGGCACGCGCGGCATCCTGGTCAACGGCGACGAGCTGTACCTGCTCAACCGCGGCGGGGCCGCGGTCGACACCTGGGATACCGCCGACGGTACGTTCCGGTCGACGCTGTCTCTGGTGGGGCTGGAGCTCGGCTTCGGCGCACCGGCCGGCTTCCTGCCACCGGACACCATGGTGCTCGGGCGCACGTTGATGGGCGGCACCGGCGTCACGGTCAGCCTGGTCGCGCTTTCGGATCCCCCCGAGGTTCGCGCCCAGTTCACCCACGACGCCCTCCCCGATAGCCCACTGCCCGAGCACTTCGGCATGGAGGTCGACGTCATGGTGCGCGGCGATCGCGTCGTTCTCGGCAGCACCGGCACGTACCATTTCCGTGTCCTCGATGCCGCGGGACAACCGCAACGAGTCGTTTCGCGAGACGTCGACTACCTCGTCGGGGCAGGCGTCTACTCCACCGACACCGGCAGCATGATCGCCGGCTTCGGCGGCCTGTACGCCCCGGTACAGCTCAGCGACGGTTACTGGCTGGCGCGCGTCGTCTGGCCCACCAATGTCGACGACCCCGATGTCGCCACCGGCATGATGATGAACGACGAATTCGTGCCGGAGTTCAACACTTCCTACGACCTGTTCGACGCCGAGGGGCGCTTTCTCTACTCGCTGGTCTCCGAGGGCACGCGCGAGGGCGAATACGGCAGCCGCCTCGTGCTCGGCCCTGACGGCGCGCTCTACACCCAGGCGACCGAGCCATTCCCGCAGGTGCGACGCTACCGGGTGGTGATCGAGGAATGAAGTCCGGCGGAGAGGACGGCGCTCCGGCTCGAAGCTGCTGTACGCCCGGCTTCGGCGAGGAGCAGGCGGTCCTGCGTTCATGAAGGTCAGGGTCCTCGGCGTTCCGTCATCCTGGGGCACCACCGGCCCCGGCGCGCGGCGCACGCCGGCTGCCCTGCGCAATGCCGGGATCATCGACTGGCTCACGGAAGCCGGCCTGGCGGTCGACGACGGCGGCGACGTCCCGGTCGCGCCGCAGGACGAGGACGATCACCCCGGCGCCGAGCAGGTCGCCCGCGTCGCCGATGTCAGCCGCGCGGTGCGCAAGGCAGCAGAGGTCACGCTGACTGACGGGCGCCTGCCACTGCTGATCGGGGGTGAATGCTCGCTGGCGATCGGTGCAGTCGCCGCGCTCGCGGCCCAGCGTGGCCCGCTCACCATTGCCTGGTTCGACGCCCAT
This sequence comes from Acidobacteriota bacterium, assembly GCA_050114655.1. Taxonomy (GTDB): domain Bacteria; phylum Acidobacteriota; class UBA890; order UBA890; family UBA890; genus JASFRZ01. The sequence continues at coordinate 18,900 of JASFRZ010000004.1, forward strand.
GGCGACTGCAACACCCCGGAAACCAGCAAATCCGCCCTCGTCACCGGCATGCCGCTGGCGGTCGCCCTGGGCCGCGGGCACCCGCAGCTCACCGCGATCGGTGCCGGCGCGCCCCGCCCCGACGGCGCCGCCACGTTCCTGATCGGCGGCCGCGACCTCGATCCCGGCGAGGTGACGAACATTATGGAGCTAGGCGTCCGCCACCTCGATACCACCACCGCTCGTGCCGCCGGACCCGAGGAGGTCGCCATGAAGGTACTCGGCGTCCCCGAGATTGCCGTTATGCCGCCCGAGGCCCGCGCCATGATGAGCGCCGCCGATCCCTCTGCCGCTGCGGCCCTCTCCGCCGCCCCGCACCCGAACGTCTACCTTCACTTCGATGTCGACGTCATCGACCCCGACTACGCTCCCGGGGTCTACTTCGGCGTCCCCGGCGGCTTCGACCCCTCCGAGATCGCCACTCTTGCCGGCTACCTGTGCGCCGGCGGCTGCGTCGGCGCGCTCTCCATCGCCTCCGCCAATCTCGACAACGAGGTCGAGGGACGCACGCTGGCCGCCATTCGCGATGTCGTCACCTCGATCGCCGACGCGCTCAGCTACATCGAGTAGCGGCGGGTGACGGCTTTCGTCCGGGGGAACGTCCGTTAGACTTTGTCCATGCCCACTCCACCCCTCGTCGCCGTCATCGGCGGCGGTATGGCCGGTTCCGAGGCCGCCTGGCAGCTTGCCAAGCGGGGGATTCGCGTGCGCCTGTACGAAATGCGGCCGGTGCGCGCAACGCCGGTGCACAAGACCGGCGACCTCGCCGAGATGGTGTGCTCCAACTCGCTGCGCTCCGACGGGCTCGACAACGCCGTCGGCCTCCTGCACGAGGAAATGCGGCGGCTGGATTCACTCTTCCTGGCCGCCGCCGACGACAACCGCGTCCCGGCCGGCAAGGCGCTGGCGGTCGATCGGCAGCGCTTCGCGCGCGCGATCACCGCGCAGATCGAAGCGCTTGAAACGGTCGAGATCGTGCGCGAGGAGGTCACCGAGATCCCCGCCGGACCGTGCATCATCGCCTCGGGGCCGCTGACCTCGAACGCCCTGAGCGCCCGTATCGTGGAGCTCACCGGCGCCGAGCACCTGTACTTCTACGACGCTGTCAGCCCGATCGTCGCCGCCGACAGCATCGACACCGACAAGACTTTCGTCGCCTCCCGCTATGACAAGGGCGGAGCCGACTACATCAACTGTCCCTTCACCGAAGAGGAATGGGAGCGCTTCTACGCCGCGCTGATGGCGGCCGAGTCGCACGAGCTTCCAGAGCACGAAAGGAAGCTCTTCTTCGAGGGCTGCCTGCCGATCGAGGAGATCGCCCGGCGCGGCCCCGAGACGCTTCTGTTCGGGCCGATGAAGCCGGTCGGCCTGACCGACCCGCACACCGGCGAGCGGCCGCACGCGGTGGTCCAGCTGCGCCAGGACGACCTCGCCGCTGAGCACTACTCGCTGGTCGGCTTCCAGACGCGCATGAAATGGGGCGAGCAGGAAAGGGTGCTGCGCCTCATTCCGGGCCTGGAGAACGCCGAGTTCGTGCGCTTCGGCACGGTGCACCGCAACACCTACATCAACGCCCCGCGGGTGCTCACCGAGACGCTGCAGACGCGTACCCGCGGCGACCTGTGGTTCGCCGGCCAGATCGCCGGCACCGAGGGCTACGTCGAATCCGCCGCCGGCGGCCTCCTGGCCGGCGTCTACTGCGGCATGGCGCTGCTCGACGGCGGCATCCGCACTGTGCCGCGCACCACGGCGCTCGGCTCGCTGGCCTTCTACATCTCCCATGCGCGCGCGATAGACTATCAGCCGACCAACATCACCTTCGGGATCATTCCCGACCTCGACACCCCGGTACGCAAGAAGCTGGAACGTCGCGCCGCGCTGGTGCAGCGCGCGCTGGTGGATCTGGGCGACTGGATCCGCGAAAATGGCGCCGCGCTCGGCCTACGGGCGGGCACCCACGAGGTAGTCGGGAGGGACTGACGGCGGCGCCCCGGGACGAAACCGGCGCGCACCGCGCGGCAAAGAAACGACTGGCAGACACTGCAAGGCGGTACCTGATGAACGAAGACGGTTCGATGGACGACAACACCATGACGGAAGACAACGCCATGCCCGACGGCCTCGAGCCACATTCGATCAACGACGGCGGGCCATCGTCCTCACGCACGACGTACCTGCGCTGGGCGCTGTTGCTGGTGTCGATCATCGGTCTGGTGGCCTCGATGGGTTACATCGCCGTCGGGCCGCGCGACGGCGCACCGCTGCCGGCCTATGCCACATTGGTGGCGGACGACCTGCACGGCGGAACGACCGCGTTCGAGGAGTTCGCCGGCGACATCCTGATCGTCGACTTCTGGGCCACCTGGTGCGCCCCGTGCATCAGCGAGATCCCCAACTACAACGCGCTCTACGCCGACTACAAGGACAGGGGCGTCAGCATGGTGGGACTCACCGTTCAGTCCGGCGACGCCGCTACGGTGCTGGAGTGGATGGCGTCGGATCCCAGATATCAGATGGACTACCCGCTGGTGATGTCCAACGATGCGCTCACCGAGGCCTTCGGCCCGATCTTCGGCTACCCCACCACGCTGCTGATCGACCGCGACGGCACCATCGTCAAACGCTGGATCGGCGCCGCGCCGCAGAAGTCCGAGCAGCTGCGCGAGCTGATCGACGAGATCCTCGCCGGCAGCGACATGAGCGAGCAGCACGAAGGCCACGTCCACTAGTCCGGCCCGGCGTCAGCGCACAGGCGTTCGGATCCGTCCCTGTGCCGCGAGAAACGCTGTTTTTTTCTCCGCCGCGCATCTCAGGGCTGTCGTAACTCCCCACCATCTTGGTATTCTTCCGCTCGGGCGAAGCTAGTCAGGCCGTTTGCGGCCGTTGCCGCAGGGGAGGCCGGGCTCCGGTGGGACCGCGCCCGCGCGCAGCCGGCGCGGTGCCACCGTCGAGCCGATGGAGCTGTCCGTGCCCGAAGACCGCATCGTTCTCGAAGGTCTCGACGACTTCCTCCGTTCCCTGGCCGTGGAGGAGAGCGCCTCGGCGCACACGATCAAGGCCTACCGCACGGATCTGAGCCACTTCGCGGCCTTCTTCGACGCCTGGCTGGCGGGGCGCGAAACCGACTACCGCGGCAACGTCTCGGGCAAGCGGCGCGCGCGCGTTGCCGTGGGCAGCGACGAGCTGGGGCCCGACGGGGACGCCGCCAGCACCGTCCGCCCGGCCGACATCGACACCGCCGCGGTGCGTGCCTGGGTGGCACGCATGCACGGCGGCTCGCTGTCAGCCGTCACCATGGGCCGCAAGCTGGCGGCGCTGCGCTCGTTCTGCACCTGGCTGTGTCGCACCGGCGTGCTGGCGAGCAACCCTGCGCGCGCCATTCGCAACCCCAAGGCGCCGCAGCACCTGCCGCGGTTTCTGTCCGAGCCCGAAATCCAGGCGCTGCTCGAAGCTCCCGGCGACTCCGACGAAGGGCGCCGCGACCGCGCCATTCTCGAGCTGCTGTACGCCACCGGCCTGCGCGCCAGCGAGCTCACCGGCCTCGACCTCGGTGACATCGACTTGAAGGAACGGAGCGTGCGCGTGCTCGGCAAGGGACGCAAGGAGCGTATCGTGCCCTTCGGCGCCGGCGCCGCCGCGGCACTGGACCGGTGGCTGCCGGTCCGGTCGCGCTGGCTGCCGCAAAGAGGAGCTCCGGCGGAAGAAGGTGGAGAGGAGGGACCATCCACCGGTGGCGACTCCCGCCGCGAGAGCTCACAACGCGATGCCCTGTTTCTCTCTCCGACGGGCAAGCGCCTGTCGACCGACGGTCTGCGCAAGCTGCTGACGCAGCGACTGTCCCAGGCGGCGGTCAACAAGCACGCCACGCCGCACGCCATCCGCCACTCCTTCGCCACCCACCTGCTCAACGCCGGCGCCGACCTGCGCGCCATCCAGGAGCTGCTCGGCCACGCCTCACTCGGCACCACACAGCGCTACACGCACGTGTCGACTGCCCAACTCAAGGCGATCTACGACAAGGCCCACCCGCGGGCCTGATGCAACGAGATTCGTAGGCCGAAGGTCCCCTCGCACCCATTGGACGGCAGCAATGAACCGTTTGGCTCCGCGCTGCGCCGCCCGCGGCCGGCGCCGGAAACACGGAGGGCGGCAATTGCTACAATCACTCGATGAGCGAATGGCATCACACTACCGTCATCTGCGTGCGCCGCAACGGACGCGTGGCGATGGTGTCGGACGGCCAGGTGAGCCTCGAGACGACGGTCATGAAGCACGGCGCCAAGAAGGTGCGGCGCCTGCACGACGACAAGGTGCTGGCCGGCTTCGCCGGTTCGTCGGCCGACGGGCTGGCTCTACTGGGGCGCTTCGAGGGCAAGCTCAAGGAGTTCCGGGGCAACCTGCGGCGCGCCGCGGTCGAGCTCGCCAAGGACTGGCGCATGGATCGCAACCTGCGCCACCTGCAGGCGCTGATGATCGTCGCCGACGTCGAGACCTCGATCCTGCTGTCGGGCACCGGCGACGTCATCGAGCCCGATGACGGCGTGCTGACCATCGGCTCCGGCGGCCCGATGGCGCTGGCGGCGGCACGCGCCCTGCTGACACACACCGACTTCGATGCCGAGCGGATCGCCCGCGAGGCGGTCGGCATCGCCGCCGCCATCGACATCTACACCAACGATCAGCTGACGGTCGAGGTGCTCGCCGCCGGCGAAGCGGAGGGCTGATGCCGCACAACGGCCGTACGGGCAGCGTGGCCGTCACGGCGGCCCGCCCATTGCTCGGACACACTTCTAGGAGCTGTTACTGATGGTCATCCGCCTACCCGAGAGCATCGAGACGATGCGCACGACGCGCGGCCGCGACATGGACGAGCTGACGCCGCGCGAGCTGGTCGCCGAGCTCGACAAGTACATCGTCGGCCAGTCGGCCGCCAAGCGCGCGGTCGCCATCGCGATGCGCAACCGGCGCCGGCGCCTGCTGCTGCCCGACGACCTGCGTGACGAGGTCGCGCCGAAGAACATCATCATGATGGGCCCCACCGGCGTCGGAAAGACGGAGATCTCGCGCCGCCTGTCGAAGCTCACCGGCTCGCCCTTCCTCAAGGTCGAGGCGACCAAGTTCACCGAGGTGGGCTACGTCGGCCGCGACTGCGAGTCGATGGTGCGCGACCTGGTGGAGATCGCGATCAGCGTGATCAAGGAAGAAAAGACCGAAGAGGTGCGCCCCAAGGCACGCAAGCAGGCGGAGGAGCGGGTGCTCGATCTGCTGCTGCCGCCGCGCCCGCAGACCCGCCCGCCGGGCGTGATGGGCGAGGAGGCCGCCGCCGCCGAGGCAGAGTCGCGCGCCGAGCGCCGCGCCACGCGCGAGAAGCTGCGCGGCCAGCTACGCGACGGCGCGCTCGATGACCGCACCGTCGAGGTCGAGGTGCAGGACAACGCCATGCCGGGCTTTTCGATCTTCTCCGGCCAGGGCGCCGAGCAGATGGACGTCAACATCCGCAACATGATGCCGGGGCTGTTCGGCGGCCGTACCACGCGGCGCAACATGGGCGTGCCCGACGCACTGGAGCACCTCGAGCGCGAGGCCGCCGAGGGGCTGCTCGACGAGCAGGTGATCCAGCGCGAGGCGATGCGCCGGGTGGAGGCCTCGGGGATCGTCTTCCTCGACGAGATCGACAAGATCGCCGGCCGCCACGGCGGCTCGGGGCCCGACGTATCGCGCGAGGGCGTGCAGCGAGACATCCTGCCGATCGTCGAGGGCTCGGTGGTCAACACGCGCTACGGCATGGTACGCACCGACCACATCCTGTTCTTCGCCGCCGGCGCCTTCCACATGTCCAAGCCTTCCGACCTGATCCCCGAGCTACAGGGACGCTTCCCGATCCGTGTCGAGCTCGATGCGCTGACCCGCGAAGACATGGTGCGCATCCTCAAGGAGCCGGAAAACTCGCTGGTGCGCCAGTACACGGCGCTGCTGCGCACCGAGGGCATCGAGGTCGAATTCACCCCGGAGGCCATCGAGGCTGTTGCCGAATACGCCGCTCTGGTGAATGATCGCACGGAGAACATCGGTGCCCGCCGGCTCCACACGGTCATGGAACATGTCGTCGAGGAGCTGTCGTTCACGGCTCCCGAGCGGTCCGGCGAGCACGTGATCATCGACGCCGAATACGTGCGCGGAGCGCTCGACGACCTGGTGGCCGACGAGGACTTGTCGAAATACATCCTGTGAGAGCCAGCATCGCAACCGCCGTGCTCCTGCTCGCGGCGGCCTCCCTCACCGCCTGCGGCAGCCGCGGCGCGCCGCAACCACCGGTGTATCCCAACCCCCCCGCCGTCACCGGCCTGACCGTGGCGCAGCGCGGCTCGTTCGCCATCCTGCGCTTCGCGCAGCCCGCACTGGCAACCACCGTGGGATCGGAAGAGGTCGAGCTGGAGGACGTCGAGGTGCTGGTTTACGCCGAGCGCTACCCGGTGCTGACCGCCGAGATGATCGTCGCCGGAGTGCACCGCCGCGCCGAGGTGATGCGTGCGGACGCCGCAGCCGAGGCCGCCGCGGCGAGCGCCCGTGCCGCACAACAGGCGGCCGCCGAACAGGCCGCCGCCGAGGGCCGTGAGCCGCCGCCGCCCGATCCCGACGCCCCGCCGACCACGGTGCGCCGGCGCAGCGCAGACGAGGACGCGCTGCACCGGGTACCGGAGGAGATCCGCGATCAGTGGCGCCGCGAAGGGCTCGCCGCCGACGCGGTGCTGGTCGCCGCGGCGCGGCTGGTCAACGCGGTCGACGTCGTATGGCGCGACCTCGGCATCCCTTTGACGGTGATCAACCCCGACGAGCCGGTGTTCCTGCCACCCGACGGCGAGATCGCCGCCGCCAGCGCCGATGTCGTCGAGCAGACGACCTACGAGCGACCGCTGCAGGCCAACGGATTCCTCGGGCGTGCCGCGGTATCGCGCAGCATTCCGGTGGAGCAGTTCGAAGAGCTGCTCGTCGACGAAATGCTGCAGGTGGCAATCCCGGTGGGCGCGCCGCCTACCGCCGGATTGCGTACACGCTACTTCTTCGCCGTGCGCAGCCGATCGACACACGACACCCCCGGTCAGGTGACCGCGGTGGTCACATTGGCGCCGGCGCCGGTGCCGGTGGCCCCCGCCGATGTGCAGGCGGCCGTCGTCGCTCAGGGCATCGAGCTCACCTGGCAGCCGCCCACCGGCGACCTGGCGCTGCGCCGCTTGCCTCCCGAGGCGCTGGGCTACAACGTCTACCGGCTCGCGCCGGACGGCATCGCCGGACCGACCCCTCTCAACCCCCGGCCACTGACCGAGCCGGAGTACACCGATACAACCCTCCAGTGGGGCGAGAGCTACGTCTGGGAGGTGCGCGCCCTGCTGCTGCCGCCGGCGACCGAAACGAGTCCCACGACCACTCCGACCGGACCGCGGCGCGAGAGCGAGGGGGCGCGTACCCGCGAGATGCAGGCAGTCGACACCTACCCGCCGGCACCACCCTCAGACGTCGTGGCAACCCGCGTCGGCTCCCGCGTGACGCTGCAGTGGTCGTCGTCAGCGTCGCTCGACATCATCGGCTACCGCGTCTACCGCCATCCGCTCCCCGCCCCCGAGCTGCCGTTGCGCTTCAATCCCGACGCCGAGGAAGATGACCCGGCGGCGACCGCGCCGCGCGCCGCACAGGCCCCTGAGGGACCCAACGAGCTGGTTGACGCCGGCTGGGAGCTGGTGACTCCCGACCCGGTGCCGTTCAGCCGCGCCACCGATCCGGACGCCGATCCCGCGACGCGTTACGTCTACGCCGTCGAGGCGATCGATGCGGCCGGCAACCTCAGCGCCCTCGCGCTGGGGACCGAACCCGGAGACGACGACCGTTGAGCAAGAGCCGTTGGCCGCTGCCGTTCCTCAAGTACAGCGGTGCTGGTAACGACTTCATCATCCTCGACGCGCGCGACGGCGAGCCGGTGGGCGACCCCGGTGCGCTCGCCAAGGCGCTGTGTCGCCGCGGCCGCTCGGTGGGCGCCGACGGCCTCATCGTCGTCGAACCGCCCGACGCCGACGATACGGTGGCGCTGGCGCGCATGCGCCTGTGGAACGCCGACGGTTCCGAGGCCGAGATCTCCGGCAACGGCGCCCGTTGCGTGGCGCGCTTCCTGGTCGACGACGGTGCCGACCCGAGCGCCGTGAGCTTCGCTTCGGACGTCGGCATGGTGAGCGCCCAGGTCGACGGCGACATCTGCCGCCTGCAACTCCCCGGCCGCGCTCTCGTGTTCCCCAGCCGCCGGCTACGCGTCGAGGGCCGCGACCTTTCCGGAACCTACGTCGAGGTCGGCGTGCCGTTCTTCGTCTGCTTCCACGAGAACCCCGACGAGCTGGCGGTGCGCTTTCTCGGCCGCGCCATCCGTAACCACGCAGACCTCATCCCGCGCGGCGCCAACGTCGACTTCGTGCGCGTCGAGGACGAGCAGCGGCTGTACTTCCGCGTCTACGAGCGCGGCGTCGAGGACGAGACGCTGTCTTCGGGAACCGGCAGCATCTCCGCCGCGCTGGCCGCGGCTGCCGGCGGACGGGTCTCATCGCCGGTGGTATGCGTGGCCCGCGGCGCCGAGCTGACCGTCCGCTTCCGCCGCGCCGATGCGAAAAATCCGGCCGCTGAAGCGCCAGCCGCCGCCGATCCAGCACAACCGGACGCCGTCCCCGACGAGTCTTCCGACCCGACCCCGGACGAGACACCCGAACAGGCCGCCGCCGAGGCGCCCGGCCTGCCGCCCCTGGTCGAAGCCGTCGGTCCCGAAGACCGCCTGATATTCACCGACCTCGAGGTCGAAGGCGACGCCATCCCGATCCTCAAGGGCGAAGCCATGGTCCAGGCCTCCCGCGCTCCCCGCCGCAGCTAGTCTCCAGGGGGCGTCAGGGCGTGCGAGAGCAAGGCGCGCGCCGCCGTCGAGAGCGGACGCGTACTCCTCGTACGCGGGAGCGAACGACGCAAGCGCAACGCAGTTATCGCGCGTCCTGGCGCCCCCTCTCCGTCGCTCTCCACAGTGGAATCGCCAGCGACAAACCCAGAGCGACGGCAACAACGTTCATCGTTACATCGGCCCAATCGAAGTAGCGGCGGGGCCAGAGGATCTGTAACAGCTCGTCGGCATAGCCGATGGCCCAGCCGGTGAGCAACGCAGCGGCCCACGCCAGCGGCATGCGGTCGCGGGCGAAGCCGACGTACAGCAGCCCGGCGAGCAGCCCGTAGCCGAGGTAGTGCAGGCGCTCCTGCGGATAGCGCGCGGTGAGCGTTCCGGCGCCGTACGCGAGCAGCGCGACGACGATCCAGATGCGCTCGCCGACGGTACAGCGCGCCCATGCCCGCCAGCCGATCCACACGGCGCCGGCGGCGCCGAGCGCCGCGATGATGTACGCCACCACCGATAGCGCAACCTCGCCCCACAGCTCCTTGAACAGGTCGATGCCGTAGCCCATCGCCGATTGGATACTCAGCAGGACGACGACGTAGAGCGCAACCCAGGTCCAGTACCGCCGTCGCGAGAGACCCGCTGGCGGTGCGGTCATCGCGCCGGGCACATCAGCGGCACGTCCGACAGGTCGATGTGTGTCGGTGGGCGTGAGGCGATCACGTGTCCGTCGGCGAGCAACACGTAGCGGTCATCATCGGCCCAGCGCAGCTCGATCGAGCCATCCGGCTGGGTGGTTTCCTCTGCCGGATCACCCCAACCGGCACTCACCTGCTCGCGGCTCATGCCGCGGCGCAGCTGACCGGCGAGCACCAGCTTCTTGTCGTCGATCGACCAGTCAGTCGCAGCGACCTTCTGCCAGGCGCGTCGCAGGTCGTCGCCGTTGCGCTCGGTCAGCGCGATGGGTGCCCGCGTGTATCGCGGCGCGCCTTCATAGGTGAAGGAATTGACACGGTACAGGACGACGGCGGCGGGCGGCGGATCGGGGTCCCAGTCGGCCAGCCGCAGGCCGACACGATCGAAGATCACCGAACCCTGTTGCTCGACGGCAAGCTCGCGGTCGAGCGGCAACAGACGAATGACGACGTCGTCCGCATCGTCGGGCAGCTCGAAGGCCCACTCGTCGCGGCGCGCCACGGCGCGCGATGTGAACGAAGTGGGAAAGTGCTGCGCCGGCCGCTCGTCAGCGTAGCTCACCTCGACGTCGATGCCGAACGTAGCCGCGCCCGCACGCGGATCGTCGCGTGCCACGACGTCCAGCACCAGGGCTCGACCCCGCAGCCGGGCGGTGAGCGCGCGGCCCAGGCGTTGCTCGATGAAGACCGCCTGCCGCCCGTCGTTGTCGGCAAGCAGAACGCCGCCGGCAATGGGCGGTGGATCGACGCGCAACGGCACCCGCGTGCTGTCGGGCGCGGGGGGGAGCAGGCCGCGCAGGCGGCCGGGGACCTGGCCGCCGCTGAACGGGCCCATGTCGCGCGGCGGTGGACCGCCGCGCTGCTCCGCTGTCGGCGCCGGGGCAACGGCGAGCGAGCCGGAGAGCTCACCGCGCGGGTCGAGGGCATTGATCAGCTGCCAGCAGTAGAGCGCCGGTCCTCCGGCGAGCGGCGGCGCCTCCGCGTCGACGAGGAGGCGCCCGTTGCCGATCAGGCTCACCGCCTCGCCGAGCAAGCGCACCGGCCGGGCCAGGTCCCAGGCCGTGCCGTCATACTCGAAGAGCGCCGGCAACAGATCGGGCACGAACAGCTCTCCCGGCTCGGGGTCGGCCGGCCAGTTAGCGATCGCGTCAAGGCCGCCGAGCAGCTCGATGGCCTGGCGAAGCTGGCCTTCATCGGGGGTGGTCGCGCTGATGCCGACCGGCTCGCCGAAGGTCGGCGTGTTGCCGAGTTGCAGCGTCGCCACCGGGCGCCACCACGGTTGCTGCTTCTCGCCCGCGGCGGAGGCTGGCACCGTCGCGGCCGCGCCGGGCGCGAGCGCGCCGCCGGCGCCCCCGGCCGGCAAAGCCCGACGGTCGGCGAGCAGCGCGCCGCGGTAGCCGTATGCGCGGTAGCGGTCCCAACCGAAAGGCACCAGGTACGCGTCGCGCCGACGCACCACACGGTCGGGATCGCGCACCCCGTACCAGGTGCGCCCGAAGGCGTCGGTGGTCTCGCTGGCGTACTGCAGCACCGTGCCGGCGGGCAGCCTGCCGATCATCTCGCCGGCGGTCGACGGCTCGGCGTACAGGTCGGCCTCCTCGAGGAGCACCGCGCGCGGCGCGTCGGGGGCGCTGTACGGAAGGCCGGGGAGGCTCGCCTGCCCGCCGCCGCCCTGCAACAGCGACAGCAGCAGGAGGAGCTCAATCCACCGTGCCACCGGGCTCGACCTCGACGACCTCGACTGCGAGGCCGCGCGCAGCACACTCCTCCCGCAGCGCGTCCGGCGTGCCGGTCAACGCGGGAAAGGTGCCGTAGTGGATCGGGACTACTGCCTTCACGCCGAGCAACTCACACGCCTTGGCGGCTTCGTACGGTCCCATGGTGAAGAGGTCGCCGACGGGCAACAACGCGACCTCGGGCTCGTAGAGCTCGGCGATCAGCGTCATGTCAGAGAACACCGCCGTGTCGCCGGCACAGTACAGCCGCTTGCCGTTCTCCATGCCGATGACGTACCCGCACGGCTCACCGCCGTACACCATGCCGCCGTCATCGATGATGCCGGAGGAATGAAACGCGTGCACCATGGTCACCCGCAGCCCGCAGACCTCCTGGCTGCCGCCCTTGTTCATCGAGCGCATGTGCTGCTCGGCGACCCCCTTTTCCTTGAGAAACTCCCCGATCTCGAAGTTGGCAACCACCGCCTCGGGCCGGTAGCGCTCGTAGGCGTGCAGGGTATCGAGCATGTGGTCGAAGTGTCCGTGGGTGATGAGGATCGCGTCGAGGCGGTCGATGGGTTCGAAGCCCTCGGGGGTGAGCGGGTTGTTCATCCCGCCTTCGCCGCGTTCCGGCACCCACATCCAGGGATCGAGCAGCATGTTGACGCCGCCCTCGGTGCCGATCAGAAAGGTGGAGTGACCGAAGTAAGTGAGACGGGCTGCAAGACCCAGCGACATGTCGACCTCCTTGTTGATGCCTTGACCGGGCGGCGTCCGGCGGGCCTCTCGTGCGACCCGCGACGATCAGGCGCCGATCGGGAGCGACACGACACGCGCGTCGCCGAGGATCGCGTCGTCGGCGCTGACCTCCACCGTCGCGCCGGCCTCCGATTCCTCGCGCCGCACCATGGCGAGCGCGATCGACCCCAGCGCCGGCGATTCCGCCGCCGAGGTGATGGTACCGACCCGTCGCCCCGACGATACCAATTCCGCCCCCGCCGGTAACGGTCTCTCGGCGCGCAGACCGCTGAGCAAACGGTTGACCTGGCCGCGGTAGTGGATGCGGGCGACGGTTTCCTGCCCCAGGTAACAGCCCTTTTCGTAGTTGATCGCGTCATCGAGGCGCAGCTCCTGGGGAAACTCATCGCCGGTGATCTCGCGCCCCATGCGCGCCAGACCGGCCTCGACGCGCAGCGCCTCGGCGGCGCCTTCGGCGAAGCTCACCGGCTCCGGCCCCGCCGCCTGCTGTAGCGTGCTCCACACGCCCTCGACGCCGTCCACCGGGACGTGCAACTCGACGCCCGGCGCGGCCAGCTCGGGGGTGCGCGCCAGACGCACGGCGACACCGCCGATCGTCGCGCCGCAATGGGCGTACAGGCCGGCCGCAGGCGCCGCTGCGCCGGCGCGGCCGAGGACGGCGTCAGCCTCGGGGCCGAGCAGCGCCAGCACGGCCTTGTCGGCGCGCAGATCGGTGACGGTGACGTCGGCGGCGAGGATGTAGCGGGTCAGATCGGGCAGCACCTCGTCGATGAAACGCGGCTCGCTGCCGATCACAATGGCGTCGTCACCCGCCCACAGATCGAGTACCGCGCGCACGTGGCCCTTGTTGTCGAGAAACAGCGCGCGGCAGCCGCTGCCGGATTGCAACCCGGTGACGTCGTTGCTCAACAGGCCCTGCAGGAAACGGGCACGGTCGTCGCCGCCCACCTGCACCAGCGCCCGCTCCCCACGTCGTGCGAGCGCAACGCCCCGACGCGCGGCGGCGTAGCTCACCGCCGGATCGCTCATTGCACGCCGTCGCCGGCCGCGATCTCCTGCAGTACCACGATCACGTCGGTCTCGCCGGCGGTCACCGGCTGAGTCTCGCCGCTCAGGTCGCCGGGCGACGTGCTGAACGCGTCGCCGTCCTGGTCGAGACGGGCGGTGATGCTCATTTCTCCGATCAGCGGCGTATTCTCGATCATCGCGTCGCGCTCGCTGACTTCGAACTGATAAGGAAACGAGGGTGATGGAACCTGCTTGACCGCCAACGGCGCACCGGTCTCGCGGCCCGCCACCCGTACGATCAAATAAAGGGTCGCGCCGGGCGGCGCGGTGACGCCGTCGCCGAGCTGGATGGTGCCGGTGACGCGCGTCGACGCGGCCTCCGAGGTCGACGCCTGCGACGGCGCGGCCTGCGGTTGCGGCGGCGGTGGCGGCGGCAGCGAAGCGGCTTCCTCGGAGCTGATGCGCTCGACGTTGCGCTGCACGCAACCGGCGGCGATCAGCACGGACGAGGCCAACACCAACAGCAGCGCGGTCCGGCGAAGGGGGGAAGTCTGCATGGCTCGCATGGCCTTCAGTTGGGCGCCGCCGCGAGGTGGCGGACCCGCTCCAGGTGCTCCCGCAACAAAGAGACCTCCTCGTCGTCGGGTTCGTCGGCAGCCTCGACCATCTCTTCCGAGCCGAGGTAGGCGGCGAGGTCGGCCCAGGCCTTGCCGTAGAGCTGCAGGCGCGCGAACAGCAGGCCGCGATCGCGGCGCAGGCGGGGCGAGTCGCCGACCAGCAAGGAAAGGCGGTCGACCACCGCGAGGGCCCGCCCGTAGTCCTCGGTCTCGAGGTAGATCAGGCGCAGGTTGTTGAGCATGCGCACCAGAATCTGCTTGGAGCCCGCCGCGGCCAGGTCTTCGACCGACAGCCGTGCGTCGTCACCATGGGTCTGGCGCAGGCGCTCCTCGCAGCCTTCGGCGGTCAGCAACATGCCTTCGCAGAACGGATCGACCAGCAGTGGCGAACGGCGATCGAGCAGCCGGACGACGAAGTGGCCGGGCAGGTTGACGCCCTCCATGTCGATGCCGGCGCGCCGCGCCACCTCGATCCACACCAGCGACAGGGTGAGCGGGATGCCGACACGCCGTTCCAGTACCTCGTTGAGGAAAGAGTTGCGTGGATCGTAGTAATCGTCGGTGTTGCCGGCGAATCCCTCCTCCTCGACCAGAACGCCGCGCAGCGCTTCGAGCGAGGCGAACGGCCCCGGACGACGAGCACGTGCCACGCGCACGCGCTCGGCGAGGCTCTCGAGGCGACCGAGATAGACCTGCGGATCGAGCTCGGGATACTCCTCCGCCGCCAGCCACAGCGCGGCGCCGGCGAGGTCGAGCGCCGCGTCGGTGCTGGCGACGCAGGCGGCGAACTGCTCGCGGCAGAACAGACGGCTGCGCGTGTCGGATCGTCTTGTCTGGTGGTCGCTCATCGGTCGAAGGTTGATCTTACCGCGTGGTAGACATCGACGTAGCGATCGATGACCGCGTCCCAGTCGAAGCACGCGTCGCTGTGCTCCCGCCCCGCCGCCCCCATCTTCCGGCCGTCGGCGGATGCGGCCAGCACCAGGGCCTCGGCGAGCTCGTCGACATCGCCAGGAGTCACCAGATAGCCACTGACACCGTCGAGGACCTTGTC
>JASFRZ010000005.1:0-33478 GCA_050114655.1 Acidobacteriota bacterium
TGCCGATGGACCAGGAGTTCGCCGAGCTGGCGCGCCAGCTGCTCGACATACAGGCCTATCCCGACCTGCGCGAGTACCCCGAAGGCCCGCCGGAGCAGCCCTACGACGCCTCCGGCTGGACGCTGTCGGCGCAGATGGGAGTGCACGTCATCGCCGCCTCGCAGCCGCTCACCCCCGCAGCGCGCGCGCTGCTCGAGCCGGTGCGCGGCGATCCGGTCGATTGGCAGGCCGCCGACGCCGAGATCGACACCCGGGCGCGCCTGGTACCCGGGGCCGGCTGGGATGTCACCGATCCGCTGCGCGAGGGCCCGGCGGTCACCGCCGACGACGCGGCGCCGTTCGATAGCGCCCCCGGCGCGGGCTTCGACACCGACGCGGTCGCCGCCGGCATCGTGCCGCCACCCGGTTCCATCACCGGCAGCGGCGATTCGCTCGCCATCGACGCGGCGCACAACAACGCCTTCCGCGCCCTCAACGCCGCCTGGCGCGCCGGCGCCACGGTGGCCTACGAGCCCGGCGCGCCGGGTGCCGACGGCGAGCCCGGCGGCAGCGGCCGTTACCTGATCCGCGGCCTCGACGACGCCGCCGCGCGTGAGCTGGTCGATGCGCTCGCGCTGCAGGCCGAGCGCACCTCGGCACGCGGTACCGGCCTCGATCGGCCGCGCGTCGGCATGTACCGCCCGTGGAGCGCGTCGATGGACGAGGGCTGGACGCGCTGGCTGCTCGATCAGTACGCCTTCGAGTACACCAGCCTGCGACCCAACGATTTCCACGCCGAAGCGCTGTCCGAACGCTTCGACGTCATCGTGCTGGCCGACTATGGCGCGCGGCAGATCATCAACGGCAGCTCGCCCGGCAGTGTGCCGCCACGCTACGCCGGCGGCATCGGCGAGGAAGGTGTGCACGCGCTCGACGAGTTCGTGCGCGGCGGCGGCACGCTGGTGTGCATGAACGGCAGCAGCGACTTCGCCATCGAGTACCTCGACCTGCCGGTGCGCAACGTGGTCGACGGCATCGGCCGCGGCGACTTCTTCACCAGCGGCTCGGTGCTCGAGGTGATCACCGATCCCAGCCATCCGGTGATGTCGGGCATGCCCGAGCGCGCCAATATCTTCTTCGCGCGCAGCCCGGTGTTCACCACCGTGGAGGGCTTCCATGGCGCGGCACTGGCCAAGTACCAGGAGGCCGGCACGCCGCTGGTCTCCGGCTACTTGCTCGGCGAGGAGCACATGCAGGGTTACGCGGCGGCGCTCGATGTGCGCCACGGCGACGGGCACGTGCTGCTGATCGGCTTCCGGCCGCAGTGGCGCGGGCAGCCCTTCGGCACGTTCCGGGTGGTCTTCAACTCGGTGCTGTTCTCCGGCAACGTCGCCGACGAGGCGCCCACCGACACTGCCTTCTGGCAGGCCCCGGCGCCCGCCGATTCAGGAGGCGGGCGATGATCGCGGGCAAACGTCTTGCCGTACCGCTGCTGCTGCTCGCCCTCGCTTCGACCGCATTGCTCGCTGGCTGCGCGGCGGCGCCCGAGGCCGCCGACGAGTCCGCCGCCGGTGCGACAACCGAAGCCGCGATCCCGGAGGTGCTGCTGCCGGCCCCCGACCTCTCCGGCGTCGAGCTGCGCAACCAAAACGACGAGGCGGTGACGTTCGAGTCGCTGCGCGGTACGCCGGCGCTGCTGACCTTCATCTACACCCGCTGCCCAATGCCGGAAATGTGCCCGGCGACCACGTTGCGCTTCCAGGAGGTGCAGAAGGCGCTCTCGCCGGAGGAGCGGAGCCGTGTGCAACTCATCGCCGTGAGCTTCGACCCCGCCTACGATACCCCGGCGGTACTGGCCGACTACGCCGAGCTGTGGGAGGTCGACGACAGCGTCTGGTCGCTGCTGACCGGCGACCAGGAGAGCATCCTGCGCGTCGCCTCCGCCTACGGCGTCTGGTACGAGGCGGCCGAGGACGGTACCTTCCGCCACGCGATGTACAGCATGGTGCTGTTCCCTGACGGCGCGTTGCACCAGGTGCTGCCGGGCTCGGCGTGGGACTCCGCCGAGGTCGCCCGGCTGCTGGTCGACATGGCGGACGCCGGCGAGAGTGCGCCACACAATTGAGCTTGACCTCCCTCGGTCTGTTCGCCGCCGGCCTGGTGCTGTTGCTACTCGGCGCCGAACTGCTGGTGCGTGGAGCGTCGCGACTGGCCGTCATCTTCGGGCTGTCGCCGCTGGTCGTCGGTCTGACGGTGGTCGCCTGGGGCACCGGCTCGCCCGAGCTCGCCGTCGCGGTCAAGGCGGCGCTCGCCGGCCGCGCCGATCTGGCGGTCGGCAACGTGGTGGGCAGCAACATCGCCAACATCCTGCTGATCATCGGCTTCACTGCGCTGGTCGTGCCCCTGAAGGTGTCGGAGCGCGTCGTGCGTCTCGACGTTCCGTTGATGATCGGCGTCTCGGTGCTCACCCTGGTGTTTGCATTCAACGGCACGCTGAGCACGCTCGAAGGCCTGATCTTCGTCGCGCTCCTGACCGGCTACACGTCATGGACGGTGCGCGCCTCGCGCCGCGAGCAGCGCGCGGTGGCACTGGAATACGAGCGCGAGTTCGGCGAGAAGCAGGCGAAGGCCCTCGGCGGCTGGCAGAACGTCCTGCTCTACGCCGCCCTGGTGATCGCCGGCCTGGCATTGCTGGTGACCGGCTCCGACTGGCTCGTCGCGGGCGCCTCGGCGATCGCCGCGGCGCTCGGCTTCAGCGAGCTGATCGTCGGTTTGACCATCGTCGCACTCGGCACCTCGCTGCCTGAGCTCGCCACCTCGGCAGTGGCTGCGGCGCGCGGCGAGCGCGACATCGCGGTGGGCAACGCGGTGGGCAGCAACATCTTCAACCTACTCGCCGTGCTCGGCATCACCGCCGTGGTATCCCCCGGCGGCATACCGGTCGCCGAGGCGGCACTCAGCATCGACATCCCGATCATGATCGCCGTCGCTGTCGCCTGCCTGCCGGTGTTCTTCCGCGGTTACCTGATCGACCGCTGGAACGGCGCGCTGTTCATCGCGCTGTACATCGGCTACATCGCCCACCTGGTGCTGCAAGGAACCGAGCACAGCGCCAGCTCGGGCTTCACCGGCATCATGTTCTTCTTCGTCATGCCGCTGGTGTTGCTGACGTTGGCGCTGATCGCCTGGCAGGGCTGGCGCCACCGCTGATGAGGCGGCGACCGCGAGCCGATGGAAAAGCGCGAGGCGACGCTGATACGCTTGCGTTTCCATGCGCCTCGAGCCCCGGCTGTTCTCTACCGCTTTGAGCGTCACCGAGCGCCGCGTCTACGGCGCCGTGACGGCGCTGTTCGTCGTAGCGTTCTTCGCCACCATGTGGCCGATCTACCCGTGGTTCAGCCGCATCCGTCCGTTCGTGCTCGGCGTGCCGCTGTCGCTCGCCTACCTCGTCGGACTGGCCGCGCTGTGCTTCGCCACCCTGCTCGCCCTGTACCTGTGGGAGCGGCGGCGCGGCAAGCTGGACTGACGCGCCATGCCGAGCTGGTTGATCATCACCGCGGTCACCCTCGGCTACCTGCTGCTGTCGCTGCTGATCGGAGTCTTTTCCGGGCGGCGGGCATCAGCCTCGACGGTCGGCTACGTCGCCGCCGACCGCGCCTTCGGCTTCCTGGTGATGTATTTCATCATGGGGGCGTCGATCTTCTCGGCCTTCGCCTTCCTCGGCGGGCCGGGCTGGGCCTACTCGCGCGGCGCGGCGGCCTTCTACATCCTCGGCTACGGCGTACTCGGGCTGGCGCCCTGGTACTTCTTCGCGCCGCGCGTCGCGGCGCTTGGGCGCAAGTTCGGTTACGTCACCCAGGCCGAGCTGTTCGCCCATCGCTTCGACAGCCCGGCGCTGTCGGCGCTGATGGCGATCATCTCGCTGGTCTGCTTTCTGCCCTACCTGATCCTGCAGATGGAGGGCGCCGGCTACGTCTTCGACGTGGTCACCGAAGGACGCATCCCGCCCGCCGCCGGCGCCGCCATCGCCTACGGAGTGGTGCTCATCTACGTCTACACCAGCGGCGTCATGGGAGTGGGTTGGACCAATACCTTCCAGGGCATGTTCATGATGGCGCTCGCCTGGGGCCTCGGCCTCTACCTGCCCTATCACTTGTATGGCGGTGTCGGCCCGATGTTTTCGGCGCTCGCCGACACGGTCCCGCAGATGCTCACCGCCCCCGGCCTCGACGCCGCCGGCGCGCCGTGGACCTGGGGCGGCTTCTCCAGCGCCATCGCCATCTCGGTGTTCGGCTTCAGCCTGTGGCCGCACTACTTCATGAAGATCTACGCCGCGCGCGACCTGCGCACCCTCAAGCAAACGGTGGTGTGGTACCCGACGTTCATGATCTTCCTGGTACCGATCATGTTCATCGGCTTCGCCGGCATCCTGCGCTACCCCGGCGTGACGCCGAGCGATGCCATCCTGCCGACGATCATCACCTCGATCCAGCTACCGCCGGTCATGGTCGGGCTGTTCTGCGCCGGCGCGCTGGCCGCCTCGATGTCGACCGGCGACGCGCTGGTGCACGCTGCCGGGACCATCCTGGTCAACGATCTGTACAAGGTGTACTTCAAGCCCGACATCGACGACGTCACCGAGCGCCGCCTGATCCGCTTCCTGGTGGTGGTCATCGCCGGCGTCGCCTACTACTTCGCGGTCTTTTCCGAGTACTCCCTGGTCGGCCTGCTGCTGTACTCATACGGTTTCCTGTCGCAGTTCTTCCCGCTGCTGCTGGCGGCGTTCTTCTGGCCGCGCGCCACTCGCGCCGGCGTGATCGCCGGCCTGCTCGCCGGCTGCGCGGTTGTGCTGCTGATGCACCGCTTCCCCGGCCTGCAGTGGCAGCAGATCGATCCCGGGATCTTCGGCGTGGTCGCCAACGTCATCGCCATGGTATCGGTGTCCCTGCTCACCGAGCCGATGGACGAGGACCATGTCGAACAGTTCGTGGTGACCTGATGCGCACCCTGCGGCTGTGCCTTCTCCTGCTCCTGACGATCGCCGGCGTCGGCTGCGGCACCCCGCCCGAGGCGGCGGTGAGCGGTGCGTCGGGGGCGCCGGTCAACTACCTGACCGACTTCCCCGCCCTCAACGACGACGGCACCGTCAACGCGGTCATCGAGATCCCCGCCGGCACCAGTGCCAAGTTCGAGGTCACCGCCGACGGCACGACGATGGTGCAGGACCAGGTCGACGGCAAGCCGCGCTTCATCGCCTACCTCGCCTACCCGTGGAACTACGGCATGGTGCCGCGCACGCTCGAGGATCCGGATCTCGGCGGCGACGGCGACCCGCTCGACATCCTGGTGCTCGGTGCCGCGGTGCCGCGCGGCAATGTGGTGGCGGTGCGCCTGCTCGGCGTGGCGCGCACGGTCGATACCGGCGAGCGCGACGACAAATTGATCGCTGTGTTGCCCGACTCGCCCCTTGCAGTAGCCGCCGACCTCGACGATCTCGAGGCGAAGTTCCCCGGCGTGTTGCTGATCGTGCGCACCTGGCTCACCAACTACAAGGAACCGGGTATGGTGGTGGTGGAGGGCGTCGAGAACGGCGCGGCGGCGCGCCGAATCCTCGACAGCGCGGCGGATGCGTATGCGCGCCGGAGCGGCGCGAGCCAGTAGCCGCGGCCCTGAGCGTAGCGGCCGACCGCTGCGGCGGGTAGCCACCGTGACAAGGCAGGAATCATGAACCTCTACGTCGGTACCAGCGGCTTCAGCTACAAGGGATGGAAGGGACCGTTCTATCCCGACAAGCTGCCCGACAAGGACATGCTGGAGTACTACGGCAGCCAGCTCCCCGCGGTGGAGATCAACAACACCTTCTACCGCATGCCCAAGCGCGAGGTGTTCGAGGGCTGGGCGGCCAAGGTGCCGGGTACCTTCCGCTTCTCGGTCAAGGCGTCGCGCCGCATCACCCACTTCAGGCGCCTCACTGACACCGACGAGATCCTCGACTACCTGCTGACCGGCGCCGGCGCGCTCGGCGATCGCCTCGGCGTGCTGCTGTTCCAGCTACCACCCAACTTCAAGGCCGACGTCGAGCGCCTGAAGACGTTCCTCGGCACCCTGCCGCGCGACGTGCGCTGCGCCTTCGAGTTCCGCAACGACTCGTGGAACGACGACGCCGTGCACGACGCCCTGCGCGGCCACGGCGTGGCGCTGGTCACCGCAGACACCGACAAGGAAGACGCCGAGATCGTCGCCACCGCCCCTTTCGGCTACCTGCGCCTGCGCAAGACCGACTACACCGCCGAGCAGACCGCCGCCTGGGCCGCGCGCGTCACCGCGCAGGATTGGGACGACGCTTTCGTCTTCTTCAAGCACGAGGACGCCGGCGTCGGTCCGCTAATGGCAAAGAAGTTCCTCGCGGCCGCGCAAGGCTGAGGGTCGTCCCGGCTCAGGCGAGCGGCACCTGCTTCGACTTCCTGATGCGCTTGTCGCGCGTCAGCAACGGCACGCCGTGCACGATGCTGGTTGCGGCGATGAGCTCGTCGGCCGGGTCGCCGGTGAAATCGAGACGGGTGGAGGCTTTGGCCACCTCGAGATCGAGGGGCCAGACGTGCAGGCCGGCGAGCACGGCGTCGACTTCGGGGTCGTCGAGGTCGATGTCGATGCGGCCGAGCTGGGCCAGCTTGGCGAGCTCCCACAGGGCGATCGCGGCGACGCCCCACGTGTCCTGCGCGAGCAGCTCGCGTTCCCCTGCACGCAGGTCGCCGCGCAGGGCGTAGATCAGCATGTGGGTGTCAAGGTTGAGCATCGGTCTCCCACGCGACACCGGTCGACAGGATGTCGCCGCGCACGGTGATCTTGTCGCGCAGCGCGCCGATCATGCGCTCGGGCTTCTGCGGATAAGGCAGCACGCGCGCCACCGGCTTGCCGTGCTTGGTGATCACGATGCCCTCCGGACTGAGGTCGTCGAGCAGTGCGAGGCACTGCGCCTTGAACTTCGCCGCTCCGATGGTTTTCATGGTCCCGGCCTGATCTGGTTACAATATATGACTGGTCACATAATATAACCATAAATGCTGGCGACGGGGACCGCTCCTACTTGCTCGTAGACGGCCACGCTCGCCGGGAATCCGCAGCGCCGACCGCAGCCTCTCGTCTTACAGCCTGCTCATGATCATCCGGTCGAAAATCCGGTCGCCGAGCCATTTGCGCGCGGCGATCACCGGCTTGGCGTACTTGCCGGCGGCGTAGCGGGTCCGCGGTCGGCGCGCGCGCATCGCCTTGCTGATCACATCGGCGATGAGCGACGGGGGCGAACTGCTGCCCTCCTCGTAGGCAGCGCGCGACATCTTCGCCACCTTGTGGGCCAGCTCTGCGTACGCCGTATCGCCCGAGCGCTCGAGCATCGGCGCGATCATGACGGCGCCGAACTCGGTGTCGATGGCGCCGGGCTCGATGACGATCACGTCGATGCCGAAGCCGGCGAGCTCGAGGCGGAGGCAGTCGGACCAGCCCTCCAGCGCGTGCTTGGTGGCGTGGTACCAGGAACCCAGCGGCGTGTAGATCTTGCCTCCCATCGAGGAGATGTTGACGATCTTTCCGGCCCGCTGCCGCCGCATGTGCGGCAGCACGAGCTGGGTGAGGCGCGCCAGCCCGAACAGGTTGACCTCGAACTGGTAGCGCGCGTCCTCCAGGCTGGTGTCCTCCATCGCGCCGTACATGCCAAAGCCGGCGTTGTTGATCAGGATGTCGACGCCGCCCTGCTCGTCCGCGATGCGGTTGACCGCGTTGACGATCTCCTGTTCGCGGGTGATGTCCATTTCGATCAGACGCCCTCCGGCCGCCTCGATCTCGCGCATCTTCTCCATCCGGCGGGCGGCACCGTAGACGGTGTAGCCCTCCGCCAGCAGTTCTTCAGCAGTTGCCTTTCCGATGCCGGACGACGCTCCGGTGACGAGAACCGTGGTCATGGTTGCCCTCCTCCAGCGGTTCGCCCATCCTGCCGCGGAGGACGACAAGGGGGCGGGCGCGTGGTTGCTACTGCGCCAGCCGGGCGTCGAGCACACGCGCCAGTGCCTCGTTGCCGGCCAGGCCCCTGTCGAGCTCGGCGATCGGGATCGATTCCTTGATGGTGTGGGCCAGCAGGTCGTCGCCCGGGCCGAATCCGACGCAGACCATTCCCTCGAGAGCAAAGTGGCCGCCGTCGGTGGCGAACTGCCACACGCCCACCGGAACGTCGTGCCCGAGCGCCGCGTCGAGTGCCTGCTTGGCGGCGGCGAGCGCGGGATGGTCGGCGCGCACGACGTAGGCCGGGTTGTCGGCCTGGTAGTCCATCGTCATGCCGGAGAAGCTGGCGCGCTCGACCGGCGTGATGAGCACCTCGAGGGTGGGCAGCGGCGCGTCCTCAGCGACCCGCAGCGCGGCGCGCGAGGCAGCCAGCGCGCGGTCGGCGAGCTGCTGCAGCTTGGCACGCGCATCCTCGCCGCTCTCGCCCGGCACGTTGCGCCAGTCGCAGGTCAGCCAGACCTCGCCCGGCACCACGTTGGCGCTCGTCTGGTCGGTGCGGATGAGCGACGGCACGCAGGTCGAGGTGCCGAGGTCGGGGTCGCTGCGCATCTCCAACTCGTCGATGGCGGCGATCAGGCGTGCAATCGGATCGAGCGCATTGACGCCCTCGCGCGGCACGCTGGCGTGCACGCTGCGGCCGACCGAATGGACGATCAGCTCGGTGCGGCCGCGGTGGCCGCGACGTAGCTCGCAACGACTGGGCTCGCCGATGACCACCAGCGGCGTATCGATGTAGCCTGCCATGTGGCGCGCGCCCAAGCCGCCGACCTCCTCCTGCACGGTTGCGGTGACCCACACGTCGCCCGCCGGCTCGAAGCCGTCGCGCAGCAGGCGGGCGACGCCGTAGACCTGGCAGGCCAGCGGCCCCTTGATGTCGACCGCGCCGCGCCCCCATACCTTGTCGTCGTGGATCTCGCCGCCGAACGGCGGGTGCGGCCAGGCGGCGTGGTCGCCGACGTCGACGTGGTCGAGATGGGTGTTGAACATCATCGCCGGCGCCTCTCCCCTGCCGGGCACCTTGCCGAGCACGTTGCCGGCCTCGTCGAGGTGAACCTCGTCGTAGCCGAGTTGCTCCATCTCGGCGCGCACCAGCTCGGCGGTGGCGCCTTCGTTGCCGGGGAGCCCCGGGGTGCGGATCAGTCGTTGCAGGAAATCGGTGCAGCTCTCGAGGTCGCTCATCGCGGACAAGATTACCGCAGCGCCTCGATGCGCAGGCGCATCTCGCGCAGGTAGCGCTCCGGGCCGGGAAAGCCGCTCGAGCGGTAGCGGATGAGGCCGTCCTTGCCGATGATGAAGCCGGCGGGCACGCCGGTGACGTCGAAGGCGTCGGCGACAGCCGGAGCATGCGACACCGGGAAGTCATAGTCGCCCTGCTCGAGGAAGGCGACCACCCGCGCCACGTCGGCGTCGGTGGAAACGGCGAGAAGGACCACGTCGGCAGCGTCGCGGTACTCGTCGACCAGGCTCTGGTAGTACGGCATCTCGGCGATGCACGGCGCGCACCAGGTGGCCCAGAAGTTCAGCACCACCACGTTGCCGGCGAGCTCGTCGAGGCGCCACTGCCGGCCGTCGAGGTCGGCGAGCACGAAGTCCGGCGCCCGCGTGTCGAGCGGATTGGCGACGATCGCGCGATCGCGCTCGACGGCGACGCGCTCGGCGGCGGCGGCGACCGATGCGTCCAGCCGAGCGGTCGACGAGCCCCTGCGCGCCGCGGCCTCCGACGCCGACGCACGCGTCTGCTCGGCGAGCGCCTCGTCGCCGACCTCGAAACCGTGCGCCAGCGCTTCGACAAGCATGTCGAGCGCCTCGTCGGGCCGACCGGCGTCGAGCAGCAGGCCGCCCAGCATGGCGTAGCTCGGCGCCGCCGGATACAAACCGACCGCCCGGCGCAGGGCGTCCTCGGCCTCGTCATCGCGCTCGAGGTTGTGCAGGGCCTGCGCCTGCAACTGCAACAGCAAGGCGAGGTAGCGCGAACGCAGCCTCTCGCGCTCGGCCTCCGGGGTGCCGGTGTGAAACAGGCCGTAGCGATCGGCGCGCAACGCCTCGATGCCGTCGTCGGTGACGCGCACGGCGGTGACGTAGTGGGTCGGCACCAGCGCCAGGATGCCGGCGGTGTCGACGTAGCGCGCCGCCCCGTTGCCGGTGTCGATGCGCGCCAGCCGGCGACCGACCTGCGCGATGCGCTCCGCCCGTTGCTCGTCGAGCGCGCCTCCGGGGGCAGCGAGCGCCGCGCGTGCGGCGCTCAGCATGACCTCGAACTGCATGCCGAGGACGGCGCGGTAGCGCATACCGTCGTTGCTCCAGCGCGGCTCGAAGCGCTGCAGCCAGCGCTCGGCGAGCGCGATGCGCTCCTCGGAATCGGCGTTGACGCTGCGCACCCACTCGCCGAGGAACTCCTGGTAGCGCAGCGGTGCGGCCATCTCGCGTCCCTCCTCGCTACGCTCGAGCTGCTGCAGGGATTCGTCGACCTGCCCGGATCTGCGCAGCAGGTCGTTGCCGAGGGCGAGCGCGTATAGCGCATCGGGCGCAGTGTTGCTGCTGCGAGCGCCGGTGGCGATCTCGTCGATCCAGCCGCGTAGCTGGCCTTCGATACGGTCGACGGTCGCCTGCGCCGCCGCGACCTCGCCCTCCGCTCCGTCGCCGTCGGCCTGCGCGGCCTGCGCGGCGTTGCGCGCGCGGCGCGCCGCGGTCAGGCGCGCTTCCAGCAGCTTGGCGTGGACCACCGCGTCGTCGGGTAACTGCGCGGCGACTTCCGCGAGGATTTGCGCATATTCCTCCAGCCGGCCGAGCGCCGCGGCGGTCTGCAACACCCAGGTGTAGCTGTCGACGCTGTGCGGCGCAACGCCCAGCGCATCAGGGGCGACCTCGAGCACGGTCGCGAGGCGCCCGCCGTCACCGCGCGCCATGCCGTCCTGGTGCAACGTGGCGACGTAGCCGCGCCAGGCGAGGGCGTTGTCGGGGCGCTGGTCGAGGACTTCCTCGTACGCCGTCAGGGCGGCGGCGTACTGACCCATGATCTGGTGGCTGCGCGCGATGCCGAGCTCGGCCGCCAGCGGCGCGACACCGTCTTCCCGGACCTCACGGAACAGGCCCAGGGCGACCTCGTAGTCGCCGTGCGCGAACGCCACGCGGGCCTCGTCGAGGCGCACCTCGGCGGCGCGTTCGGGCGCTGCGACGCAGCCGGCGGCGCCCGCGGCGACCAGTACGGCGGCGGCACAACAGAGACCGCGGGCGCGCGACACCGGCCGTCGTTCAGGCGGCCGGGCCGCTGTACTGAATCACCCGGACCATGAAGATCATGAACAGCGCCAGCAACACGCCCGCGAAAGCGAACACGACGTACTGCAGCCAACTGCCGCCGTGCGCGTCGAGCCGGATGCGGCGCAGGTCGACGGCGAGAAACACGAGCAACAGGGCCGCGATGACCAGCGACGACACGGTGAACGGATTGGCCCCGGAAAACAGTGTCGGCTCGTTCATCCGCGTCGCCACCGCGGTGAGCACGAAGATGACCCACTGGCAGCCGATGAACAGGAAGGTCATCAGGACGCTGATCGAGATCGGCATGCGCGACTCGCCGTGCGGCGAGATGGTGTGGTGGCCGGCGAGCGTTTTCATGGCTTCCGACTCCTTTCTCCTGCCGATGGATTCCCTGTCTCTATTGTAGCCGCATCGAATCGTGGTCGACCGGGAGGCTTTTTTCGTCCTTTATCGTTTCTTTACAGGATCTTAATACGGGCTCAGTAGGATTCGTTTGGGTCTTGTTCCTTCCCACCACCCTCATGAGCTCGCTTACCCGGATGCTCCCTCCCTCAGAGGCGACCGTTTCGACGCAGCGAGATTCGTTCGTCCTCACCGGAACCGACACCCCCACGATCGGGGTGCGCCCGTTAGGAGAATCGACGTGAAAAGACCGACCATCGTGGCGATCGCTATCGCCGGTATTGCACTTTCCGTGATGGCCTGCGGCGGCGGCGGCAATGCGCCCGACCGCACACTGATTCAGAACAAGGGCTCCGACACCCTGCTGACCGTCGCGCAGGCGTGGGCCGAGGCCTACAAGAACGTCGATCCGAACGTCGCGGTGGCAGTCACCGGCGGCGGCTCGGGCACCGGAATCGCGGCTCTGATCAACGGCACCGTGGACATCGCCAACGCCAGCCGCGAGATCAAGCCGGAGGAGATCGAGGCGGCGCGCGCCAACAACCACGATCCCATCCAGCACATCGTCGGCTACGACGCGCTGGCGGTGTACATCCACCCCAATAACCCGATCGACGGCTTCACGCTGGCGCAGCTCGCCGAGATCTACGGAGAGGGCGGCACTACCGAGCGCTGGTCGCAGCTCGGCGTCACCGTTCCCGGCTGCGACAGCGACGAGATCCTTCGGGTAAGCCGGCAGAACAACTCCGGCACCTACGTCTACTTCCAGGAGACGGTGCTCGGCGAGACGCGCGACTACAAGCTCGGCTCGCGC
Source organism: Acidobacteriota bacterium (assembly GCA_050114655.1). GTDB lineage: Bacteria > Acidobacteriota > UBA890 > UBA890 > UBA890 > JASFRZ01. Next base: position 12,512 of record JASFRZ010000005.1, read on the forward strand.
GACATGCAGGGCTCCAAGGACGTCGTCGACCTGGTCGCCAACACGCCCTGCGCGATCGGTTACAGCGGCCTCGCCTACGCTACCGACGAGGTCAAGATGCCCTGCATCATGACCGAAGAAGGCGGCACCTGCGTCGCCCCCTCCGAGGAGACCGCGATCGACCGCACCTACCCGATCGCCCGGCCGCTGTTCATGTACACCAGCGGCGAGGCACAGGGAGCAGTCAAGGAGTACCTCGACTGGATCCTCAGCGACGCCGGGCAGTGCATCATCCAGGAGACGGGCTACGCGCCGGTGCATCCGGTGAGCTGCGGCTGAACCGCAGCGGGCACCGGACACGCTGCTTTGGCGTTCGAAGGCACCGGGAGGCGCGAGCCTCCCGGCAACACGGCAGGGAGGCCGGGTCCATGACCCACTACGAGGAAAGGCTGGAAGAGGATCTCACCCAGATCCGCGCCGCCACCGCCCGCATCGCGGAAGACGTCCAGGACGCGCTCAAGGAGAGCGTCCACGCGCTGCTCGCGGGTGACGCCGATCGCGCCTACGGGGTGGTGCTCGGCGACCACCCGATCAACCGCGCGGTGCGCGCCAGCGACCGCCGCTGCCACGCGTTCGTCGCGCGCCACCTGCCGAGCGCCGGCCACCTGCGCTTCGTCTCGGCGACGCTGCGCCTCAACATCGAGCTCGAGCGCATCGGCGATTACGCCGTCGCCATCGCGCGCGAGTCGGTGCAGCTCTCGGCGCCGCCGAGCGCGGCGATCGCGCGCGACATCGAGCTCATCGCCGAGCGCACGCACCGCGTGCTCGGTGAGGCGGTTCGCTCTTTCCTCGAGGGCAACGCCGAGCTCGCCCGCGCCACCAAGAAGAGCGCCTACGACGTCGAGCACATCTACGAGAACGTGTTCAACGACCTGCTCGCCGAGGGTGAGCGCCGCGAGCGCCCGCTCAAGGACCTGTTCGCCCTGCTGGTCGTCTACAACCGCATCGGGCGCGTCGCCGACCAGGCCAAGAACATCTGCGAGGACACCGTCTTCGCGGTCACCGGCGCGACCAAGGCCCCCAAGGTCTACAAGGTACTGTTCGTCGACGAGCACAACGACTGCGCCAGCCAGATCGCCGAGCAGATCGGCAGGAAGGCGTTCTCCAACAGCGGCGAGTTCGACAGCGCGGCGTGGGATCCGGCCGACAAGCTGTCACCGACGCTGCTCGGCTTCATGGAGCGCAGGGGGCACACGCTGGAGCTCGCCGTCGCTTCGAGCATGGCCACCACGGTGCACGAGCTCAACGACTACCACGTCGTCGTCAGCCTCAACGGCGAGGTGCGCGAGCACATCGACGAGCTGCCGTTCGCCACCATCTTCCTGCGCTGGAACGTCGGCGATTGCCCCGCGGACATGAGCGACTCCGACGCCGAGGAGAAGCTCGACGACATCTATCGCGAGCTCGCCGGCCGCGTCGAGGACCTGATGGAGACGCTGCGCGGCGAGGACGCCGACTGAGATGAGCCATCAGGGTGCCGACCGCCTGAACTTCGCCTGGTACGTGGACAAGTTCGTCCAGGTGGCGGTGTTTATCGGCGGAATCTCGGCGATCATCTTCATCTTCGGGATCTTCATCTTCATCACCCGCGAGGGGATGGGCTTCATCCTGACGCGCTTCGATCCTGTGGAGTTCTTCACCTCGATCCGCTGGCAGCCGACGTCGCGCAGCAATCCCACCTATGGGGCGCTGGCGCTGATCGTCGGCACCGCGTCCGTCACCGGCCTGGCGATGGTGGTGGCGGTGCCGTTCTCTCTGGGCGCGGCGATCTACATCGGCGAGTTCGCCACCGGCAGGACACGCGAGTGGCTCAAGGTGCTGGTCGAGCTGCTGGCGGCGATTCCCTCGGTGGTGTGGGGCTTCATCGGCTTCGCCATCCTCAACCCGCTGATCGTGCGCATCTTCGACGTCCCGTCGGGCCTCGGCGTGCTCAATGCCGGCATCATCCTCGGGCTGATGGCGGCGCCGATCATGACCACCATCGCCGAGGATTCGCTCAAGGCGGTGCCCGATACCTACCGCGAGGCCGCCGAGGCGATGGGCGCGACGCGCTGGCAGGTGATCTTTCGTGTGGTCATCCCGGCGGCAAAGAACGGCCTGGTGGCGGCGGTCCTGCTCGGCGTAGGGCGGGGCTTCGGCGAGACCATGGCGGTGCTGATGGCGAGCGGGCACGCGGTCAACATCCCCCACAGCATCTTCGACCCGGTGCGCGCGCTGACCGCCACCATCGCCGCCGAGCTCGGCGAGACCGCCCAGGGCTCCACGCACTATCAGGTGCTGTTCACCCTCGGGATCTTTCTGTTCCTCGTCACCTTCATGATCAACCTGACCGCGGACCTGATCGTGCGCGGCATTCGCAACCGGTAGCGAGCCATGCCCGAGCCGACCGCAGCGGTGTTCGCCGAGACCGACATCAACCAGCGCGACAAACGCGTGCAGGGCCTGGTGCGCATCCTCTTCCTGTTGATGACGGTGCTGCTGGCGCTTCCGGTGCTGCTGATCCTCGGTGTGCTGCTGTACAAGGGCGGGCCGATGATCTCGTGGGAGTTCCTCTTCACCGAGCCGACCAACGGCATGACCGCCGGCGGCATCCTGCCGGCGCTGGTGGGAACCATCTGGCTGGTGACCGTAGCGCTGCTGGCGTCGGTGCCGCTCGGCGTCGCGGCAGCGATCTACCTCAGTGAATACGCGCCGAACAACTGGCTGACCCGGTCGATCAACCTGGCCATCGTCAACCTCGCCGGCGTGCCCTCGATCGTGCACGCACTATTCGGCGTCGGCGCCTTCGTGCTGTTCTTCCGCTTCGGCGAGAGCATCCTCGCCGCCAGCCTGACGCTCGCCATCATGACGCTGCCGGTGGTGATCGTCTCCACCCTCGAGTCGTTGCGCGCCGTGCCGAAGGCGTTCCGCGAGGCCTGCTGGAGCATGGGCGCGACGCGCTGGCAGACGATTCGCCGCGTGGTGCTGCCCAACTCGATCAGCGGCATCCTCACCGGCGTGATCCTCGAGGTCTCGCGCACCGCCGGCGAGACCGCGCCGATCATGTTCACAGGCGCCGCCGCTTTCTACCCGTTCCTGCCGCAGTCGGTGTTCGACCGGACGATGGCCATGTCGCTGCACCTTTTCGTCGTGACCTTCAACTATCCCGACGTACCTGAGGGGCTGCCGTACGGCGTCGCCTTGGTGCTCATCTCCATGGTGCTGGGGATGAACAGTCTGTCGATAGCCTTCCGCATGTACCTGCGCAGGAAGAAGAAGTGGTAGCCGCCGCGAACGGCTCGAGCCCGGCCGACACCGAAGGGCTGATCGCCGACGCCGCCGGCGATACCCACGACGACGTCGCGATCGGGGACGTAAAGCTGTCGGTGCGCGACCTGACGATCTCCTACGGCGGCAACGCCGTGTTGCGCGACGTCAACCTCGACATCCACGAGCACGAGATCTTCGGCATCATCGGGCCGGCAAACAGCGGCAAGACGTCGTTTTTGCGCGCCATCAACCGCATGGACATGTTCACCCCCTCGATGCAGATCGACGGCGCCATCGAGTTCGACGGCCGCGACGTGCGCGACTGGCGCAACGTCTACGCGCTGCGCTCGCGCATCGGCGTGGTGTTCCCGCTGCCGGTCGGCTTGCCGATGAGCGTGTACGACAACGTCGCGCTGGCGCCGCGGCTGCGCGGCGTCCGAAAGAAGGCCGAGCTCGACGTCATCGTCGAGCGCTGCCTGCGGCGCGCCGCGCTGTGGGATGAGGTCAAGGACCGCCTCAAGTCGCTCGGCAGCCTGCTGTCGGGCGGCCAGCAGCAGCGTCTGACCATCGCGCGCGCGCTGTCGCAGGATCCCGAGCTGCTGCTGCTCGACGAGTTTTCCATCGCTGTCGACCCGGTGACCACGATGCGCATCGAGGACGTGCTCAAGGAGCTGCGCAAGGAGATGACCATCGTGCTGGTCACCAACCTGGTGCAACAGGCGCGCCGCCTCGCCGGGCGCACTGCGTTCTTTCTGATGGGCGAGTGCGTCGAGATCAACGACACCGAGGAGATGTTCACCGGGGAGGTCAAGGACCGGCGCACGCGCGAGTACGTGGAGGGACGCTTTGGCTAGCGCGAATCAGGACCCGGGCACGCAGGCCGGCGAGCGCGCGGCGCGCACCGCCATCCGCAGCCGCGGGCTCAACCTGTGGTACGGCGACTTCCAGGCGCTGTTCGACGTCGACCTGGACATCAAACACGGCATCATCACCAGCCTCATCGGCCCGTCGGGCTGCGGCAAGACGACCTTCCTGCGCACCGTCAACCGCATCAACGAGCGCCTCGGCTACGTGCGCACCACCGGCGACGTCCACGTGCTCGACAAGAATATCCTCGACGACGACGTCGAGATCATCCAGGTGCGCAAGCAGATCGGCATGGTGTTCCAGCGCCCCAACCCGTTGCCGCTGTCGATCCGCGACAACGTGCTGTTCAGCTACCGGCTGCACGAGCCCGGCGCCAAGAAGATGTCACACAGCGACCTCGACGCGGTGGCGCAGGGCGCGCTCGAGAAAGTGTTGCTGTGGGACAAGGTCAAGGACCGCCTCGAGCATAAGGCCACCGAGTTGTCGCTCGAGGAGCAGCAGAAGCTGTGCATCGCGCGCCTTCTGCCGGTAAAGCCTTCGGTGCTGCTGATGGACGAGCCCTGCTCGGCGCTCGACCCGGCCGGCACCGAGGCGGTCGAGGAGCTCATCTGGGACTTGCGCGGTGACTTCACCATCCTGATCGTGACCCACAACATGGCACAGGCGCGCCGCGCTTCCGACGAGTGCGTCTTCATGCTGCTCGGCAAGATCATCGAGCACGGTCTCACCGAGGAGATCTTCGTCACCCCCGAGAACAAGGAAACGGCCGACTACATCGAGGGTCGTTACGGCTAGGACGGCGCGCGATTTGACAGGCCCGCCGCGGCCGTTTCTCATCTGGGGATGAGCGACGAAGGTTTCGCGCCCCTGGAGGGCATCAAGGTCATCGAGCTCGGCGACGGGCTCGCCGGCTCGATCTGCGGCCGCATGCTCGCCGATCTCGGCGCCGACGTGATCAAGGTGGAGCGCCCGCCGCACGGCGACGGCGCACGCGCGGCCACGGAGCTCGACCGCAACAAGCGCGGCATCGCCGTCGACCTCACCCGCCCGGAAGGGCTGACGCTGGCGCGCCGACTGCTGCGTGCCGCCGACGTCGCCATCGACGGCTGGCCGCCGGGGACGCTCGAAGGCTTCGGCCTGGGCTACGAAGGCGTGCGTCCGCACAACCCCGGGCTGGTGTGGTGCGAACCGTCACCACGGCGCATCGACGACTCCCCGGCAACCGGCGATCAAGATGGTTCAGCCGCGGCGGAGACCTCGGCGGCCGACACGACCGCCGGGATCCTCGCCGCCACCGGCACCCTCGCCGCCATCCTCCATCGCCTGCTCACCGGCGACGGCCAGCGCGTCGAGATCGAGACCTCCGCTGCTCTGCTTGCACCCGCTTCGGCGTCCCCGCTCAAGCTGTCCGGCTCACCGACGGCGACGGGCCGCGCCGCGCCGGCACTGGGCGAGCACACGCGGGAGGTGCTGCTGGAGAACGGCTACACCGACGATGGCGTTGCCGAGCTGCGCAACGCCGGCGTGGTGCACTGCTCCGGCTGACGGTGGCGCTCCTTCGGGTTACCCGTTGGTGAGCTCGTACGAGAGGTCGAGCTTGCGCTTGAAAGCCTTCTCGAACAGCGGCGCCTGCTTTTCGGCCTCATAGATCTCCACCGGAGTGGGACGATCGGCGATCAGGCGCAGCCCGACCCGTCGCTTGCCGATGTCGGCCTCGATGTCCTTGACCCGGCTGGCGCGCCCGCGCTCGAAGTACTCCGCCAGCCGCAGGCAGCAGGTCAACACCTCGAGCATCTCCTGGTCTCCGGATTGCAGCAGCTTGCGGAACGCACCCGGCTTGGGCGTGCTCTTGCGGTGGTAGCGCACCAGCAGCGTGATCATCGCCTTGTCGCGGTGGCTCATGCCGGGTAACAGGGTGTTGTCGATCAGGAAGGCACCATGGCGATGGTGCCCGTGATAGCCGACCGTCATGCCGATGTCGTGCAATTGCGCCGCCTCGTCGAGTAGCTGCGCTTCCTCCCAGCCGTAGCCGTGCAGCGGCTTGAGCTCGTCGAAGAGCCGCCGGCTCAGAAAGCGCACGTGCTCGGTGTGCTCGAGCGGCTGCGGGTAGTGCGAGAACAGGTTGTGAACGCCGAACTTGCGTACCACCGGAATCAGATGCGGCTCGGGGAAGATCTCGCGGAACAGCACCCCCTCGCGGATCCCCTGCCCCGAGACGTGCAAACCGCGAAGGTCCGCCTCGCGCAGGAGCGTCTCGTATACCAGCGCGCCGGCGACAATGATGTCGGCGCGATCGGGCTTGATGCCGGCCATGCGGGCGCGCCGCTTGACCTTGGACTGGACCAGCCGCTGCACCAGCGCCTCGAGGTCCTTGCGCTGGATGAACAGCCCGTGTACCTGGCCGATGGGATAGTCGCTGGTCGCCTGCAGCGCGCGCGCCAGGTTGCGGATGGTACCGCCGATCGCCACCAGCGGATCGGGGCGCTCGCGGATGCGGGCGACAACCTCTTCGAGCTGCTCGCGTACCGCGCCGCGCAGTCTCTCGACCTCCTTGTCCGCCGGCGGGTCGCTACGCAGATACAGCTCGGTGAGCCGCACCGCGCCGAGAGGGTAGGCATTGCCGCCGGCGAACGAGCGATGCTCCATGCGTGAGATCTGTGCCGAGCCGCCGCCCAGGTCGATGACCCAGGCGTCGTCGAAGGAGAAGCCGTTGGCCACCGCGAGCACGCCCAGCGCCGCTTCTTGTTCGCCGTCGAGCACCTCGACGTCGAGGTCGAGCTCATGGACGCGATCGAGCAGCTCGTTGCTGTTGGACACATCGCGCGCCGCGCTCGTGGCCACCACCGTGACGTCGGCGAGATGGGTGTCGTGGGCGTAGTCGCTCACCAGCCGCAGCGCGGTGTAAGCGCGCTCGATGGCCTCGTCGGACAACCTGCCGGCAGTGGCGGCGCCCTCCGCCAGCCGTACCGGCTCGCGGATCTGGTCGATCAGCCGAAAGGACCCCTCGGGGTCACAGGCGTAGACCACCAGTCTGACCGTGTTGGAGCCCAGATCTACGATGCCGACGCGCCTCACGGCGCCTAGCCTACCGCACCGCGACGCGTTGCCCTTCCCGCCGTGCCGCGGGTTTCCATCGGCGCACAATCTTACTGTACGCTTGCGTTCACACCCGGGAAATGGTGGATGGCCCCCACTCGACGAACGTACGCGCGCGTTATCTCGCTGCTCCTCGTGCTGTACGCCTTCCTGGTCGGCCTCGATCTGATGGGGCTGGCCTTCAAGCTGTTCGGCGGCGACTTCGCCGAGACCCTGATCACCACCACGGCGAACCCGTTCGTCGGCCTGTTCGTCGGCATCCTCGCCACCTCGGTGGTGCAGAGCTCCTCCACCACGACGTCGATCGCCGTCGGGCTGGTGGCGGTCAACGCGGTCACCCTGCAGGGGGCTATCCCGATCATCATGGGTGCCAACATCGGCACCTCGGTGACCAACACCATCGTCTCGCTGGCCCACGTGACCCGCCGCGAGGAGTTCCAGCGCGCCTTCGCCGGCGCCACCTTGCACGACTTCTTCAACTGGCTGGCGGTGCTGATCCTCTTTCCGCTGGAGTATTTCACCGGTTATCTGGCGAGGACCTCCACGCTGCTGACGCGGCTGCTCGAGGACGTCGGCGGCATCGAGCTGTTCAACCCGCTCAAGACCATCGTGCGCCCGGCGGCGGAGGCAATCGCGGCGCTCACCGGCGAGTCCGGCGGGCTCAGCCTGATCCTCGGCCTCGTTCTTCTGATGGGCAGCCTCAAGCTGCTCGTCGACCTGCTCAAGGTAATCATGTCGGAGCGCGCCGAGCAGATCCTGCACCGCACGCTGTTTCGCTCCGCGGCGGCCGCGGTGGTCGCGGGCACCTTGATGACCGTGATGGTGCAGAGCAGCTCGATCACCACCTCGGCGATCGTCCCGCTGGTGGGCGCCGGCGTGGTGACGCTCGAGCAGCTCTTTCCCTTCACCATCGGCGCCAATATCGGCACCACCATCACCGCCATGCTGGCGGCGCTGTCGACCGGCAGCCCGGCGGCGGTGTCGGTCGCGTTCGCCCACCTGATGTTCAACATCACCGGCGCGCTGATCATCTACGTACCGCCGGTGATGCGCCGCATTCCTTTGGCCCTCGCCCGCGGCCTCGGTAAACTCGCCAGTGAGAACCGCCTGCTGGCGGCCGTTTACATCGTCGTCGTGTTCTTTGGCATCCCCCTGCTGCTGCTCTTTTTCAGCGGCGTGTTCTCCGGGAATTAGCAATGCTCGAGCGACTCTTCGGACCCACAGCCCAGCCCACCCTGATCGCCTCCGCCTTCACCGAGTTTTCGGGGATGCTGCAGCAGGCGGCGAAGATGTACGACCTCGCCCTGGCCGCGCTGCTCGACGGCGTGCCACTCGAAGTCAGTCTCCACGAGATGGATGACGCGATCGACGACGCGGAGGCCTCCATCCGGCGCACCGTGCTCGAGCACCTCAGCCTCAACCCGAGTCGCGACTTGGTTGCCAGCCTGCTGCTCATCAGCATGGTGCAGGACGCCGAGCGCATCGGGGATTTCACCCGCGGCCTCGGGGACGTTCGAGAACTCGCGCGGCACGCGGTTGACGGTCCGTTGGCCGAGGAGCTGCGCGCGATCAGCGCGCGCGTGCGCCCGCTGTTCGATCGTTGCGACAAGGCGTTTTGCGACGACGATGCCGACGCGGCACGCGTCGTCGTCGATTCCCACATCGAGATCAAAGCCGAGCTGTCGGAGTACATCGCCCACGTCGCGGCCAGCGACGAGAGCGCAGACATGGCGATCGTCTACGCTTCGACGGCGCGCAACCTGCAGCGCGTCAGCGCCCATCTGAGCAACATCGCGTCGACGGTGATCCAGCCCTTCCACCGCATTCGGCACGATGATGAAGACGGAGCGTGAGGTCCCGCAAACCTCTGATCCCGGTGTCACAACCGGGACGGTCGAGACCATCGTCCCGCTCGCCTCGACGCTCTCCGCGGGGGCAGCGCTGAAGAAGATCCATCGCGAGCTGCGGCGACGCATCGAGGCCAACCAGCTGGGAGTGCGTGACGTGCTGCCGGGGGATTACCTGCACGACTTCCGCGTCGCGGTGCGCCGCACGCGTACCGGGCTGCGGCAACTCAAGCGCGTGTACCCGACCGCCGACAGGAAGCGCTTCGCCGACGACTTCCAGTGGCTGTCCAAGACCAGCAACGATGCTCGCGACCTGGAAGTCTACCTGCAGTCGTTCGACACCTTCAGCGAGGCTCTGGGAGCAGATGCCGTCGACGCGCTGGCGGCCTTCATCGGCTTTCTGCGCGAGCACGAGCAGCGCGAGCGCGGCCGCTGCACGGAAGCAATCGAGTCGCCGCGCTATCGCTCGTTGATGAGTGACTGGCGCGACTTCCTGCAGCAACCCGCCGACCCCGACGACGGCCCGGACGCCGGCCGGCCGGTGCGCGAAGTCGCCGCCACGCGCATCGCCACCGCGTACGAGCGCGTCCGCCATCGCAGCAAGGATCTGCACCTCGGCGCGCCTGCCGCAGCGTTCCACCGGCTCCGGCTCGATTGCAAGAAGCTGCGCTACCTGCTGGAGTTCTTCGCCGATCTGTTCGAGGGCAACGACGGCGCGCGCGCCATCGTCGCGTTGAAGCAGACGCAGGACTCGCTAGGCGCGATCAACGACCTGCACGTGCAGGCGGGCTGGCTGGAGCGGTTCGCCGGACAAGAGACGGACGCCACGCTCGCGCTCGGCAAACATCTACGGCAGCGGCATCTCGCCGAGCGGCGCCAGTTTCTCGAGCGCTTTGCCGCCTTCACCAGCGAGGAAACAGCGTCGACGCTGCGGGAGTTCGTGCGTACGCGTGAGCCGTGAGCATGGCGGCGACGCTGCCCCTGGCGACCGGAATCCCCGGTGAGGCTTCCTTACTCCGAGGAGTGCCAGGAGCCCGGAGCGGCGAGGAACTCCGCCTGGCAATCGCGCCGCGGCTCCTCCGCACCCGGGTGCAGACGCTCGTAGCTTCCGTCGGGCAACAGGCGACGCGTCTGGCAGTTGTCGGCGAGCTGACGCGCCAGGATCTGGTCGCGAATCGCCGACTTGTGGGGCTCGTTCTCGATCGGGAAGATCACCTCGATGCGTCCCTCGAGGTTGCGCGGCATCCAGTCGGCGCTGCCGACGAACACCTCGTCGTCACCGCCGTTGCGGAAGTAGTAGATGCGCGAGTGCTCGAGGAAACGTCCGACGATCGATCGCACCTGGATGTTCTCGCTGACTCGCGGCACGCCCGGGCGCAGGCAGCAGATGCCGCGCACGATCAGATCGACCTTCACCCCGGCCATCGAAGCGCGGTAGAGGGCACGGATGGTGGCCTTGTCGACCAGCGCGTTGAGCTTGGCGGCGATGTAACCACCGCCGCCGTCACGCTCGTGCGCGCGGATCTCGCGACGGATGCGCGAGAGAATGCCGCGCTTCAAGTTCACCGGTGCCACGAGCAGCTTGTTGTAGCTGTCCTTGCGCGAGTAGCCGGTGAGCATGTTGAACAGGTCGGAAACGTCGGCGCCGATGCCGGAGTCGGTGGTGAAGTAGCCCAGATCCGAGTACACGCGCGCGGTCACCGGGTTGTAGTTGCCGGTCCCCAGGTGCACGTAGCGCATCAGCCCCTCCGATTCGCGCCGCACCACCAGCGCCACCTTGGAGTGGATCTTGAGTCCCAGCAACCCGTACACCACATGCACGCCGGCGCGCTCCAGCGAGCGCGCCCAGGCGATGTTGTTCTCCTCGTCGAAGCGCGCCTTGAGCTCGACCATGGCGGAGACCTGCTTGCCGTTCTCGCGCGCCTCCATCAACGCCTCGACGATCGGCGAGTTGCGCCCGACGCGGTACAGCGTCTGCTTGATGGCCAGCACGTTGGGATCGCGCGCGGCGGCGCGGACGAAGTCGACCACCGGATTGAAGCTGTCGTAGGGGTGGTGCAGCAGGATGTCGTGCTCGCGCAGCACCGAGAAGATGCTCCCATCAGCGGCGGTCAGCACCGACGGCACCACCGGCAGGAACGGCGTGTCCTTGAGGTCAGGGCGATCGACGTCGGTCAGCTCCATCAGGTCGGCCAGCCCGAGCGGCGCGTCGCTGGCGAAAACCTGGTAAGGCTTGATGTCGAGGTTGCTCATCAGGATGTCGCGGATCTTCTCGGGCATCAACTCGTCGACCTCGAGACGCACAGAGGAGCCGAAGTGTCGCTGGCCGACCACCTCGACCATGGCCGCCAGCAGGTCCGAGGCCTCGTCTTCTTCGATCTCGACATCGGCGTCGCGGGTGATCCGGAACGGGTACGAGGCGACGATCTCCATGCCGGGGAACAGCAGGTCGAGGTTCGCCGCGACGACCTGCTCGAGCCATACGAAGTCGACAACCTCGTCGCGCTCCAGCCCCTCGCGCAGCTCGTCGTCTTCCTGTTGCGGCACGCGCACCAGGCGGTCGAACGTCGGGGGGACCTTGAGACGCGCGAAGAGCTCGCCGTTCTCGGGATCACGCACCACCACGGCGAGGTTGATGCTGAGGTTCGAGATGTGCGGGAACGGATGACCGGGATCGAACGCCAGCGGCGTCAACGCGGGGAAGATCTCCTCGCGGAACAACCGACGCAGCGCCTTCTTCTTCTTCTTTTTGAGCTCGCTGTGCTCGACCACCCGCATCCCCTCGGCGGCGAGCTTCGGGCGGATGTCGTCGACCCAGCAGGCGGTGAGCTGATCGAGCATCGGCGTCACCTGCGTGCGGATGGCGGCGAGCTGCTCGGCCGGGGTCATGCCGTCCGCCGGCGCCTCGAGCACGCCGCCGATGAGCTGGCGACGCAGACCCGAAACACGGATCATGTAAAACTCGTCGAGGTTGCTGGCGAAGATCGAGACGAACTTCACCCGCTCGAGCAGCGGCTTGCTCTCGTCGAGGGCCTCGTGGAGCACGTGCTGGTTGAACTGCAACCAGCTCAACTCACGGTTGATGTAGTAGGCGCGCTGGTCAAGATTGGGCGCTCGCTGGCCGTTGGCGGCCTCGACCGCACGCACCGGGCTGCTTTCTGACGACACTAAAAGCTCCTGCTGTTGCCTCCCGCCGTGTACCTTAGCAAGGTGGTTTCCGAGAGGCCACTGTGTGTTAAGAGGCGAAAACGCAGGGAGTTCCAGTGAAGCGCATCTACATACTGCGGCACGGCAAATCGAACTGGGATGCCGACTACGCCAGCGACCACGACCGCCCGCTCAAGGGACGCGGCGAGCGCGCCGCACGCCTGATGGGCCGGTTTCTGGCCGCCGCCGGTGCGGTTCCCGAGGTGGTGGTGTCGTCCTCGGCAGTACGCGCCCTGACCACCGCGCGGCTCGCCGCGGAGGCGGGCGACTGGGGCTGCGACGTGCAAATCGAGCCGGAGCTGTACGGCGCCTCGCGCCGCCGCGTGCTCGAGGAGATTCATGCCCTCGATCCGAGCTCGGCGAGCGCGCTGCTGGCCGGCCACGAGCCGACGTGCTCCGATGTGGTCGGCAGCCTGATAGGCTCCGCGGAAGTCCGCTTTCCGACCGCCGCCGTCGCCTGCATCGATTTTCCCGTGACGCGCTGGGACGCGATCGACTTCGGCCAGGGGCAGCTGCTGTGGTTGGTCACCCCCAAGCTGCTCGCCGCAGTGGGCTTCGACGAGTCCTAGCAGCGGGCAGGAAGGGCATCCGTTGAGCACCGACGATCATCGCGACCACGACGACGCGCAGGAGGCGTACCACGGCGACCTGGTGGTGGTGAACTCCGCCGGCACAAAGCACCGCTTCCTGCGTGGCATGGTGACCCACGACCTGGTGCAGCGCGGGCTCGATTTCGAGGCTGCCTACGCTGCCGCTCGCGGCGTGCGCGACCGCCTCAGCGAGCGTGTCGAGGTGACCACGGCGGAGATCCGGCAGGCGATCATCGAGCAGCTACAGGAGATGTTCGGCGCGACGCTGCCGGCGTCGCTGCACGCGCGCAAGCGGCTCGCCCCGCGTGTCCACGTCATCTACCACGGCCAGCGGCAACCCTTCTCACGCGGCTTGCTGGCGCGCAGCATTCACGCCGCGGGCGTGGATCTGGACCGCGCATACGACCTGGTCACCCGGCTCGAGCTCAGTCTGGTGGCCGACGAGCTCACCTCCGTCTCCAGCGCCGAGATCGCACGTCGCGCCGACCGCCTGCTGGAGAAGGAGATCGGCTCGCGCGCGGCGCAGCGCTATCGCCTGATGCGGCGCATCCGTAGCCTGCCGCGTCCGCTGATCATCTACGTCGGCGGCGCCAGCGGCACCGGCAAGTCCACCCTGTCGCTGGAGCTCGCCCCGCTGCTGCGCATCTACCGGATCAACGCCACCGACACCATCCGCCAGGTCATGCGCATGGTGTTCACCCCCAACATCATGCCGGCGCTGCACACCTCGAGCTTCGAGGTGGTCAACGCCTACGAGCTCGGTGAGGAGCCCGGCGGCGCGCTGTCCGATAGGGCGCGCGAGGAGCTGCTGATCGCCTCCTTCGACGAGCAGGCGCGGCGGGTGTGCGTCGGGGTCCGCGCGGTGGTCGAGCGCGCCATCGAGGAAAACATGAGCATCCTGGTGGAGGGGGTTCACCTGGTCCCCGGCCTGGTGCCGTTCCCCGACCTCGAGGGCGCCGCCTATCAGGTGCCGCTGGTGCTGGCGACGCTCGACCAGGAGGCCCATCGGGCGCGCTTCCTGTCGCGCTCACGCCTCGGCGGGCGGCGCGCCGAGCGCTACCTGGAGAACTTCGAGGGCATCCGCAGGATCCATGACTACATCCTGCAGCAGGCCGAGCGGCACGACATCCAGGAGCTCGAAACCTCGCTCGGCGATGCGCCGGTGGTGCGCACGCTGCAGGTCATCACCGGCATGCTCGAGCAGCGGCTGCCATCGGGCTCCTCGCCGGTCGAGCGCGGCGCCGAGTCGCCGCCGACCCTGCTGCTGATCATCGACGGCCTGCCGGACCGGCCGGTGCGCGAGCTCGGCAACCGCACCCCGCTGCAGGCGGCGCATACCCCGGTGCTCGACCGGCTCGCCGCCGAGGGGCAGTGCGGCCTCGCCGATCCGGTGTCGCCGGGCGTGGTGCCGGACACCGCCGCCGGCAGCCTGGCGCTGTTCGGCCAGTCGCCGCTGGCCCTCAAGCGCGGACCGGTCGAGGCGCTCGGCGCCGGCCTCATGCTGGCCGCAAACGACGTCGCGCTGCGCGGCAACTTCGCCACCATCGACGACAACGGCCGGGTCGTCGACCGCCGCGCCGGTCGCATTCGCGACGAAGCCGAAGAGTTGGCGCAGGCAATCGATCGGCTTGCGCTGCCCAAGCACGTCGCCACGGACGTCGACGTGCGCGTCAAGGTGGGCACCGAGCATCGCCTCGCTGTGGTGCTGCGCGGCGACGGGCTGTCGGCGGAGATCGAGGGCAGCGACCCCGGCGAGGGCACACTGCCCGCCGAGCCGTTGACGCCGCGCCCGCGCGATCCGCGCAGCGAGCGTGCCATCCACACCGCGCAGCTGCTGGCGATGTTCGAATCGGCGGCGCGCGACGTGCTCGCCAAGCACCCCCTCAACGAGGCGCGCCGCGCCGAGGGACTGCCGCCCGCCAACGCCATCCTGACGCGCGGCGCGGGCCGCATTCACCGGCTGATCCCGCTCGAGGAGGCCGGTTTGCCGCTGCGCTTGGTGTGCATCTCGGGCGATCGCACCATCATGGGCATCGCCTCGTGGCTCGGGGCGCGCACCATCTCGCGCGACGAGATGACCGCCAACCTGGACACCGACCTCGAGTCCAAGTTCTCGATCGCCAACCAGGCGCTGCGGCGCAACGACCTGGTGATCGTACACGTCAAGGGCGCCGACATCGCCGCGCACGACCGGCGCCCCGAGCTCAAAGCGGAGTTCCTCGAACGCGTCGACACGGCGCTCGGGCGCTTGATCGATCGTCACCGCGGCGACCTGCGCATCGCGGTGGCCTCGGATCACGCCACGCTATCGGAGAACGGCCAGCACGCCGCCGATCCGCTGCCGGTGTTGATCTGGGGCAAGGGCGTTCCCGCCGACGAGGTCCAGCAGTTCGACGAGCAGGCGGCCGCCGGCGGCGCGCTCGAGCGCTTCCCGCTGCAGATGCTGCTGAGCCGCTTATTCGATCTCTCCTAAAGCTTCCCAAGCACAGTAAAAGTTAGAGTTGCCTACTCGCGATGATGTGTCATACCTTTAGGCCGTCATGCAGCCCTCATCGGACCAAGCGCTCGTAAAGTTTCTTGCCGATCTGTTCCGCGAGTGCGGCGAAGCACATCACCGCGCTTTCCGCGACCGCGACGGCGACGACCCCGAGTGGCCGCTGTGGTACGCCGATTTCCTCATGGAAAGGCTCACCAAGCGCCTCAAGGCGAAGTTCACCAAGAGCGAGTTGGTCTACCTGCTGGTCGCGGCCGACCGTGAGCAGGAGTTCCGCGCGCCCGGGGCGGATTGGCCCGGGTATTACGCGAAGTTCTTCTACGATCGGTACTTGTAACCGCTACTCGTGGTGCAGTGCGGTCATCGGGTCGACCGAGGCCGCGCGACGGGCCGGTAGATAGTTGGCCAGCAGGGTCACCGTGACGAGCACGGTGAAGACACCGGCGAAGGTGATCGGGTCGAGCGGGCTGACGCCGAGCAGAAAGGCAGACAGCAGGCGGCTTACGGCGAGCGCCATTGCCAGGCCGACGGCCATGCCGACGAGCGGCGCGACCATCCCCTGGCGCACCACCATGCGCACCATCTCGTCGCGTTGCGCGCCGAGTGCCTTGCGCAGGCCGATCTCGCGCACCCGCTGGCTCACCGCGTAGGCGGTCACCCCGTAGATGCCGACGGCGCCGAGCAGCAGACCCACGAGGCCGAGGACGCCGGCAACCGTGCCGGCGATCCGCTGCGGCAGGTAGGCGATCTCGACGTAATCGCGCAGACCGACGACGTCGAGGAACGGCAGGTCGGGATCGATGCGCGCGATGGCGGCGCGGATGCCGTCGAGCGGCGGCGTCGCGGGGTTGCCCACCTTCACCTGCAGCGACACCGCCGAGCGCGGGCTCTGCGCCAGCGGCATGTAGGTGAAGAAGGGCTTGTCGGCGGTGAGGCTGCTGTACTTCGAGTCGCGGGCCACGCCGATGACCCGCCACTCCGTGCCATTCTCGAACGAGCCGGTCAGAAAGGTCGAACCGACCGCGTCACCGTCGGGCCAGAAGTGGCTCGCCATCGCTTCGTTGATGATCGCCACGCGCGGCGCGCTCTCCACGTCGCGATCATCGAAGTCGCGCCCCTGAAGCAGCGGAATGCCCAGCGTGTCGAAATAGCCGGGCGACACCAGGTTGAGGTCGGCGTCCCAGGAGCGGTCGTTGGGCGGCGGGTCGTAGCCCTCGACGTTGACGCCGCCGTAGCTGATGCTCGCCGGCAACCCGAGGGGCAGCAGCGCGGCGAAGCTCGACTGCTCGACGCCGGACACCCCGGCGAGCGCCTCGCGCACGTCGCGCATGAACTGCTTGCCCTGCTCCTCGTCGTAGCCGTGCAGGTCGAGCTCCAGACTCATGGTGATGACGCCGTCGGGGTCAAAGCCCGGATCGATGGTGCGCGCATTGACCAGCGCGCGCAGGAACAGCCCCGCCGCCACCAGCAGCAGCACGGTCATCGCCACCTGGCCGCCGACAAGCACCGCGCGCAGGCGGGTGCGCCGGCGCGCGGAGATCGACTCGTCCTTGAGAGCCGGCACCAGATCGGGACGGGTGGCGCGCAGCGCCGGCCCGATGCCGAAGATGACGCCGGTCGCCAGCGTCAGCAGCAGGGCGAAGCCGAGCACGCGCGCATCGAGTCCGACGTCGAAGCTGAACACGAAGGGCGGCGGGGTGGGTGGGTTGAGCGCGCTCAGCATGCCGTTGGTCCACCATGCCGCGAGCACACCGAGCCCCCCACCGATGGCGAACAGCAGCAGGCTCTCGGTGAGGAGCTGCCGCACCACCCGGCCGCGCCCGGCGCCGATCGCCAGACGCACGGCGATCTCGCGGCGGCGCTGGGTGCCGCGCGACAGCAACATTCCGGCGACGTTGATGCAGGCGATCATCAGCACCAGGCCGACGACCACCATCAGGACGGAAAGAAACAGCGTGGCGAGAAACTGGATGAACGCCGGCAACGAGCCGAGCGGCGCCATGCCGACGTCGAGGCCCTCGAGCTGCGGGTACTCGCGCGCCAGATTGGCCATGACCGCGGAGCCGGCGGCCTGTGCGCTCTCCAGCGACACGCCCGGGCGCAGCCGGCCGATGGCGAGCAGGAAGCTGTTGAAGCGCCCGTCGAGGGTCTCCTGATCGGTGAGGCCGGAAGCTCGCATGCCGAGCGGCACCCAGGCGTCTCCGCTGATCACCGAAAGATGGCCGCCGAAGTCCCGCGGTGCCACGCCGACGATGGTCGCCGCGGTGCCATTGACGCGCACGGTGCGGCCGACGACGTCCTCGGCGCCGCCGTAGCGCCGCTGCCACAACCCGTGGCTGATGACCACGACGGGCTCGGCGGCCTCGACGCGCCCTTCCTCGTCGTTGAAGAAGCGGCCGCGCTCCGCCTGCAAGTCGAGCACCGAGAAGTAGCCCGGCGTGACGCTGTAGCCGAGCACCACCTCGGGCTCGCCGTCGCCGCTGAGCGCCAGCGGGGCGAAGGTCCACAAGCCAATCTCGACCTGGTCGCGCGTGCCGTCGATGATGTCGCGCCAGTTGAGATACGACATCGTGTCCATGGGGGCCTCGCCGGCCTGCGCACGCCCCAGCTCGAGCAGCCCGGTGGCGTCGGGCACGCCGGGGATGGGGCGCATGAGAATGGCGTTGGCGACGCTGAAAATCGTTGTGTTGGCGCCCACGCCGATGGCGATGCACAGCACCGCGGCGATGGAGACGACCTTGGCGCGGCTCAGTTGCCGCGCTCCGAAGCGCAGATCCTGCAGAAACGTGTCCATGGTGACGGAATCGGTTGTCGGGGCGAGCGGGTTCGGGCACAGTGCCTCTGCCTAACAGTCGTTTCAGCCCGCCGAATGGTTCCCTGTGAGATCGATTTTTCTCGCCATTGCCGCCGTCGCCCTGCCGCTCGTCGCTCCGCTGCACGCGGCGCCACACCTCCCTGTTCCGCAGGACGAGGCGCGGCGCGCGGTGCTGCTCGATCCCGACAACCCGGAGTGGAGCACCCGCGCCCCCGGCGTCTTCCGGGCGCGCTTCAGCACCAGTAAGGGCGATTTCGTCGTCGAGGTACACCGCGATTGGGCGCCGATCGGCGCCGACCGCTTCTTCAACCTGGTACGGCTGGGCTTCTACGACGACACGCGCGTGTTCCGCATCCGCGCCGGCGTGTTCGCCCAGTTCGGCCTGTCGGGCGACCCGGCGATCAACGCCGTGTGGTACGAGCGCACCATCCCCGACGATCCGCCTTCCCATCAGCACACCCGCGGCCGCATCTTCTTCGCCATGCGCGGCCCCGACGATCGCACCACCCAGGCGGTCATCGACCTGCGCGACAACCTCGACTACTACGAGCAAGGCTTCGTACCCTTCGGCGAGGTGGTCGAGGGCATGGACGTGGTCGACAGCCTGTACTCGGGCTACGGGGAATCAGCCGGCGGCGGCATGCGCGCCGGCAACCAGGGGCAGATTGTCACCGAAGGCAACGCGCACCTGGACGCCGACTTTCCCCAGCTCGACGAGATCTACCGCGCCGTCATCGAATGACCGTTTTGCGCGGTCCCAAACGAATCGGCAGCCTGTCGCCAGCCGACCGGGACGCGGTCAACACGGCGCTGCGCGAGACTGGCGCCAACCCAGCAGCGGGAGCGAGAACGTGGTGGATGCAAGGCGCGGGATCTTTGTGAGCCCGCCCACCTCTGCCGGAGGCGTATTCACATACGTCGGAGGCAGACCGAGGGGCCGCACGCCGCAGACGCCGCGTTATCGCTCGCGCCGGAAGATCCCCTTGGGGATCATGGCGTGCACCCCGAGCTTCTGATCGACCAACTGGGTGATGCGCAGGTCGACCGCCAGGCTGATCAGGCGGTAGGCCTCGCCGGGCGGCAGATCGAAGCGGTCGGCGAGGAAGGAGATCGTGTTGTTGATCGCGATGCGGGTGGCTTCGGCGAGATCCTCGTCGGCGCCCATGGTGATCCAGTGGGTCGGGGTCTCGGCAACCGGCCAATCCAGGCTCATCTCCTTGCGCACGGTCAGCCGCAGCCTGCCGCGCAGCGAGGTCTCGATCGCGGTCTGGTCGACCTCGCCGTCGCCCTGCGCGGCATGGCCGTCGCCGACCTCGAACAGTGCGCCCTCGACCCACACCGGGATGTACAGCGTGGTGCCGGCGACGAGCTCCTTGTTGTCGATGTTGCCGGCGTGTACCCACGGCGGCACGCTGCTCCAGCGACCCGCCTCGGGCGGCGGCGCCACACCCATGCTGCCGAAGAACGGCCGCAGCGGGATCACGATCCCGGGGGCGAAGTCCGAGGTCATCGCCTCGCGGTCGAGCCAGAACAGGCGCGAGCGCGCGGAGCGCTCCTCGGGGCAGTTGTCGCGTGTGAAGCCGCTGCAGCCGTTGTAGCCGTAGGCGATCGGCAGTTCGATGTCGAGCACGTCGACCTGCAGCACGTCACCGGGCGCGGCGCCCTCGACGTACACCGGGCCGGTGAGGATGTGACCGCCCGGCCCGCGGGCCTCCTGCGGCACTTGGTCGTAGATGTCGCGCAGCGATTGCTGCACCTGTTCGGGTGGCAGACCCATCGCCTCGAGGCGGTCCGGGCTCGAGGTCAGCATGGTGTCGACGTCGATGATGTCGCCCGAGGCGATGCGCAGCACCGGCTCCGCTTCCGACCAGTAGTAGCCGAAAGCGACGCTGGACGGGCCGGCTTCGAGACGGTGGGTTTGCTGGGGAGCGGCATGGGCGGCGACCAGAAGCAGCGCCGCGGCGACGATGAAGCGGTGTCTGATCATGGCGGCAACGGTATATCGTGAGCCGCGACTCCGACAACGAAGGTGTTCATGCTTCCTCGCGCCACCCTGATCGCGCTCGTCATCCTCCTCGTCGGCTGGCTGGCCGCGCCGGCGCAGGAGCCGGCACGCCCACTCGAGACGCTCTTCTACCTGCGCAACGACGACGCTGCGATCCGCAGCTTCGCCCAGCATGCCGAGCTGATCTCGATCATCGCGCCGCAGACGTTTTCGATTTCCGCCGACGGCAAGCTACGCGGCCGCACGGATGAGCGCATCCTGGACATCGCGCGCGAGCACGGCGTCGACATCGTGCCGCTGTTTCTCAATCCGGGGTTCGACCAGGCGACGGCACATGCGCTGCTCGACGATCCGGCGGCGCAGGCGCGCGCGGTACGGACGATGGTCGATCTCGCCATCGAGCAGGGCTTCGCCGGCTGGCAGTTCGACATGGAGAACGTCCGCGCCGATTATCGCGACCGGCTCACCGCCTTCTACCGGCGCGCCGCCGAGGCCCTGCATGCCGCCGGCAAGACCATCTCGATTGCGGCAGTGCCGTCCGACGGGTCGGCCGGTGACGACAACTTCTCGCGCTACATGCAGAGCAACTGGCGTAACAGCTTTGACGTCGCCGCGCTGGCCGAGATCGGCGACTTCATCTCGTGGATGACCTACGCGCAGCACGCCGGCGGCACCACGCCGGGCCCGGTGGCGGGACTGCCCTGGATGCGCGAGATGACCGACTGGATCCTGGCGCAGGGCGTGCCGCCGGAGAAGAT
>JASFRZ010000006.1:0-31902 GCA_050114655.1 Acidobacteriota bacterium
CCTCTCGGGCGCGTTCGCGGCTGCGCCATCGGGCTCCGGCCACGGCCTGCTAACATCTCGCCGAGGAGCCGGGACATCCCCGGTGTCCGGTCACGGAGGAACCTCATGAACCTGCTCTCCGCCCTTCCCCGCAAGCTGGCCACCGCGGTGGCTTTGCTGGCGGTCGTGACGCTGATCGCTTGCTCGGTCACCGTGGAGTCGGACGCCGCGACCCCGGCCCGAGCGCTCATCGACCGGGTGCCGGCGGGGGCCACCGCCATCGCCTGGATCGACTTCGAGGCACTCGCCGCCTCCATGTCCCCCGAGGACTGGGACGGGTATGAGCAGATGCTGCAAGGCGAGGACGAGGACATGGCCACGTTCGAGCGCTTCGTCGAGGCGACCGGAATCGACCCGCGCGAGGACATGATGCAACTCGCCTTCGTGGCCTTGCCGACCGCCGTCGCGCCGGACGACTACCTGGTGCTGATGTCCGCCGACTTCGACCGCGACAAGCTCGAAGCGCTGGCCGCCGATGCGGAGTCCGTCTCCTACGAGGGGACAACCTTCTACTCCGCCGAGGACGTCTTCCGGAACATCAGCGAGGCAGTCGGGCAGCAGGCGCCCGAGGGCGAAGGCATGGTCGACCCGGAGACTCCCGGCTGGGTTGCCATCCTCGACGACCGGACCATCGCCATGGGCACCGACGTGAGCCTGCAAACGATGGTCGATGTCGACGGCGGGCGGCAGGACGGCCTGCAGGCGGACGCCGCCATGACCGGCCTGGTCGCCGACGTCATCGACGAAGGGCAGGTCTGGTTCGTCGCCACACGCGACACCTGGCAGGACCGCATGGATGACATTGACCAGAATCCGATGGTGCCGACCGCCGCAATCGCCAGTATCGAGACGGTGACCATGTCGCTGCGCATGGGCGACGGTATGACCCTGCGAATCGCCGGCATGGCGAGCAGCCCCGAGACGGCCAACGAGCTGACCACTTCCCTCAACGGCCTGCTGGGAATGGGCCGCATGATGTTGCAGCAGAGCGAGCCGGAGCTGTTCGCCATCGTCGACCGCGCACTGACTGTGCGCCAGGAGGACAGCACGGTGCGCATCCAGGCCGATCTGACGCCGAACGACATGGAAACCCTGCAGCGGCTGGCCGAGGAGCAGGTCCCGCAGCGCTGATCGGAGAACAGATGAGACGCTTTTACATCATTCTGGGTGTTCTGCTCCTCGCCGGCGGCGTCGCCGCCGCGGTCATGTTCGGCCCGTCTCTGATGACGCCGCCGTTCGAGATCAACTCGGTGAGCTACGACGTCAACGCCGACGGCGCCATCGACCTGGTGCGCTGGGACTTCAACGGCGAGGTCGTGCTCTGGCAGTGGGACCGCGACGCCGACGGCAACCCCGAGCTGATTGCCTACGACGCCGTCGAGGCCGGTCCACCCGACAACGCACTGCGCCCCACCGGCGCGATCACTGCGTGGGACTGGGGGGCCGACTCGGTGATCGACTCCGGCGACGTGCCGCCCGCGGTGGAACAACTGCTACAGCGTGAGGATGTCGTGGCGGCGCGCTCCGCGCCGCCGACCGGCAACGTGGCGTTGGTGGGCGCCGACATCCGCGGCCTGGTGACCGACATCCAGCAACGCTTCGACGACTTCCGCCTTGCCAATCTGCGCATGCCCATCGTCGGCGCCACGCTCCCCGATCTCGACACCCTGCTACCGGGCGCGCCGCGTGCCTACCGCAACGGCATCCACCAGGGCTTCGATATGAACAACGGACACATCGGAGTCCCGACCGCCTACGGCGCACCGGTGGTGGCCGCCAAGGACGGCACGGTGATCCGGGCGATGCTCGACTGGCAGGAGATGCCGCCGAACGAATACGAAGCGGCGATCGCCGCGTCACAAGCGGCGGGCACCACCCCGCCTGACATCCTCGACAAGCTGCGCGGCCGCCAGGTGTGGATCGACCACGGCTACGGCATCGTCACCCGCTACGTTCACCTTTCGGGTATCGCCCCGGAGGTGGTCGAGGGCGCCAAGGTGCGCTCCGGCGAGATCATCGGCTACGTCGGCAACTCGGGCACCGCGGCGAGCGTCAACGGCTCACGCGACGGCGCCCACCTGCACTTCGAGCTGCGCATCGACGACCGCTACTTCGGCGAAGGCCTGTCGGCGAGCGAAATTCGCGAGCGAGGCAACCGGATCTTTCATATCGATCCGAATCGCTGAGCGGGCGATCACGTCGAGCGGGCAGTGCCCCCCTCAGCGGGCCAGCATGATGGCCGCCGCCCCCAAGAAGGCGAAGAACATCATCATCAGGAACAGCAAGACGACCACCGGAATGGCGACGGTGGCAATTGCCTTGGGCCGGTCGAGACCGTACTCGCGCTCGATGCAGACGACCGCGACCACGCACATCCACAGGCCGGCGAGCGGCGAGAGGATAACGTTGAGAATCCACACCACGTTCACCCAGGCGAGGATGTAGGCGAGCGACAGCGGGCGAAACACCCGGACGTACTCCCCTTCGCCGCCGAACAGCAGCGTGGCGATGAGGTGCAGGATCGCGATTCCGATGAAGGCCCCGACGAGAAAGAAGACCGGCATGAAGATCACGCCGAAGGGGTTCAGCGACCCGATGGCGGCACCGACCCCGGCGAGCGCGATGATCACCAGGCCCATGGTGAAGGCCTCTTCGTCATCCCGCGCGCGGTCGATGGCGTCGGTCTTCAGCTGAATGATGTCGATGGCCTGCTTGACGTATTCAACGAAATTGTCGAGCCAGCCTCCGGCGGTCTGCGCTTGCTGTTCGGTCATCGGGATCCCTCCTTGCGGCCGAGTCTAGTCCGCTGTGCGACGGCCGGTCAATCGGAAATTCCCTGTATTGCAGGCACTTCGGGGCCGCTCAGGCGAAATAATGGACGACCATCAGGTAGACCCAGTTCAGTACCACCAGTGCAACGCCGGCCCATGCCGCCCGGGTCATCGTGACCGTGGAGAATCGCGGCCGCGGCAGGCCGGCGACGCCGATCAACGCGGCCACCGGGACCAGCACGAGGAGGCTTGCCCCAGCCGCCGCAACCAGCGGGTTGAGGCGCAGGGCCTCCCCCCAGTGCCCCGCAACGACGGCGAGCATCGCGCGGGTGCCGAAACAGGTCGGACAGGGGATCCCGGTGAGCGCGCGCAGCGGGCACACCACGCGCCACGCCCCACCCCACAGCGAAAACGTGGCGGCGAGCAATAGCACCGACGCGCCGCTGAGAGCAGCGAGCAGCCAGGGATCCTGCAGCGCCGCGAAGCGGACGGGTGTGCCGTAGGAGCGCGCACGACGCGCCATCAGATCCCCATCTGGCTCAGGCCGGCAACGCTCAATGCGAGCATGGTGAGCATCACCAGGCACATGCAGGCGAAAACCACGGGTACCAGCACCGCGGCCGCGGCGCGCCCCCCAGGCACCTCCTGCGCCTCGCGCACGCCGATGATCTGCACCACGATGCGCCAGACGAAGCCGATGAAGACACCACAGATCGGCAGCAGGTTGAACACTCCCACCGCCCAGCTGTAGCACATCACCCGGAATGTGGTCTCGTAGGGCTGCGGCGCGCCGCCGAAAACGAGCAACAACCCGTGCACGATGGCGGCCCCGAAGAAGGTCGCCGCCACGACGATGAACGGCGCTAGCAGCGCAAAGAACACCTCCTGCGCGTTGGCCGTGGCGATATCCTGCATCTCGAAGCCGGGCATCCCGACCATGACGCTGCGTGTCAGCAGATCCCACGCCTGCGCCACCCAGATGAAGATGCTGCCGGTCAACACGGCGAAGCCGAGCGGCTCACCCCAACCACCCCGGCGGCGCATGGTCGCGAACGCCGAGGTGGGCGAGAATACCACCTCGCGGATGGTCTGCAGCAGCGCGGCTCCGGGGCCCTGCTCGCCACGGCGCTCCCAGGGAAGGCCGCGGCGCGGGGGCGACACGGCGGCCTCGGGAAGACCGGTCCCGGGGGGCCTCGTCCCGTCGTCGTGCGCACCGTAGTCGTCGATACTCAAGGTTCTCCCGCGCCAAGATGGGCTCCGCGACGGTGCGCGTGGTCGTGTAGTCTGTAGTCAGACAAGCTCGCGTCACTGTCCGGTCGCTCGAACGACTCATGCTATCTTGCCGGAGCCGTTCGCACATCCGAACTCCCTTACAAGCAAGCTCCTCGAGGCAAGCAACCAGAATGCGCAAACTGTCACGTGTCGGCCTCGCTTTCGGCCTCGTGCTGCTGACCATCGGCGCCATCGCGTACGGCCCCGGAATGGCCACCGCAGCCGGCCAGTTCTACTCTCGTCTGCAGGTTCTCGAAGACATCATGGAGATCATCGACCGCCACTACGTCGATGAGGTCAACATGGACGAGCTCTTCGACAACGCCACGCGCGGCGTACTCGAGCACCTCGACCCGCATTCGCGTTACTACAGCGCCGACGAATACCGCGAGATGCAGGAGCAGTACCGCGGCGACTACGCCGGCATCGGCGTCTCCTTCGAGATCTTCGACGGCGTGCTGACCGTGCTCGACGCGCTCGAGGGCGGCCCGTCACAGGCGCTCGGGCTGCACCCCGGTGACGAGATCATCGAGGTCGACGGCGACAGCGCCATCGGCTGGGACCAGGACACGATCTACAGCCGCGTGCGCGGCCCGGCCGGCAGCGACGTCCACGTGGTCGTGCGCCGTCCCGGCGTCGACGAGCTGCTCGAGTACACCATCACCCGCGGCCGCGTCGACATCGCAGCGGTATCGATCGTCGCCATGCTCAACGACGACACCGGTTACATCCGCCTCGGCACCTTCTCACAGAAGACCGCCGAACAGGTCGAGCAGGGGCTCAACGAGCTGGAGGCGCGCGGCATGCGTCGCCTGGTGTTCGACCTGCGCGGCAACGGCGGCGGTCTGATGTCGCAGGCGCTGCAGCTGACCGACAAGTTCCTGCCGGGCGGCAAGATGATCGTCGAGACGCGCGGCCGCGACGCGGTGGCCAACGAGAAGATCCAGACCACCAACCGCGACACGCACCCGCAGATTCCGATGATCGTGCTGGTCAACCGCGCCTCGGCGAGCGCCTCGGAGATCGTCTCCGGCGCGCTGCAGGACTGGGATCGCGCGCTGATCGTCGGCGAGACCACGTTCGGCAAGGCGCTGGTACAGAACCAGTTCCAGTTCCGTGACGGCTCGGCGCTATTCCTGACCATCGCGCGCTACTACACGCCGAGCGGCCGGCTGATCCAGCGCGACTACCAGGGCAAGGACATCGAGGAGTACCTCGCCGAGGTCGGCGACATGCGCTCCGAAGACGATCCGGACGTCAGCCTGATGGACGATGAGGATCGCCCCGTGTACCACACCGCCGGCGGGCGCGAAGTCTACGGCGGCGGCGGCATTCACCCCGATGTCGAGGTCGAGCCAACACGCGTCTCGGGCATCGCTGCGGTGCTGTACCGCGCGCCGTTCCGCGTCTTCTTCCGCTACGGCGTCGACTACGTCGCGGAACATGCCGACGAAATGCCGGCGGACTTCGACACGTTCAACGACGACTTCGTCGTCACCGACGAGATGGTCGATGACTTCATCGCTTTCGTGCGCCAGCCGGAGATCCGTGCGCCCCTCGACGAGATCGAGGTGCCGCTGACCGACGAGGACCTGGAGCCGGCGCGCGAGGACATCCGCATCTACATCAAGTCGGATATCGCCGCGGCGAAGTGGGGCGGCGACACCGGCCGCGAGGTCCTGCTTCGCTACGACGATCAGGTGATGGACTCGATCGATCTGTTCCCGCAGGCGGCGAGCCTGTTGACCCTGTCAACGCACACCGCGGGGCAGTAGGGGCGCGCTCGCAATACCCGGTGCGCTTGTTCGGCCTCCCCCCGCCGTACGCATCAGGTGCGACTGCGGTAGGCCTCTCTGCGCGCGCCTTGCATACGGCGCCGTGAGCACGCCCCTGGTGGCTTGGCGATCTACCTTTCGGAGAGGACCTTGTAGAGGTCGGGGCGGCGGTCGCGCAGGAAGGGGCGCTGGTTGCGGTTCCTGGCGATCAGGGAGCGGTCGAGGTCGACGACTAGCAGCTCCTCTTCATTACCGGCGGTGGCGATGACCGCGCCCGAGGGGTCGACCACGAAGGAGCTACCGGCGAAGGTGACGGTGGCCTCCTCGCCGACGCGGTTGCAGCAGGCGATGAACACCGCGTTGGAGAACGCCGCACCCTGCATCTCGATGACGTAGCCCTCCCCCGGGTCCCCCGTCGTGCCGGCGAACGGGCTGAGGATGATCTCGGCGCCGCCGATGGTGAGGGCCCGCAGGTGCTCGGGGAAGTGCCGGTCGTAGCAGATGGCCATGCCGATGGGCGCGGCAAGGGTTCGATGTACCGTGAAGCCCGAATCACCGGGCCAGTAGTAGAAGCGTTCGTTGAACCCCGGCTCCTCGGCGATGTGGATCATGCGCGCCACGCCGAGCAGCTCGCCGCCGGCGTCGATCACCGGCGAGGCGTCGTAGTGTCGCCCCGGCCCGGCGAGCTCGAAGATGTTGGGCACCACCACGATGTCGTGCTCGCGCGCCTTGGTCCGGAACGCCTCGGTGATCGGACCGGGGATGGGCTCAGCCCAGTCGAAGAAGCGCGCCTCCGCACGATGCTGCGGAAAGAAGGGGTGGAACGCCATCTCCGGAAAGACGCACAGCGCACAGCCACTCGCGGCGGCGCGGTCGACCCAATCCAGGCCGCGCTGCAAGTTGGCTTCGAGGTCGTCGGTAGCGGCGACCTGCGCCAGGCCGATGCGCACGGTGCTGTCAGATGCGGGCTGCTTGTTCATCGTGGCGGGCCTCCGGCCGCTCGTGCCGTTTGCGCCACCAGGCGATCAGCGCGATGAGCGGCGCCAGGGTGAGGAACTCCCAGGTGGCGGCGTAGAGATTGTGGCTGTTGAGCAGGCTGCCGACAAACCGCAATGGCCCTCCGGTGCCGCCGAGCTTCGCGACGTGAGGAAACCAGTCGTACAGATGCAGCGGCGCGTCCGACACCGGCCACCACATGGGGATACCGATCGGCGGGCGGCTATCGCCGGTGAGCGCATCGAGCAACAGGTGCGACAGCATCAGCAGCGCCACCATCAGCGCCGTGCCGGCGGCGGCCGACAGACGTCGGCCGGCCACCGGCCAGTACTTTCCCGTGGCGCGGGCGAACAAACCGGCGGCGAGCGCCACGGCGAGTGCGAACAGGCCGCTGTGGCTGAAGCCGACGTGGTGGTAGCGATTCGGCTCGCCCATCAGGATGCCGGGGATCATGTCCAGATCGGGCGCGTTGGCGATGAACACCGCCAGCAGCAGGCGCGGCCAGGTGAACAATGTGCCGTCGGCATCGAGCCCCTTGTAGACGGCGACGCCGGCAAGTGAGTGGGCTACGGGTAGTGGCATCTTGCGGTCCCGTCAGCGTTCACGAATCACGCGCGCCGGCACTCCTGCGGCCACGCTGCCCGCCGGCACGTCGGCGGCGACGACGGCGCCCGCGCCGACAATGCAGTCGGCGCCGACGGTGACGCCGTCGAGCACCTTGACGCCGGCGCCGAGCCACACGTTGTCCTGCAACGTGACCCCGTGCGAGACGGCCTTCTGGTCCTGGATGGGCTGGACCGTGTCGGCCGACTCGTGCCCGCCGCCAATCAGGTAGCAGTACGCCGCCAGTAAACCGTCCTTGCCCACCCGCACCGAGCTCCCCGAGAAGATCTGGCTGTTGAAGCCGATGTTGACGCCGTCGTCCAACACGATGTCGCCGTTCTTGCACGACAGGATGGTATTGCGCCCCAGAAAGACGCCGTCACCCACGCGGATGCCGTCGTTGCTCGAACCCTTGGCGTCAAGCAGGCAATTGTCGTCGATGATGACGTTGTCACCCAAGCGAATCTTGTGCGGATGGCGCAGCACGACGTTGTGGCCGAACACCGGCTTGCGACCGCACTCACCCAGCAGCAGCGGATACAAGGCGCGTCGCAGCACCAGGCCCAGGGCCCCGGGCACCCAGCTCGAGATCAGCATGACGAGCTCGTAGCGCAGCAGCGCGAAGAACCCGGGGCGGCCGATGACAAGCTCACGGTACTTGCCCGCCGCGCCGCCGCTGGGCAGTTGGCGGCGCACCAGGTAATCGTCGGAGGCATGGCTCGCTGCGACGGCTTCGCCGGCTGCCCGGGCCTCGCTCGGGGCTGATTGCGCTTCGCTCATGGCACACAGACTAACAGGCTGGCCCCCCTCGGTGACGGATCCGTGGTTGCTCGGCTCGCGGGGCGCCGATAGCATAATCATGACCGTCTGGCGCGCCTCCGCACCCTCGCGGCGGCTGCGCGTCCGGAGCCGACCCGGTTACCCCTGAGTAAGCGTTATGCCGTGTTTTGCTCGACTCCGCCCTGCGGGGCGGATTGCACTCGTCTTGACCCTGCTTGCCGCGCTGGCGGCGCCGGGCGCCGTCGCCGCTGACGGCGCCCGCCGAGCACCACTGCGCCCACAACAGGTGACCCGACAAGTCGCCGAGCGTCCGCAAGACCCCGGCAGCCAGCGTCCCGGCGCGCAGGACCCGGAGCAACGCGCAGCCGGCATCGATCGCGTTGGCAATCTCGACGAGGCCACCCTCGCGGGCAGCGCCACGTTGTTGCTGACTCCCTCCCACCTGCAACTTCAGCGTGGCGAGCGGGTGCGCCTCACCCTGTCGGTGCTGGGTGCCGACGACCTGCGTCGGCTGCCGGCAACCCTGCGTTTCGACCCCGCGGTCCTCGAGCTCACCGCGGTGCGCCTCGGCAACGCGTGGGATGACGGCCCCCAGCCGCTCCTGCTGCACGACGCCAGCCGCCCGGGGGAGGTGACGATCGGCCTCGGCCTCCTCGACAAGAAAGCCCCCGGCGTCAATGGGTCCGCAGAGTTGCTCGAGCTCGAGTTCGTCGCGCTGGGCGCCGGCGACGCGGCACTGCGCATCGAGCGATTTGCCGCCATCGGAGCGGGCTCGAAGCCACAGCCGACCACCGCGGTGACCGCGGAGATCGTGGTGCAATGAGCCGCGTCGCCACCGTGATCGCCGCCGCGGCCCTGGTGATCATCGCCCTGACTCCATTTGCGGCGTCCGCTGCCCCGCAAGCGCTGGTCCAACCCGACCCCCGTCCGGTCGCCGGCACCGCGACCGCCGTTGCCGGCATCGACGAGCCGGTGGTGGTATGGCTACAGGACGAAGCCGAGCGCTGGCGCGTGCTGGGCCGCGTCGGCGAGACCGCGGCGAGCGTCCGGCTGGGCCCGGCGGAACCCGGGGACGATGGCGCCCCCGTGTCCGCACGTACCGATGACGGGGCGGTCTGGGTCCTGGCATCCCGCGCCAGCGGCGGAATGCAGCGGCTATGGCTGCAGGCCCACCGCGACGACGCCTGGAACGCGGCGCTCCCCGGACCGGCGGCACGACGCTACGACCACCACCCCGCCCTGGCGGCAGTTCCGGACAGCGACGATCTCTGGGCGGTATGGATCGGCGACGACGATTCCGCTTCCGGCCTGTGGGCGAGTCGGTGGAACGGCACCCGGTGGAGCGCGGCCGAAGCGCTGCCGCGGCCGTTCGGGGACCCGATGCAACCGGCGATCGCCGTCGGCGGCAATGGCGAACCCACGGTCATCTGGGCCGCCAGCGATGGTAACGATGCCGAGATCTGGGTGAGCACGCGCCGTGCCGGCCGCTGGTCGGCGCCGCTGCCGCTGAGCCGCAACGATGTCCCCGACATCACGCCGTCAATGGCCGCCACCGCGCAGGGGTTGGTGGCCACCTGGATCTCCTATACCGACGAGGGCTACCTGCCGGTTGCCGCCACCGCGACGCGCGCCGACGATTGGAGCGTGCCGCAGACGCTCAGCGACGTGCCCGGCGGGCGCCCGCTGGCGCGGGCAATCGACGGCCGGCCGGCGGTGTTCTGGCGGCGTCTCGAGGAGGCGGTCAACGGCGGCACGATCGTCGCGCGGCTGCGCACGAGCAGCGTGTGGAGCGCTCCGCTCGACGTCGCGGCCGCAGCGGGATCACCCTTCGACGTCCGCGCCGCCGCGGACGGCCGTCTGATGCTCGCCTTCACGAGGCCTGACGGCCGCCTCGGCGTGGTCGCCGGCGCGCCCGGCGCCGATCGCATCGGCGCGCTCGCTGCGGCAAGCGCGGCGCGCTACGGCCCGTTGCCGGCGCGCGCACCGAGCCTGCTCGCGTCCGCTCAGCCGATCCCCGCCGCCGTGCTACAAGTGCCGGAGAACTACACCGCCTTCGGTGACAGCATCACCAACGGAGTGCTCTACAACCCCGACCGGAGCGATTCCCCGGGCTACCGCGGCCCATTGCAGCAGATGCTGCGCGCCTTCCTGCGCTTCGGCACGGTCTTCAACGCCGGTGTCGACGGCGAGCCCACCGCCGACGGTGTCGGGCGCATCGACAACGCCATCAGTGCGCAGAACCCACAGGTGATCCTCATCATGGAGGGCACCAACGACATCCTCAACGCCGTCGACGTGGACGTCATCGTATTCAACCTGCGGCGCATGGTGCAGCGCTCCTACGAGGAAAAGCCCGACATCAAGCCGTTCCTGGCCCAGCTACCGCCGCGTCTCGACCCCGGGGCGGACGGCTTCAACGGCCCCGGCAACGGTCGCATCGACGAGGTCAACGCAGAGCTGCTCGCCGTCGGCGAGCAGGAGCGCGCGGTCATCGTCGACATGAATACCCCGATCGACGGCCATCGCGAGCTCATGTCCAACCACGTGCACCCTTCGGAAGCGGGCTACCAGGTGATGGCCGATCAGTGGTACGCCGCCATCCTGCCGGAGGTGCTCGCCGATACCAACCGCGGCGACCTGGACGACTCTGGCCGCACCGATGGTGTCGACCTGGTGCGGTTGGCGCTCGCCTTCGGCTCCATTGAGGGCGAGGATCGCTACACCACCGCGGCGGACATCAACGGCGACGGCATCGTCGACGGCTTCGATCTCGACTTGCTGATCGAGTTCTTCGGCCAGGACGTCTCGGACGGTGTGGAGGGCGACTCATGAGCGCCGCGCGCCGCCACGCCGCAACTATCGGTACTTTCGCCGCGCTCCTCCTTTCGCTGACGCTGCCGGTCGCGTGCGGCAAGTCGCCGACCACTCCGCGGCCGACCACGACCACCACCACCACGCTGCCGCCAAACAAGGTAACCTTCATCGCCGACGCCAACCCGGGTTCCGACGCCATCGCGCTGAGCATGACCGAATCGACGGCCACCGAGTTCACCCTGGTACTGACCGTGGTCAGCGTCACCGACCTGTATGGCTACGCCGTGGATATCAACTTCGATCCCGAGGTCGTCGCGTTCGACTCCAGCGAGGCCGGCGACTTCCTCGAAGCGCCCGGCGCCACGGTGAGCACCCAGGTCACCGAGCAGCCCCCCGGCACGCTGGTGATCGGGCAGACGCGCGTCGGGCCGTTCGACGGCGTGAGCGGCAGCGGCACCTTGCTGACGCTGAAGTTCAGGTCACTCGCCGCCGGCACCAGCCCGTTCACGCCCGCCAACGCGAGCGCCTTCGACAGCACCGGTTCGACGTTGGCAACGCAGTTCTTCGGCGGCATCGCCACGGTGCCGGCACAACCGATGCGATGAGCGTCGATCGCGACACGGTCGACTACGTCGCCGGCCTCGCCAAGCTGAAGCTCAGCGACGAAGAGCGCGCGGCCATGGCCGAGCAGCTGGCGCGCATCGTGTCGTTCGTCGCCCAGCTCGAAGAGGTCGACGTCGCCGAGGTGCCGCCCACCAAGCACGTCATCGGTAAGGACAACGTCACCCGGCCGGACGAGCCGCTCGGGGGCCTGTCGCAGGACGAGGCGCTGGCCGAGGCGCCGGACACCGACGAGGGCCACTTCCTGGTCCCCAAGGTACTGCCGGACTGATGCGCGACGACCTGGGAACGCTCGGCTGCCGCGAGACGGCGCGCGGTGTGGCAACCGGCGCCTTGAGCGCAGCGGAGGTGATCGATGCGGCGCTGGCGCGCATCGCCGCGCGCGACGACGACATCGGCGCATTCCTGATCACCTGCGCCGACGCCGCACGTGAGCGTGCGGCGCAGATCGACGCCGACGACGCGCTGCGCACCCTGCCGCTCGCCGGCGTGCCGATCGCGCTGAAAGACAATCTGTGCGTGAAGGGGTGCCCGACCAGCGCCGGCTCTCACATCCTCGAGGGCTACACGCCGCCTTACACGGCCACCGCGGTGCGCCTGCTGCGCGAAGCCGGCGCGGTGATCATCGGCAATACCAACATGGACGAGTTCGCCATGGGCTCGTCCAACGAGAACTCTGCCTTTCAGCCGACGCGCAATCCGTGGGACACCTCGCGCGTGCCGGGCGGCAGCAGTGGCGGCTCGGCGGCGGCGGTGGCCGCCGGTATGGTGCCAGCCGCTTTGGGCTCCGACACCGGCGGCTCGATCCGCCAGCCCGCCGCGCTGTGCGGTGTGGTCGGCCTCAAGCCCACCTACGGCCGGGTATCCCGCTACGGGCTCATCGCCTTCGCCTCGTCGCTCGACCAGATCGGCCCGCTGACCCGCAACGTCGAGGACGCAGCGCTGCTGTTGTCGCTGCTCAGCGGCGACGACAACAACGACTCCACTACCGCGGCGGCCGATGTGCCGGCTTTCCACGAGAACCTCGACGCGCAGCCCGACGACTTCACCATCGGCGTACCGGAGGATTGGCTCGGAGACGGCGTCGAGCCGGCGGTCGGCAAGGCGGTGCGCGCCGTGCTCGACGATCTCCGGGCCGCCGGCGCGCGACTGCAACCGATCGAGTTGCCGCACGAGAAGTACTCCGTGCCGACCTACTACGTCATCGCCACCGCCGAAGCGTCGTCGAACCTGGCGCGCTACGACGGCGTGCGCTACGGCTTCCGCAGCCCGCACGCTGAGGATCTCGCCGCGATGTACGCCGACACGCGCTCTGCGGGCTTCGGCGCCGAGGTCAAGCGCCGCATCCTGCTCGGCACCTTCGTGCTGTCGTCGGGCTACTACGAGGCCTACTATGGCCGCGCGCAGCGCGTGCGCACGCTGTTGCGCAACGACTTCGACGCCGCCTTCGAGACTGTCGACGTGGTGATCGGCCCGGCGACGCCGTCGACCGCCTTCTCGATCGGCGAGAAGGCCGACGACCCGCTCGCCATGTACCTCTCCGACGTGTTCACCGTGACCGCCAACCTCACCGGACTGCCCGCCATCTCGGTGCCCTGCGGCTTTGACGACGGCGGCCTGCCGATCGGCGTGCAGATCGTCGGATCGATGTACGGGGAACAGAAGATGCTGCAGGCGGCGCGGCTGATCGAGAAGATGCGCGGGCCCTGGGAGCCGGCACTGTTCGACTAGCCGCCCACGAGATGCGGCAGACGCGTGACCTCCTTGGGGCGCGGTGTTGACGTCAGCTCTTGCGCAACGCCGCCACCGGGTCGAGTCGTGACGCGCGCCATGCCGGCAGCAGCCCCGCAAGAGCAGTAACCGCCGCCAGGCAGAGTGTCGCCACGACGATCGTCGGCAGGTCTGTGGGCCGGAGCCCGTACAGCAGGCTCGAAGCCGCTCGGCCGGCGGCCAGCGCCGCCGGCAGACCGAGCAGGACTCCCACCGCCAGCAGGCGCAGGCCGTCCCCGAGGATCATCCACACGACCTCGCGCTTGCCCGCACCCAGCGCCATGCGCACGCCGATCTCGGCGGTACGCCGCGCGACGGCGTAGGCGAGGACGCCGTACAGCCCGATCGAGGCGAGCAGCAACGCGAGCCCCCCGAACAACGCGCTCAGGCGGGAAAACAACCGGTCGCGATGCAACGTTCGGTCGACCTGGTCGCTGAGCGTGTGGACATCGAGAACGGGCAATCGTCTGGCAACCTCGCCGATTGCTGCGCGCACCAGGGGCGCCAGAGCCCTTGCGTCACCACGCGTACGCACCTCGATCGACTCCAGGTAGTCGGGCACCTGCGCCACCGGCTGGTACACGAACCGCATGGTCTCCTCGCGCACGTCCTGGTGCTTGATGTCGCCGAAGACGCCGACGATCTCGATGTCATGCTCGGACCCGGCACCATCGAGGCCGAAACTCTTGCCGACGGCCGACTCCGGGCCGAAGAAGTGTCGCGCGAACGCCTGGCTGACGATCGCGACCCGGGGCGTGCCCTCGCGGTCAGCGCGGCTCAGGGTGCGACCCTCGAGCAACGGGATACCCACCGTCTCGAGGTGCTCCGGGGTG
Organism: Acidobacteriota bacterium; assembly: GCA_050114655.1. GTDB lineage: Bacteria > Acidobacteriota > UBA890 > UBA890 > UBA890 > JASFRZ01. The sequence goes on from JASFRZ010000006.1 coordinate 14,275, forward strand.
ATCTCGTTGAGCCCGACTGTCAGGTCATCGGCCGCCTGCGGCTCAAACCCTTCCACGGCCGCATCGGCGCGCCAGCTGGTACCGGAAAAGGGGCTGTAGTAGGAGAAGCTCGCCGATTGCACCCCGGGAATGGCCTCCAGGCGCTCGACGACTTCGTCGTACAGCCCGGTTAGCTGCTCTTCGGCATATCCCCCGCCACGCGGATCGATGTCGACCACCAGGACGCCTTGCGGCGAGAAGCCGATCTCCTCGTGGCGGAGGTTGTCGAGGCTGCGGACAAAGAGCCCGGCGCCGATCAGCAGCAGCAGCGAGATGGCGACCTGAAAAACCACCAAGGTCTCTCGCAGGCCCCACCGCCCCTGCCGCCTCGAAGGGCCGGAACCCTGCTCGCGCAACGATGCGTTGAAGTCCACGTGGCTGCTGCGCCAGGCGGGCGCCAGACCGAAGGCGGTCGCGGTCAACGCCGTCAGCACGATGGTGAACCCCACCACGCGAGCGTCGAAACGCAGCTCCAGCGGCAGCGCACTCGGACGCGAGCTGATCAGGACGAGCGACAAGGCCGCTCCCCAGCGCGCCAACAGAAGGCCGAGGACCCCACCGAGCGACGCGATCAGCACGCTCTCGGTGAGCATCTGCTGCAGCAGCCGCCCCCGCCCCGACCCCAGGGCGAGCCGCATCGAGATCTCCTTGTAACGCGCCGACGCCCTGGCAAGCAGCAGGTTTCCGACGTTGGCGCAGGCGATCAGCAATACCAGTCCGACCATCCCCATCAGGATCAACAGTCGCTGGGAGTAGGTGCTGCGCAGGACACCGAAGCCACCGGCGAACGAGACCAGCTCGGTGCTGAGCCGCGACACCGCGCCCTCGATCTCGGGCGTCACGTCGTCGCCGACCTCCGCGAGCACGAGCTGGTGCAGCAGCTGATCGCTGCGCGCCTGCGCTCGCTCCGGGCTCACACCGGGAGCCAGGCGGCCGATCGCGCGAAGCCACATCGTGCCCCGGGCGTTCAGCCGCGAGGCGTCGCGCATGAGCTCGGACTGCATCGCCATTGGGATCCAGACGTCCGTCGCCTCCCCCGCGGTGACACCGTCGAAGCCGAGCGTCGCCACGCCGATGATGCTGTATTCGGTCCCGTTCAGCCGCAACGTCCGTCCGATCGCTTCCGGATCGCCGCCGAAGCGGCGCAACCAGTACCCGTGCGAGAGCACTGCCACGGGCCGCGCCCCCGGTGCCCCGTCGTCGCTGGGCTCCAACACGCGGCCGTGAACCGCCCCCACGCCCAGGAGCGAGAAGAAATTCCCGGTGACCAGCCGTGTCTCGGTGACATCGATCGAACCACCCGACGCCACATCCCGCGTGCTCTCGTACGCGCGCACGGCAAAACTCGAGATCGCCGCGAGATCGGTGAACACGGTCGTGCGATCCCGCAGGTCCAGGTACAGCGGATACGAGTACAGCACCGGATGCCGCTCCCCGGGGCGGTCGGCGACCATCGTCCCGGACGACAGCCGCGAGCCGAACACATACAGCTCGGACGGGTCCTCGACCGGCAGGGTGCGCAGCATGACGGCGTCGATCAGTGTGAACATCGTCGTGTTGACACCGATGCCGAGCGCCAACGTCAGCACCACCGCGACGCCGAAAACCGGGCTCCGCACCAGGCCGCGCGCGGCATAACGAACGTCCTGCAACAGCCGGTCCAGCAGCACGAAGCGCCAGGCGGCGCGGCTGTCTTCGAGCGCCAGCGCCGGGTTGCCGAACGCCAGCCGGGCGGCCCGCCGCGCCTCCTCATCGGACATCCCTGCGGCGCGGTTCGCTTCCGCCTTCATCTCGAGGTGAAAGCGCATCTCCTCCTCGAGATCGGCACCGGCGCGTTCACGGCGAAGCGCCGCCGCGAGGCGCCGCAATGCAGCCATCAGCCAGTCCATAGTTGTACTCCGCGTTCACGGCTGGCGGTGAGTTGCCGGTCCCCGCGAGCCGTTCTAACCGGGGAGCATGACCTCGGCGATCGCCTCCATCACGCGGTCGAATGACTCGACCTCGCACCGGAGTTGCTTCTCGCCTTTGCGGGTGAGCCGGTAGAAGCGCGCACGACGGTTGTTCTCCGAAACACCCCACTCCGCACTGACGTAGCCCTTGACCTGCATGCGCTGCAGCGCCGGGTACAGTGAGCCCTCGCCGATGCACAGCACTTCGGAGGATCGCTGCCGGATGAACTGGGCGATGCCGTAGCCGTGCATCGGACCCTGTTGCAGCGTCCGGAGGATGAGCATGTCGAGCGTCCCGGGGAGAAACTCGTTCTGTTTGCTGCCTCGTATGACTCCCATCGTTTACCGATAGGAGTGTGAACCCGCACCCCGTGTGGTGTCAACCGGACAGACCAAACAGCGGGCGCGCGTCGGCGCGCCGCCGGGTTTCAGAGGGGATCCGCCGGGTCGGTCGTCTGCCAGAGTCGAGCGAACGCCTCCCGCAGGCTTACGTCGTCGCGTTTCGCCACCACCTCGGCGAGCCTCTGCGCGAGCTTCGGGTTGCGCTTGTGCGCCGCCAGCTCGCCGAGAGTTTCCGCGGCGAGCGCCACGTCGGCGCTCTCGATCACCGTCAGCAGCCAATCGACGGCCGCCTCGCTGCGATGCATCGCGACGGCGCCAATCAGCACCGTACGGAAGGCCGACGAAGGCAGCTCCTCGTCCCAGGCGGCGCGCAGGTGGCGCAGCGCGTCCGGCGAGCGCGACCCGCCGAGGGCCAGCGCCGCCAGCTCGCGGACCACCTCGGCGCCGTCGGTCAGATAGCGGGCGACGAAGGCAGGAGATTCATCAGGCGCGACGGCGAGCAGACCCGCGAAGCACTCGCCGATCACCCCCGGGTCCGCATCACCCAGCAGCACCTTGGCGCGCAACAGCAGCTCCGCCTCGCGAGCCTCGCCGCAGGCGATCGCCCGCGCGGCGCCGGCGCGGACCCGGGCCTCGGGATCGGCGAGCAGTTCCGCCAGCTCCACCGGGGCACGAGGATGACCGGTCGCCACCAGCCCCATGGCGCAGCCGACGCGCACCTCCACCGCAGTGTCCGTGGTGCCGCCCCAGACCGGCTCGTGCTGGCGATATACGATGCCCCGGCGAAAGAACTCCGCGTCATCGCACTCCAGTTGCACCAGCGCCCTGACGATGGCTTCCTTGGCGACACAGTTCGGGTCGGACTTGACCGGGTTGTCGAGGAAGCGCCGGTAGGCAGCCATGAGCTCGGGCATGAGCTCGTTCAACGACTCGTCGGCGGCCAGCTTCGCGGCCTTCGCAACCACGCGATAGTGGCGGTCACCCAGCGCTGCTTTGACAGCGGCAGCATCGCCCTCCGCTACCAAGCGGTCCCCGCCCACAGTGACTTTCCCAGCACGACGACGATGGCCCCGTACGACAGCAATCCGGTGGCAATCGCGGTGGGGAGCGACACGCGCCATCGCGTGCCGCACTGCGTTCTCAGGAAGATGGCAACGAATGCTGCGCTGCCCAGCGGGATCCCCACGACGCCGAGGAGGGCAAACAATGCGGCCGTCCATCCGAGCGCCCCATGCTCACGCCGGCGCAACGCGGCGCGGGTCTCGTCTGCCGTGGGGAGCCGGCCCGCTGCAGCCGATGCACGGATGTCTGCGCGCAGCTGCAGAACCAGGAGCGCCGCTGTCGGCCCTGCAACCCATAGCGGCACCAGGCGCCCGACCGGCGTCAACCCGAAGCTGGCGATCATGAAGCACGCTGCCGTCAGCAACAAGAATGCGGTGAATGCCGCCCCCTCCCCGACGTTTTTCACGGGCGGGCCCCGCGCTCGTATCGATACCCGTGGAATAGCGCAGGGACGAAGCTCAGCACGATGAGCAGCAACAGGCCCATCGCGATCGGGCGGGTCCAGAAGTCGACGCGCCCCAGCTCGTGCAGCCGCCGGGTGAGGTGGAAGTTGATCTCGAACACCGGACCGAGCACCAATCCCATTACCAGCGCGATCCGCGGCCACTGATGCTTCTTCATGAAGAACCCGAGCAATCCGAAGAGGAACATCGCGAACACGTCGATGCCGTTGCCGCGATAGATGAAGGCCGAGGTCACGGCAAGAGACAGCACCACGGGCACGAGGTACTCCACCCTCACGACGGTCAGCCTGGTCACCTGGTTGATCAACGCGAGGCCGGTCAACGAGCTCAGCCAGTTGGAAAGGAACAGCGCCCAGATCAAGGCGAACACGAGCGGCAACCGGTTGCTCAGCAGCTCCGGTCCCGGAGCCAGACCGTGCAACAGAAGGGCGGTCAACAACAACGCGGTACCGACACTTCCGGGCACGCCGAAGGCAAGAACGGGGATGAGGGATCCACCGTCTTTGGCGTCGTTCGCCGCCTCCGGCGCCAGCACACCCCGGATATCGCCGTGTCCGAAGTGGCCATCCTTTTTCCGGTACCAGCGTGCCGCGTGGGCATAGGCGGTGAAGCTGGCGACCGTGCCGCCGATGCCGGGTATCGCGCCGATCAGCGTACCGATGAGCGAGCTTCGCAGCAGAAGACCGGGGTTCTCCTTGACAGCGCGCAGCCCATCGCTGGCGCTGCCTTCGAGCTCCTCGACACGGGTCCTGCCGGAGATCGTCGTGGTCTCGGAAAGCATCAGCGACATCATCTCGGCGACCGCGAAGACGCCGAGGAACACCGGCACCAAGGGGACCCCGTCTTGCAGGTAGGAGGTGCCCAGGGTGTAGCGCAGATCAGCACTGCGCGGGTCGAAGCCGACGCAAGCGAGGAGTACCCCGAGCCCTGCCAACGCGACTCCCTTGATCACCGCTCCCCGGACGACAATGACGATGGTCGTCAGGCCCCACAGCGCCAGCATGAGGAATTCGGGCGGCCCGAGCAGGAGAACCAGGCGCCGCATGAACGGCAACGTCAGCATGAGAACCAGGATGCCGAAACTGGAGCCGAGGGCCGACGCCGCCGCCGCGCATGCAATCGCTGCCTTGGCGCGCCCCGCACGCGCCATGGGGTGTCCGTCGAGTACCGTAGCCGCGTTCGGCGCCGTGCCGGGCACGTTCATGAGAATGGCGCTGATCGAGCCCGTGAAGGTCGATCCACCGACGAGGGCCCCGAACAGCAGGACCACGGAGAGCGGATCCCACGACAAGGTCAGCGGGATCGCCAACGCCAGCAGGGTCACGGCGCTGACACCCGGTGCCGCAGCGAACAGCATCGCCACGGCGGTCCCTGCCACCGGGTAGACGATGTTGGGCCAAGACAACACCAACTGCAGGCCCTCGACGGCAGCGCGAAGCGTCTCCTCCAAGAGAGCTAACCCCGCAGCCGGTCGATGGCGGCGCTGACCATCGTCACGATGGGGGCGGCTGCATCTTCCACGGCGCGGATCATCGCCGTCACATCCGCTCCGCTGAGGATATCGAGGGGACGCCGCGCAGCCGCCGCGCGGGCGTGCAACTCGGGGTCCGCCAGAGCGCGCTGCAGACCGGCCTCCAGGCAGCGCGCCACGTCCGGGGGCATGCGCGGCGGCGCCACGACGATCCGCCCGAGCCCCATCAGCCGCGCCAGTGTGTCGGCGGTAGCGCGCGCTGCGCCGGCGTCGGCACCGCGCCGCCGCGCCCAGCGCTCCGCGAGTCCGTCGGGCCCACCGAGAACCGGAACACCGTCGAGGTCGGAGCCACTCTCCGCACCGGAGTCGGGGACGATCTGCAGAATTGGTACGAGGTCGCCGGCGTCGATGCGATCGAGAACCGACTCCAGCGTGAACGACGAGGCGTCGACCTCGCCGCGGATCAATGCCAGCGACAGCTCGCGACTGCCGGGTTGCCCGGTGACGAACTCCACGGGGATCGCCAGCAAATCGGCGGCCACGACCATGGCCACGAAGTTGCTGCTGCTGACCTCGACCGCACCCAGGATTACGGGGGCGCCGGGCTCCGCCGCGGCCATCGAATCGAGCGTGCGGTAGCGGGAACGTGGGCTCGTTACCCATATGGTGTGGTTGGCCGCGATGCGACCGAGAACGGTGAAGTCACGCGCCGGGTGCGGCGCGCTCGCCGACCCCGACATCGACGCAATGAGCAGGCCCGCGGCGTGCAAGATGCCGACCGTGGACCCGTCCGGGACCGCGCCTTGTACGGTTCTGGCGCCGACCGTGCCGGAGGCCCCGGGAACATTGTCCACGATGATCTCGGCGCCGAGCTCGGCCTCGAGGTACGGCGCAATCAAACGGGAGTAGACGTCATAGCCGCCGCCGGCGGTGTACGGCACCACCCAGCGCAGCCGTCGGCCGGAGAGCGCGGCACAGGCCTTGTTGGCAACTTCCTGCGACCCCGGTGAAGTGATCGTCGTCGGCGCCAGCAGCGCCTTCGGAGCCGCAAATGCCGCAGCGGTTGCCGTCCCCAGACGACGCAATGTCCGACGCCGTGACTCACGCGCCATTCCGTTCGCCTCCGGCTTCCTGTTCGCGCTCCACGCGAATGGACAGCATCTTGCCGCGCTCCGTCCACACCGGCCGGGAACGCCGGACGCGGAATGAGCCCGCCTGCCGCCAGATCTCCTGAGCCATGTCGGCCGCTGCACTCGAGTGCGATAACGCCTGCTGCACCGCCCGCACCGCGTCGTCCGGTTGCGCCAGGTCGACATCGGGGCTCACGATGAGGGTCAGCCGAGTGAAGCCTTGCTCGTCCTCTTCCTCCAGGAGTTGGTAATCGAGCGCGCTGCCGCCGAACCGCTCCGGCAACACGCTTTCGAGGATTTCGGTCATTTCACTCGCTACCAACGTGACGCCCTCGCCGGTCAGCTTACGAAAGCTGCGGATGCCCCGCAGATGCGTCGTGAAGCCGAAACCGTTCCACACACAATCGCAGGGACGCCGCTCGATGGCGCCGTAGTCGTCGACCTCGACGTTCAGCATGATCTTCGGCGTTGTCGGTGCGATCGAAGTGAGGTTGAACGCCTCGACGACCGGGCCGCCTTTGTGCACTTCCCGCGGATACGGAATGACCGCGAACGCGTCGCTGAGCAGGTGCACATCACTCGCATCATCGGCACTCGCACACCCCATCCCCACCCGGCCGGATTCTGCCAAGCCGTAGGTCGTGAAGCAACGAGCGCCGGTGCGCCTGATGCCCGTGATCTTGGCGGGGGATGCGGGTTCACCGGCGACCATGAAGGTCGCTCCGTCGAGCGCGGTGCCCTCATCCGCCGCCGCCACACAAACCCGTAGCGCGGCGCTGACCGGCGCCATGACGAGGCACTGCCCGTGCCGCGTGATTGTCTCGACCGCCCACCGAGCGATGACCCGGCCATCGTCCAGCCGAACAGGCTCGGGGGTCGGCACGTGGGCACCACAGAGCCGCGCCAGCACGATCGTGCCGGCGTTGGCCAGGCGGAACCGCAGCGCCGGCACCAGGTCGTCAGCGGTGCAAGGAGTGAACCATCGATCGAAGTAGCGGCCGACGTGAGCCTGATGGAGCACGTTGTTGATACCGCTGCCGGAGGGAAGTATCGGGCGCCACAGCACCCGCGGCGCATCGAGCACGCCGTGCGCGTGCTGCGTGATCATGACGTGCGAAGCCTGCAGCCTCAGGTGGTCCAGGTCGGTAGAGACGCGGGTACCGGCGCTCGTCGTCCCGCCGCTCGAAGTGAAGTAGTAGTGGCTCAGGTACGGGTTGTCGAAAGAGTCGGGCAGGACGTCGAAACGCAGGCTGCCGCGAGACACGGTCTCGCCACGCTTGAACTCCTCGAAGCTGAAGTAAATGCCCGCCTTTCGCAGCGCCAACAGCGCGCCCTCGATGCCTTCGTTGCGAACCAGTGACTCGACGTCTCCGGGCTGGCACCCGACGTGCCGCATCAGCGGCAAATACGGGCTGGCGGGATACTCGAAGATGCCTTGCTTCACCAGGCGCAGGAAGCTCTGTTCACGACGCTCCATGCGGCTGCGCACGGCGCGCCGGGCATCGTCGAGACTCATCGTGCGCCTCAGGAACCGCGGTAAGCCGGCGGCGAAGCGTCCGTACATGCGAGCAACTGCCCAGGGAGGTCTCAATCCCTCGTCTTGCTCCAATCCACATTGTAGAGACGCACCCCGAGATTCCGGGCGTCATCCGAAATGCCGAGGGCGCGCGGGTTGAAGGTTGGAACCTGCAGCTCGAGCAGAACAGGCATCCCCGTACCCACGGACGGATTATCGATACGCAACTCGACGACGCCGGTCGGCAGCTGAAAAACACCGACCCGGCGGCCATCCAGGAGCACCTCGAGGTTCGCCGGGGCGACACCCGGTGGGCGGGCGGCACCAACCTGGATCCGGTACACAGGCGCTGCCGGAACCTCGATCGTGGCGCGGAGATCTGTCCAGCGGAACGTCCCGTCGCCGGCGGAATCGAGCTCGGGGCCGTGGAAACCTTCGATGCGAAAACAACCGTCGCTGCGATAGTCGCCGATGTCCACGCTGCTCGCCGTATCGGCGCCGCTCATCTCCAGCTCGTAGGTATCGAGCACCGCATCGAGATCGATCGCTCGTCGCGGAACGCGGTCCGTCGTCGTCTCCAGCGCGCGCACCTGCAGGCGGGGGTGCGCGTGCCGGCGCAGCGACAGGCCAGGCACGGCGAGGTGCGTGTCCACGGCGCCGACCATCAGAAACACGCGCCGACCATCTCCGGTCCAGCGCGTGAGCTGTTGCCCCCAAACGGAAGGAGCCGGATAACGGCTCTGGAGCAGGACGGTGTCGACGTCGAAGAGGTAGTCCAGTGCGGTCTGTACGTGCGTGCCGGCGAGATCCTGGCTGACGAGCACCACGGCGGTATCCGGAAAGATCGCCGCGATCGCCCGCCCCTGGGCAACGCCATCCTGCCAGAACGGCTGCCGCACCACTGCCACGGAGGGGCGGGCGGCGAGTATCAGGAGCGGCAGCACGGCCACTGTCGCAACGGCGCTCGAGTGCGCCACGCGGCGGGCGGCGCGGAAGACGCCGGTCACGACCAGGAGTGACGCGAGGGGCAGCAGCAGCGGCACGAAACGTCTCATGGTCCACAGCTGGGTGCCGAAATCCTGGTCCTGGGGGTTGTGGAGCTGGTGCACGGCCGCCGCGGCAAAAAGGCACACCAGGAGCAGTCCGGCGCCGTCGCCCGGTCGGCGCCAGGCGAGCCGAGCACGGTCGGCGAGCGCGAAGGGCAGCACAATCAACGCCGGCCAGGACAGGTACCAGCCCAACCAACGGACAGTTGAGCCCTCCAGCCCGGGAACCACCAGCAGGTAGGCCACCGCCCACAAGAGCGCCGCGGCGAGAAACCCGACGCCGAGCTGCTGTCGCGCCGTGGAGCCTTCACGCCGACTGACCCTCCTCAGCGCCACCAGCGACGCCGCTACGAGGCCCGCGGCGAATATCAGCCACAGCAGTACCGCACCGCCCTGCAGTGAGCGCCGCAAGCCTTCCATCAGCCACGCCGCATCGAGGCGCTTGACGACGAAACGGCGATAGTTGGAAGGAAATAGCGCGTAGTGCGCGGCAGCGTGCAGCATCGCAATACCCAACACGGCGAGAGTCCACCCCACCGGTGAGACGGGCCGACCCCGGATCAGGGCGATGGCCATGGCGACGACGAGTGCCCAGCCGATCACCGGAAGGAGGTCAAAGGCCGCCAGTCCGGCCGCCCCGAATGCGACTCCGGCGATCCACGAGCAGCGTCGGTCGCCGCCACGCAGCGCATGCATCAACGCGAGCAGGCCGCCAAGCGCGTAGAACTGCGCCACGACTTCGGACATGGGTAGGCGGGTGAACCAGATTTGCGGCATGCACACCAGCAACAAGAGCGCCGCGAACACCCCGAGCAGCCGCCCGTCCAGGAGCCGGCCGATGAGAAAGACGGTGCACACGGCGAGCACGGAGAACAACAACGGAACGGCGAGCATCGACTCGATACTCCCGAAGAGCTGATAGCTCACGGCAAGCAACACTGGAAACAGCGGGGAGAACCCCGCGGCGACCCGCGTACCGTCGATGTCCGGGATCGCCAATCCGCCGGGGAAGCGCGCGTAGTCGCCGGTCATGTCGTAACCAAAGCGGTTGGTGAACATCTCGGCGCGCGCGTCAGCGGGCAATCCCTCGAGAAGCGGATCTCGAAAGAGCCACGCACCGGTCTCCCCTACCTGCCGGCCCGTGCTCAGGTACAGCGTCGCATCACTGGCCCAAAAGGTGCTCTCGATCGCCGGTGAATACAGTGCGACGGACGCCAGGACAAGTGCGACGATGATGACGCCGTCGAGCAAGGGACGCGCGCTTCCGGGGGCCTCGGGAGGGGCGTCGTCCGGCCTGCTCGCATCGCCTCGGGACACCCAGTGCGCCATCGCGAGCATCGCTGACACCCCCGCCAGAACGGCGACAGGGCCGAGCCACCCGACCTCAGAAAGGATCACCGCCAGCCAGCCGGCGAGCGCGGCAGCCGCGAGGACGAGCAACATGAAGCGGTCGGCCAGGGGCACGCGCCCAGCAGGTGACATATCGTATGCCCGCCGTCAGCCGGAACGCCGGCTGCCGTTAGCGCGGCGAAGCGTCCTTGTGGGAGTGGTCACCGTTGCGAAGACCTCACGAAGAGACGTCGAGACCCATGAACGCAGACCGTAACGCCAGCTTCCGGCGCAAGGCAACCGGGCTCGGCCCCCGTGCGGCCGCCGCAGGCGGGGTCACCGGAGTGGCTGAGTTGCTCAAGGTGGCGGTGCAGACACTCGCTCTGGCCGCGCTCGCCCGCGTCCTCACCCCGGACGATTTCGGCGTCGTCGCCATGGTTTCCGCGGTCATCGGGCTGGTCGCACTCAGCGACCTCGGCCTCCCGGCGGCCACCGTGCAGCGCGGTGACCTGACCCACGACGAGGCGAGCTCGCTGTTCTGGATCAACGTCGCCGCTGGGTTGGCCGCCGGTGTGTTGACCGTGGCGCTCGCACCGGCGATCAGCTGGCTCTACGGCGAGCCGCGACTGACCGCCATTTCCGCTGCCCTCGCGTCGCTTTTCATCCTGCAGGGCTTCGGCGCGCAGCCGTTGGCGATCCTGCAGAGACAGCTTCGATTCACGACCGTGGCGGCGATCAACGTCTCGGCGCTGCTGGCAGCCGCGGTCGCCGCTGTTGCCGCCGCCCTGGCGGGAGCCGGCTACTGGGCATTGGTCGTTCAGCAAGTGGCCGCCGCAGCGTGGACCTCCTGCGCCGCGTGGATGTCGGCCGGGTGGCGCCCTTCGAGCCCGAGGAACCGTGTTCGGGTGGGTCATCTGCTCGCCTTCGGTGGCAACCTGACCGCGGCACGCTCAGCGCTGTTCCTGAGCCGCAATGTCTCACGCCTGATCATCGGCATCGTAACGGGGGCGGCTGCGCTGGGTGGATACACCAATGCCTACAACCTGTCCCTCCGGCCGCTCGCGCGTCTCGGCAATCCGTTCGTTCCCGTCGCCTCCTCGGTGCTTTCCCGTGTGACGTCGGAGCCCGAGCGCTTTCGCGCCTTCTATCGTCGCGGCAGCCTGGCGTTCAACTCCCTCAGCTTGCCGATTTTCGCGCTCCTCGCTCTCGACGCCCCCGACGTGGTCGCGCTGGTGTTGGGAGGGCGTTGGATGGACATCACGCCGGTCTTTCGCTGGCTGGCGCTGGCGGCGGCCGTGCAGTCGCTGTTCACCAGCATCCAATGGATCTACCTGTCCTCGGGACAAGGCCGCGAACAACTGCGCTGGAGCATGGTGCGCGCTGTGGTCACGATCGGTGCCGTCGCCGTCGGCTCCCGCCACGGCGTGCTCGGCGCGGCGACAGGCGTGGCTTTGGCTTCGTTTCTGCTCCTTCCCGTGGGAATCGCCATGGTCGCGCGTGTCTCCCCGGTGCACACGTCGGACTTCGTCGCCGCCTCTTGGCGCCCGGTCGCGGCTACCGCTCTCGCCGTGCTCGCCGTGTTCGGCCTGGCTCACCTGTTGGCTGTCGGCAGCGGCCCCGCCGTGCGACTCCTGCTGGATGTCGCGGTGTTCGCCGTCGTTTACGCGGCCACCTGGTCGGCCCTTTATCGAGGCACTCCCTACTCGATGTAGCCCAGCCCGCGCAGGCGCTCCTCGATCAGGGCGGCCTCGTCGTCGCGCAGCCGATCACCGTCCGGTTTCCGCCCGTGCGCGGAAGCCTCCGCGGCAGCGGCTTGCCGGACCGTCGCATGCTCCCGCTGGCAATCCTCGCGGAAGATCTCGGTGAGCACCCGACCATCCATCTCCTGCGGTACCGGTACTCCCTGCGCGTAAAGCACCGTCGGCGCGATGTCATACAAGCTGACGCGCGAAATCGCGGCGCGGCGCACCATCGGTCCGACGGCGAGAAAGACTCCATCCGGTCGATGCTCGCCGATCCACCGCACCCCCGCGCCCGCGGTGGGCCCCGCACAGACGATGTCACGCCCGCCCGCTCGGTAGCGGATGCGCTCTCCGACGGCGTCGAAGTCCCATTCGACGGTGATGTCGGGAGCATCTCCGATCTGAGGCCCCTCGTAGATCTCCTCAGACAGAGCTGCCGATCGCACGACTCGCGCGCCGCTGACCGGATCGGTGAGGTCGAGCAGGATCTCGCGAACCCTCCGCAGTAGCTCTGCCTTCTCCTCCTCGGCAACGGTGCCGTCCACCTGCCGGCCGGCCAGGTTCACGTACACCTGGCTGCCGTGCAGTCCGGCGAAGACGCGGGTCCTTCCCCAGTCGATGTTGGTGAAGCGGGACTCCGTGACCACGCGCGACCGTAGTCTCGCAAGCCGCATCGCCAGCGGACGCTGCAGGTTTCGTGGGATGAGCTTGCGGCCGTACCCGAGCATGCCGGTCCGCAACGACGAGCCCCAGCGTCGGCGACCCTCGTTGAAACGCAGCAGGCCGAGCTCGGCAAAGAGCTGGTTGAGAGTCTTGCGCCCGGGTCGGCTCGCGCCGAAGCCGTGATCGGACACCACAATCACCAGGGCCTCGTCGCCCGCCGCCTTCATGGCCTCGCCGATGAACTCGTCGATGCGCCGATAAATGCGCAAGAGGATCTCGCCATCACCCCCTCCCTCGCTTCCCGCATTGGCGTTCGCACGCGGCCAGAAATGGTGCTGGGCGCGATCAGTGGCGACGAACACCGTCATCAGGGCGTCCCAGTCCCGGGTCTGCATGAGGTGAAGCGTCGCCGCAACCCGGCGCGCGACCAGGTCCTCGAGGGCAGCCGCAGCGCGCGCCGGACGTTGTCGAGCCAGCGGGCCGAGGTTCTCGATATCGATGACGTACGCCCGCCGCCTCAGCTCCTCGGCGAGCTCGGGCGGGTGCGTGAAACCGGCGCTGCCGACGCTCGGAGTATCCATCCCACTGACCATGAAGCCGCGCACACGATCGGCGGGATACGAGATCGGCACGTTGATCACACCGACCGACTGCCCGGCGTCACTCAGATGGCACCAGAATGGCTCGCGGCGACGCTTGGCGGCGGTCATCGGCTGCCACCTCCGCCCGACACGCGGGGGCATGTCCCCGAAGTCGAATACGCCGTGCTTTCCCGCGTTGCAGCCGGTCACCATCGATGTCCAGGCTGCGGCGCTGTTCGTGTTGGGCCAGGCCCACAGCGTGGCGTGCGCGCCGCGTTCGACGAAGCGCGACAGGTGAGGCAGCTCGCCGGCCTCGATCCACGGGTTGAGGAGATCGAATGTCGCCCCGTCGATACCGACGATCAACGTTCGCGGTCTGCTCAACTTCCGCGGCCCCCCGCCGGTGACTCGAGCCGGTCGCCAGTCATACCGAACAGCGCGCGGGCGTTGGCCGACGTGACACGCTCGACCTCGTCGAGTCTCACGCCGTGCAGCTCGGCGATGGTGCGCGCCACCTCGACCACCCAGGCGGGCTCGTTGCGGCGGCCGCGGTGCGGTACCGGCGCGAGATAGGGGCTGTCGGTCTCCACCAGGGTGCGCTCGAGCGGCACGCGCGCGGCGATGTCGCGCAGGTCCTGCGCGTTCTTGAAGGTCACGATGCCGGCGAACGAGATGTGGAAGCCGAGCTCCAGCGCGCCCTCGGCCATCTTCGGACCCTCGGTGAAGCAGTGGATGACGCCGCGCGAGCAGCCCGCGTCGCGCAACCCGGCAAGCACGTCGTCCTCCGCCTCGCGCGAGTGGATCACCACCGGCAGGTCGCGTTCGACCGCCCAGGCGAGCTGGCGCGCAAAGAAATCACGCTGGCGCGCCGGGGGCATGTCATAGTGATAGTCGAGGCCGATCTCGCCGACCGCCACCACCTCGGGCTCGTCGAGCAGGGCGCGCACCGCAGCGAGGTCGCTCTCCTCGGTCTCGACCACGTTGTGCGGCGCCACACCGGCGGTGGCGTGGAGCGCCACAGGAGCGGCGTGGTGGGCCCGCACCACCTCCAGTACCCGCCGGCTGCTGGCCGCGTCGTAGCCGATGACAACCACGGCCTCGACGCCGGCGGCAGCGGCACGCGCCAGCACCTCGCCGCGGTCGTCGTCGTAGCCGTCCTCGGCGATATGTGCGTGGGAGTCGATCAACGGCGTTCAGCGCACCTTGACGCCGTTGGGAACCGCCTTGTCGAAGGTGATCAGCACCGGGCCATCGTCGGTCGCCGCCGCCAGCAGCATGCCGTTGGACTCGACGCCGCGGATGGTCGCCGGCTGCAGGTTGGCGACCACGGCGATCTGCTTGCCGACCAGGGCATCGGGCTCGTACACCGCGGCGATGCCGGCGATGAGCTGGCGCTTCTCCTCGCCCAGGTCGATCTGCAGCTTCATCAGCTTGTCGGTGTCGGGAACGCGCTCGGCCTCCAGAATGGTCGCGGTGCGTAGCTCGATCTCCATGAACTGGTTGATGTCGATCATCAGTTGTTGTCCTCGGTCGCGGCGTCGCGCGCGTACGCTGCCGACGCCGCCTGGATGATGTGTTTCACCGGCACGCCCGCCTGCGCGGCGAGGCGCTCACAATCGTCGAACTCGGGCGCCCAGTTGACCACCTGATCGCCGAGCAGCCCCAGCTTTACACGAACCGTGCCCCAGCGCGTCGCCACCTCGACGTGGTGACGCGCCAGCTCGCGGCGCTGCACCGGGTACATGCGCACCCCCAGCGTCGTGGTCTCGCGCAGCAGCATTTCGGCGAGCGGATCGACGAGGTCCTGCGGCGCCAGCACGGTGAGCTGTGCGCCCGGGCGGTTCTTCTTCATGAACACCGGCGTGACGAAGGCATCGAGCGCGCCGGCGTCGAGCAACTTGGGGATGAGCGCCCCGAGCACCTGCGGGTTGGTGTCGTCGAGGTTGGTCTCGATGACCTGCACCGCGGCGTTTAACGACGCATATTCGGTCCCCGCCGCGGCTCCACCGTCCGCCGCCCCGTCGTCGATCGACTCCCCCACCACCAGCCGCAGCACGTTGGCGAGCTCGTCGAACTCGTTGTCGCCGGCGCCATAGCCGATCGCCGTGACCTTGATCGCCGGCCACGGACCGAAGCTCTCGGCCAGCACCGCCACCAAAGCCGCGCCGGTCGGCGTGACCAGCTCGGCCTCGGGGCCGCGCGCGTAAACCGGCGCACCGCGTAACAGGTGCGCGGTGGCGGGCGCCGGCACCGGCAGCGTGCCGTGGGCCGTGCGCACCTGCCCCGAGCCCAGGTTGAGCGGCGAGCAGCGGATCGCCTCGATGCCCAGCCGGCGCAGACCGCAGCAGGCGCCGACGACGTCGACGATGGCGTCGACCGCGCCGACCTCGTGCAGGTGCACCTCGTCGACCGTGACCCCGTGCACCGCCGCCTCGGCGGCGCACAGCGCCTCGAACACCGCGTCGGCACGCTCGGCAACACCCGTGGGCAAATCGCTCTTCTCCAGGATCGCACGGATATCCGCCAGGCCGCGGTGCGGGTGGTGGTCGCCGTCGGCGAACATCGGCCCGCCGCCCGGGGGCCCGCCGTCGATCACCACGTCGATCTTGTCGGCCGCCAGCGCGCCGCGCTGCACCTTGCGGTGCTCGATGGAGAAGCCCTCCAGCGCCAGCCCGGCGAGGTCTTCACGCAGCGCATCCGGCGGCAGGCCGCAGCCCACCATGGCGCCCAGATTCATGTCGCCGGCGATGCCGGAAAAACAGTCCCAGTAAGCGATGCGCATGATTCGAATCGATTCGGTCGGATGGCGCTCGAAGTGTAGCGTCTGCGGATCGGCGGCGCGCCCTGTCGTGGTTCCGGTGGTGCTTCCGGAACGCCGGGCTATTTCCCGTCCGGGTACACCAGCTGGTAGCGCTTCACCATCGGCGTGCCCATCTCGTCGGTGAGCGCGGCGATGAACACGTCATCCCGGATATACGTGGGGGAGTAGGCATTCAAGGTGTCGGGAACCTCGGCGCCGCCGAGGAAGCGCCCCTCGTCGTCGAACACCTCCCAAATCGTCGATTCCCCCCAGCAAGACGCGCCACGCTCCTGATCGGCTTGTGGGTTCTCGTCGCACTCGCCCTCGACGTGCTTACCCGGCCCCGGCCGCGCGACCCAGATGCGCCCGCTGTGATCGGGCAGAAACCGCGTGTAGGCGGGCTTGTGCTCGGGGATGTCGTCGCCGTTCCAGCTCCAGTCCGCAACGTAGCCGCGCATCTGGGCGGTGATGCGCTTACGATGCCAGTCGGCCTCGGCGGAATCCACCGGGACGGGGTCGTCGATCCTGACGACGCGGGTCACCGCGCCGTCCGGATAGCGGATCTCGAAGCTGTACTCGTCGCTGACTCCCGCAATGACGGCACCCGACGGCGCGACCACCCATTGGACGCCGGGCGCGAACGGAACGCCCATGCCGATGCTCATGCTTTCGCTGCGCGCGCTCAGCGAACTGCCTTGCGGCGCCTCGAGCTCGGGGCGCGGTATGGGCTCGCCGGCCGTGTCGCCGTCGAGCGAGCGCGGCACCATGCCGTAGGTGCGCTCCTCGGGGTCGTCCGAGGGAATGCGCTGGTAGCTGTACAGCACGCCGGCGACGGTCATCACGATTCCCGTCGAGGTGCGGAAGTTGCCCGCCAGGGGCAATGTGCCCGCCTCCTCGCCGTCCGGCGAGAACACCATGATGCGGTCGTTGTCGTAGTCGCGCACGTAGATGCGCCCTTGGGGGCCGATGGCCAGGCTGTCCGGGCGGCGGAACTCGCCCGGCCCGCTGCCCTCCGCGCCGATGTCGCGCAGGTGCCGGCCGCCCATGTCGTAGACGCGCAGCGCCGGAACCTGCCGGTCGACCACGTAGATCTCGTCATCCGTGGCCCATACGGCGCCCACCGATCCCAGCATGTAGGCATCTTCGCCGGCTTCGACGCCGATCGAAACCTCCTCGACGAGCTGCACGTCACCGCCCCACACCGAGCCGCTCTCGTTGACCACCGTGGTGACGTTGCCCTCGGTGGTCACGGTGCCGACCCACTCGGCGGCGGACGAACCTGCATCCGAGGCGCCTCCGCAGGCAGCCGTCGCCATCAGAAGGGCAGCGGCAATCGATCGGCAGCTCACGGGTATCCTCGCGTCATCGGTCGTGCGGCAAGTCGATCCGATAGCGAACCACCTTTTGCTCGGCGGTATCGCGGTCGACCTCGATGGAATAGACGAAATCATCATATGCAGCGCTCCAAGGCACCGCCGGCGCGCTTGCGGACAG
>JASFRZ010000007.1:0-31019 GCA_050114655.1 Acidobacteriota bacterium
GGCAGCGGCCGAGGTGACATTCGCGGGTACGCTGCTGCTGGCGTTGTCGCTGCGAGGCTTCGCGCGCGGTGAGGCGCTCACCGGCACCAGCGCGCGTCATACGCTCGGAGCCGTGGCGTTGGTGTTCCTGATCACCGGGGCCACCGGCTTCGTACCGGTTCTCTACGTCGACAGATTCGGAGATCTCGACCGCGCCGTGACGCGCGAGTTCGCCCTCAGCCCCGACGGCAGCGCCGCGGTCGTCACAGCGGCGTCGTATCCGCTTGCGTTCGGTTCCCTGTGGCGGCTGCCGGATCAAGCGGGGGCCGAGGGTGGCGAAGGGCGCGGCGCGACGCCGCAACGCCTCAGCCGTCGGCTGGCTTTCTCACCGTTCTTCTCGGACGATGGCCGGTGGGTGTACTACTTCAGCGCGCAGCGATTGCTGGATCGCGTGCGAGGCAACGTCGACCTGTGGCGGGTCCGTATCGATGGGACGGAGGAGCAGTTGGTTCTGGGATCGGTCGGGGAGATCGCCTGGATCCGTAGCGGATGGCCTTACGCGACGCGGTCGCCGACCTTCTCTCCGGACGGCACATACGTCTTCTTCACGGCCGGGTGGTGGGGCGCCGAGCCGCTGCTGCTCGACCTCGAGCGCGGCACGGTCGAGAGGCCGACCGAGTGGTTCGACCTTGACCCGGACTTTCCGTACGAAGGCGTCACCCCGATTGCGTGGACACGCAGCGGGCAGCTGCTGCTTCGGATCCGCCGATACGGCGAGGACGGGAGCTCCGAGGTGCGCACCATCGTCTCCTACGATATCGACTCCGATACTTCCACGGACGTCGTGTCCTATTCGAGGCCTGAATCCGGCCGGGCGCTCTATGGTTCCCGCAACAACGTGGGACCGCTGATGCCCGTGCAGGTTCACGTCGACCGACGGACGAGAGGTGAAATCGTCACCGATTCGAACTACGAGCTTGAAGTCGTCGGCCTACCCGGCGGCAGCGCGCGGCATATCGAGAGCTTCCCGTGCGGCTATCCCGACTTCGCCGTCTCCGCGGACGGAACGGTGATCGCCTACCGGCGTTTCGCCGGCTGCGCCGAGGAGGAAGACGGCGACATGGTCGGCGTCGATCCGATCTTCGTCGTGCGCAACCTGTCCGACGGCTCCGTCCGTGAGATCGAGTGGGGCACAGAACTGCCCGATCTTTCGGACGGCGACATCGGCATCTCGCCGGGCGGATATCGAGCGTCGTTCTTCTCACCGCAGCGAAATGACCGCACAGCAGATTTCCGCATTGTCGAAGCCGACGGAACTGCACGCCGCGTCGACGTGCGCCATCCCAGCGGAGGCGCGCTCCTCGACCCGCTATCGACGCCACGTTGGCTGGGCGAGGATCAGGTCGTCTTCAGCTACGCGTCGCCTCATACGAACGCGTCGTCTCACACGGTCCGTTATCTGAGGTTCGGGGCGGCGGCGATCATGAACGTCAACGACGGCTCGGTGGTGCACGAGTTCGTCATCCCACCCACCGATGCCGACGTCTACTGACTGAGCCGAGCTCCCGAGGCCGAAGGAGACCAACATGAACCGAGCCCTCATCTGGAAGGAATGGCGCCAGCAGCGCTCTCTGGTATTCGCCGCTATCGTCGCGGCGCTGCTGTTGCCGTTGTTCGTGTACATCGGCTCGTTCGGCGGCTTCCGCTTCGACTCGCTGACGCAGGTGCTGATGGCGCTGCAGATGATCGTCGTCGTTCCGGTGTTCGCCGCCGCCACCGGGGCGCTGTCGTTCGCCGACGATCGCATCGACAACACCATGGGCTTCCTGCTTTCGCGCCCGGCTTCGCGAGTGCGGGTCTGGGTGATCAAGGTCAGCGTCGCCTTCCTCACGTTTCTGGTGATCTGGATCCTGACACTGGGCATCGCTATGCTGCTCAGCGGCCTCGTGGGAGGGCCGACGATCAGCGAGCTGGTGCCGGTCGGTTACTGGCAGTCATTGATTCCATTCGGCAGCAACACCCGCAGCTTCGTGATCAATGCCATGTCCCAGGCAACCGGCGTCAACGCTGCCGTCGCGTTCTTCGCCTTCAACGCCACCGGCCCCGGCTTCCTCCTGCTGCTGTTCGCCGCCTCGGTGTTCTGGTCGACGCGTAGCAAGCGGCCCCTGAGCGCTCTGCTCGCCGGCATTCTCACGGCGATGATCCTGGAGGTCGTCGAGACTCTGTTCATCGCCCTGCAGATACAGGCGACCGGCCGCGCGACGATCTACCCGATGGCAGTCCTCTACGTGTGTCTCGCCCTCCTCATTGCCTCCTTCGTCATCTTCCGCACCACCGAGCCCACCACCGTCTAGCAGGACCGCAGCGTCACAGTTCAGCACAACGTAGCAGGGGACGCAGGGGAGGCGAGGGCAAGGCGCGCGCGGAGGCGAGAGCGGACGCGTACTCAGGTGCGCGGGAGCGACCGCCGCAAGCGCAACGCCGCCATCGCCTTCCCTGCGTCCCCCTACCTCCAAAAGGGAAAGGCAAAGCGGGGCACCCTATGGAGGGAGGGCGGCGCGCCGCTTTGCCTTGTGTTTTCCCCCGCGCGAAGCCCGGATTGCCCGTGGCCGACCCGGTGATCCGTCAGCACCGGGTCAGTACGGCGGGGTCCCTATGAACTGTGGCCGGCCCGCCGCCTACGCGGCGTCGGGGAAGGCCGGGTTGGTGATCGTGATCGGCACGGTGACGGCCAGGTCGCGGCCGCGGCGATTGAGATCCGCGGTGACCGCGTGGATCCACGCCTCGGCGAGCTGTGGGTTGGCAGCGAGCGCTTCCCGCAGCAGCGTCAGCGGCGTGCGGATGACGATGCTCGCGGCGTCGGTGCTGGCGGAGAAGTAGCGCTCCGGCTCGCCCAGCAGGGCGATGTCGCCGAAGGTCGCGTCGGGACCGTAGACCTGAAACTTCACGACGTCACCATCCAATTCTCTACGCTCGAGGCTGACCGCGCCGTCGAGTAGCAGGTAGACGGCGTCGGCGCCGTCGTCCTGCGAATAAATCGTGTTCCCGGCAGCAATGAGCTGGCACTCGCTTCCACGAGCGACCCGCTCGAGCAGAGCGTCCGGCATGCCACCGAGACGCGAGCTGGTGCGCAGCAGCGACGGGTTGACCCCCTCGATGCGGCCCACGTGGAGCTTCTTGCTGCTGATCTCTGCAACGCGCATGACGAACCTCCTGCCCAGGGGAGTTCGCTGGAAACTTTGCTGCTTCCGCAGCATTGGTTTCTGTGTAGTTATGACGCATGAGCGAGGAAAAGTTTCACCAAATCCCGGCAAAAAGCAGTCGGCGGTGCAGCGAAGCACGTGTAGGCCGATTCCTTACACAGCAGGCAGGCCTGACGGCGCTCGCCGCAAGGCGCAGGCTGGAGGCGTGCAAGGACGTACGTCGGAGGCGCGTCGAGCGGCGTGCAACGCCGCGGATGGCGTTGTCAGGTCCGCCCTAGCGATACCAGGCCGTGTGCGGGGTGTCGGCTGGGGCGTTGGCGTGCATGTAGTCAGCGGCGACGCGGATGAACTCGTCGTTGGACAGGTTCTCGCCTTCACGCACGGGGCTGTAGCCGGTCCAGCAGTGCGGCATTCGGTAGCCGTACTCGAACGAGGCATCGGCGGGCGGGTCGGTGAGGGAATCGACAAGTTCCTCGAATCGGAACACGCCTTGCTCGAGGTAGTAGGTGTCCATGTCGCCGACGGCGACGTGCAGCTTGCCGCGCAGCGCGGGGCCGACCTCGGGCCAGTTGTTGCGCAGGTAGTTGGTCACGTCGTAGTTCTCGAGCCAGTAGCGTGCCACCTCGTGGTCGATCTCGCCGGTGAGCGGGTCCCAGATGCGCGCGGGGTAGCCGTCCGGGCCAACCGGGCCGAAGACCGCTTCCCAGATGGCCCACTGGCCGGCGGAACGGCTGTTGGGGCCGACGGCGAGCTCGTAGAGGTTCTCCATGCGCACGGTGGAGCGCACGTTGCCGTCCGGGCGGCGCGAGTTGGGACGCTCGACGCGGTTCCACTCGTACTCCGTCCAGTAGGCGTTGTCGTCCTCGTAAACGTTGACGATCTGGTAGTAGTCGAAGTCGAGCGGGTCCGGGCACCAGCCCCAGGTGCCGCCGTAGACCTCGGGGTAGAAAACCTGCATGGCGACGGCTTCCCAGCCGCCCGTCGAGCCTCCCGAAAGGGTCCGCGCCCAGGTCTCGGGGATCATGCGGAAGTGCGATTCGAGGTAGGGGATGAGCTCGTCGTGGATGGCGTCGCCGTAGGGGCCGACGTTGGCGGAGTTCACCGAGTAGGAAGTGTCGTAGTAGGGGTTGGCGTCACGGATCGATACCGCGATGATCTGCGGCGCGTTGTCCGACATCCAGAAGTCGCGGAAGGCGGCGCCGCGGCTGCCCCGGCCGCCCCTGCCGGCGGGAGGATCGTCCCCCGGCTCGCGGAAGCCGAACGGCGCGCTGCCGCCCGGGAAGTGGCCCTGCGAGTACATCGTCGGGTAGTACACGTCGGGGTTGTCGTCGTAGCCGGCGGGCAGCAGCACGTTGGCGCCGATGTACATGTCGTGGCCCCAGAACTCGCTCAGTACCTCGGAGCGAATCTTGACGAACTTGACGTGCTCGGTATCGCGCGGGTTGCCCTGCTGCAGGACCTCGCCGGGCTGCAGCGGCTCGGCGGGCGGGATGACTTCCGTGATGGTGAGCTCTTCGGTCGGCTTCGCGGGGCCGGAAGCCGCGGACGACCGCACGTCAACGACTCCGATCTCGGGCTCCGCGACGACGAGTGTCTTGACGGCGCTGTGTGCGTTGCCCGGCGCGCGAAACGGACTCTGCCCGGCGCCGGAGTTCAGGTGCATCTGCAGGACATGGCCGTCAGCGCGATGAAACGTCGTGTAGACGTTGAGGAACGCCTGTAGCTGGTACTCGTCGCTGCCGCGAGCCCGCATGTCTGGAAACTCGTCCAGCGGGTACCCGATCACCGCATCGTCATCGGGATCGAGGATGACCGAGTCCCCCGGTCCCAGGTCCGTTACGTCCATGCCCCAGAACGGAACGCCGGTCATGTCGGTCTGCAGGCGCGGCTCGCGCGCGTCGTTGTCCGACAGAATGACGTAGATGCGGCCGGTGACCGGGACGTCGAGGCCCAGGTCGGCGATGCCCTGCGCTGCCTCCGGCGACAGCGTGATCCGGAAGCGCATGGCCTGCTGTGCCGGGGCGCGCTCTCCCGCGCCCGGTGCCGGGGGCGCCGCGCTGGCACCGGTCCACGCAGCGGCGCCGCCGAGGACAACGTAAAGGAGCAGAGAAACACCGAGCTTGGGGAAAAAAGGCAACGATCGGGCGATCGGGAAACCGACTTGCATCATGAGAACTCCTCGTACTCCACCCAGCGAACCTCGTCACCTGTGTGGATCTCACCATCATCGACAACGTAGCCGAAGGCGCCGCCGCCCCAGTCGGGGCGCAGCGCCTCCTCGAGTCCCGCCTGCGCCTCTTCCATCTGATTGCAGGGGGTGGTTTGGTTGACCATCTTGATGCGCACGCTACCGATCAGCAGCGTCTTGTCGCGCGACTCCGCCAGGTCGATGCCGCTGACCATCAGGTTGGCGCGCCGCGTCGCAGGATCGAGGGTGACGCCGAGGCCGGCGGTGATCGCCTCCCATCGCTCCTTCTCGATGATCGTGACCTGGCGCCAGCCGCCCCAATCGGCATTGCCGACGATGCCCTTGCGGGAGTGCAGCGTGGCGCTGTCCCTGCCGTCCATGACACCGCCGTGCGCGCGCTTGATCCAGATGCCCTCGAGGCGTCCGGGCGGGTCGTCGACGGTGCGTGCGCGTCGGGGGAGCTTATGCCGGTCGACAGCCACCGTGTCGTCGCCCGACCCGCCGTCGTCGATCACGCCTCGACCTTGCCTCCCCCGAGGCAGGGAGGCGATTCGTTTCGCGAGCGATCGGCAGCCCACTCCTCAGGAGTCATCGTCTGCAGCCCGAGCGCGTGGATGTGATCGCGCATCTCCTCCGCGAGAACGCGGTACACCGCCTGATGGCGCTGCACCGGCGCCTGGCCCTCGAAGACGTCGGCCACCACCAGCAGGCGGAAGTGCGACTCGGCACCCTCGGGGACGGAGTGCATGAAGCTTTCGTCGGTGATCTCGAGATGAGTGGGTGCGAGCGCTGCGCGCACCTTCCGCTCGATGCGACGGTACACGTCGCTCACCGGTCGTCTCCCTCGACCACCCGCACGGCGTAGCGATCACGTCCCGCCTCCTTGGCCTCGTACATTGCCTCGTCGGCGAGGCGGATGAAGGTGTCGAGATCGGCCTCGTTGCCGTTGCCGGCCGCGGCGCCGAGGCTGATTGACACGTTCACAACGCCCTTCGTCGTCTCGATGCCTTCGCCGCCTACCGCCGTGCGCAGGCGCTCCATGGCGTGCGGGGCACCCTCGGCGTCGCAGTCGTACAGCGTGATGAGGAACTCCTCGCCGCCGTAGCGCCCGACGGTTTCATAGGAGCGCAACGCCTCCTTGAGTCGATCGGCCACTGCTTGCAGAACGCGGTCACCTACCAGGTGGCCGTGCGCGTCGTTGATCGCCTTGAAGTGGTCGATGTCGCACATGACGATGGTGATCGGTCTTCCCCGGCGGCCGGCACGCTCCATCTCCTGCTCGGCGGTGTCAAGGATCGCGCTGCGGTTGTACAGGCGGGTGAGGCCGTCGTGGGTGGCCTGGTACTCGAGCGCGTCCTTGGCGATGCGTAGCTGCCAGTTGAGCTCGCCGAGGCGCTCGTACAGGCGGCTGCGCTCGAGGATCGTGGCGACGTGCTCGGCGATGTGCTCGAGCATCGCGCGGTGATCCTCATCGTAGGTATTGGGCTCCTTGCTGGAGAACACCATCAAGCCGACGGGCTTGCCGGCGGCGGCCAGCGGGCAGGTAAGACTCGAGCGCATCCCTTCCGAGACGATGAGGCGCGTCGGTTCGGAGTCGCTGTTTTCCTCCAGGTAGGCCTCGAGGTCATTGACGATCATCGGCACGCCGGTGCCGAGGATCTCCTGCACCACCGTGTCATCGACAGGCGCAGCGTGTCCCGTGCCCATGGTCAGGCTGTCGGCATCGGAGCGCGCCCAGCGCGAGCGCACCACCCCACCGTCCTCCTCGACGATGGCCAGGCCGATGCGGTCGTAGGGAATCTGCGGCGCGAAGCGCTCGTAGATCAGGTCGAGGAGCTTCTCGAGGATAAGGCCGGCACCTTCGCCGCTGGTCGCCGCCGCGCGCTCGGCGGCCTCGAAGATGCCGTCGAGAGCGGCCTCTACAGTGACCAGCTCTTGCTCGAGCTCTTTGGTGCCCTCGACCCGTCGAACGTCGTCCGGCTGTGTGTCGGTCATGGTCCCTCTTCCCCACGTGCAATGCTCCATCATAGTCCGCGGGGGCGCTTTAACCGAGCACACACAACGCGGCGATCCGCCTCTCGGGATACGGATCGCCGCGCGCGCTGTCGAGATGATCGAAATCGACCGCTACTGGCGGACCGCCTTCCAGGTCATGGTGAACGGCTCGCCGCCGCCCCGCGCGGGCATGGTGCGCTCGCCCGACATGGTGTCGCCGTCGACGGTGCCCTCCCAGGGCATTCCGCCGCCGCGCCCGCCGCGCCCGCCGCGGCCGCCGCGCCCGCCCATGCTCATGGTGAGGGCGATGTTGTTGCCGTCGATCGTGCCCGTGAGCTCGGACGGATCCTGCCCTTCGACCTGCGTGGTGCCGGTGAGGTTGCCGCCGTCCTGCTCGATGTGGAGGTTGATGGTGCGCTCGCCCTGCGGGGTGGTGATGGTCATCACCCAATCGCCGGCGACGTTGGCGTTCTGCATCGCAAAGGCGGCGTTGGTCGCCAACAGCAGTGCGGCCGCGATGCCCAGGTACAGGCTGAACCGCTTCTTCATGTTCCGTCTCCTGCGTGGGGGACGAGGGGTTCTCGTGGGAGCACGAGTCCAGGGAGCTGCAGCGGGGAGATTTTACTCCCGCGCGCCGGCGCGCGTCCACGAGTTTGACGCATCTGCGGCGGTGACGCCGGCGCGCCGGTCGAGCCTCGCGCCGGGGTTGTTTATGCTGGTCGCTGCGAGTCGGTCCGCGACCGTTCTGCAGCAATCCACAACGACTCCCGCCAGCCCGAGGAAAACGTATGAAGATCCGCGCCGCGGTGTTAGAGGAATTCGGCAAGCCACTCCAGGTCCAGGAGCTCGATCTCGAAGGACCGAAGGCCGGCGAGGTGCTGGTCAAGGTGGAGGCCTGCGGCGTTTGCCATACCGATCTGTACAGCGCCAGCGGCGCCGATCCGAGCGGCTACGTACCGACGGTGCTCGGCCACGAGGGTGCCGGCGTGGTGGAGGCTGTGGGTGAGGGTGTGACGCTGGTGCAGCCGGGCGACCACGTGATCACGCTGTTTTCACCCGAGTGCGGCGACTGCGTCCACTGCACCAGCGGTAAGACCAACATCTGCATGGCGATCCGCGAGACCCAGGGCAAGGGCGTGATGCCCGACGGCTCTGCGCGACTGTCGCGCGACGGCGAGCCGATCCGCCACTTCATGGGCACAAGCACCTTCGCCGAGTACACCGTCATGCCGGAGATCGCGCTGGCCAAGATCGACAAAGAGGCGCGGCTCGACGTGGTCTGCACGCTCGCCTGCGGTGCGGCTACCGGGCTGGGAGCGGCGATGTACAAGGCCAAGGTCGAGCCCGGCTCCACGTGCGCGGTGTTCGGCGCCGGGCTGGTGGGACTGGGCGCGGTGGCGGGCTGCAAGGTCCGCGGTGCGGGGCGCATCATCGCCGTCGACCTGTCGGCCGGGCGACTGGAGACCGCCCGGCACTATGGTGCCACGGATGTCATCGTCGCCGGCGCCGATGTCGATCCGGTGCAGCAGATCCTCGAGATGACCGGCGGCTTCGGCGCCGATTACACCTTCGAGGCCACCGGCCTGGTCGGCGTGATGCGCCAGGCGGTCGAGGCAGCGCGCATGGGTTGGGGCTTGTGTACCGTGCTCGGCGTGGCGGGCAAGGGCGAGACTCTCGACATCATCCCCCGCTATCTGATCACCGGCCGGCAGGTCATCGGCGGTAGCTTCGGCGGCACCCGCGGCCGCACTGACGTGCCCCAGCTCGTCGACATGTACCTGCGCGGCGACCTCGACCTGGAGGGGTTCATCTCCCACCACATCACGCTCGACGAGGTCAACAAGGGGTTCGAGCTCATGGAGGCGCAGGACGGCATCCGCTCGGTCATCACCTTCTGACCCGGCGGCGTTGCCCGCTCGCCGGAGCCAAGAACGGCGAGTCGGGATCGCTCGTGCGCAACGGCAACGAAACCGACGAACGGAGACCTGAAATGATCGTGGAACGCGCTCTGAACCAACAATATCTGTCCAACAGCTTCGTGGTGGCCGACGAAGCCGGCGGCAACGCCGTGATCATCGACGCAGGGGGTCCGGCCGAGCCCCTCATGGAGTTCATCGCTGCCAACGATCTGACCGTCACCCACCTGCTGTGCACCCACCACCACGTCGATCACGTCAGCTGCAACGACGTGTTCGTCGACAAGTACGGCTGCCCGGTGCACGTGCCGGCGGCGGAAGCCGATCTCTTCCAGGGGCCGTATGACGCCACCATCGCCGACGGCGACGTCATCACCACCGGCGGGCTGAGAATCCGCGCCCTGCACACGCCCGGTCACACCAAGGGCATGTTGGCGTTCGTGATCAACGACGAGGGGGTGTTCACCGGCGACACACTGTTCAAAGGCACCGTCGGCGGCACGCTGGCACCCGGCCATTCGACCTTCGCCGACATCGAGCACTCGATCATGGAAGTGCTCATGAAGCTGCCGTCGGAGATGACCGTCTACCCGGGGCACACCGACTTCACCACCATCGGCGAGGAGTGGGACAACAACCCCTTCGTGCGCATCTGGCGCGGCCTCGACGAGCCCGAGATCAAGCCGTGCACGGTGCAGGGTCGGCCCGCCGAGCTTGTGCTGCGCGCGACCGACTACGATGGCGGCACCAAGTGCTGGGTGCGCTTCGCCGACGAGGGCGATCAGATCGCGCCGGGCAGTTGGGTGATCGACGGCGACTGAAAAGGCGCCGTCTCGTCGTTCAGGCTTTCCAAGCCGGACAACGTCGGTTACCTTGCCCCGCGTGGTCCGGGCGCGCGCTGGGTGGAGCGGCTTGCCAACGAGACCGTTTTCTTATAGGAATATCCGAATATGGAACGGCGACGATTCGTCAACTGGTTCCTCGGGCTCTCCAGTACCGCGCTTTTCGGCTCGGTTCTGTATCCGGTGTGGCGCTACATGAACCCACCGGACGTCCCCGAGGCGAGCACCAACCGCGTCGAGGCGGGGCCCACCAACGACCCCGCTCTTCTCGACAGCGGGTTCAAGATCATCCAGTTCGGCACGCTTCCGGTGATCCTCATCCGCGTGTCCGACGACGACTTCCGTGCCTTCTCCGCCACCTGCACCCACCTCGATTGCATCGTCGAGTATCAGAAGCCCGAGCAGCGCATCTGGTGCAATTGCCACAACGGTGAGTACAACCTGCAGGGTGAGGTCGTTTCCGGTCCGCCGCCCAAGCCGCTCGAGGAGTACGAGGTCGACCTGGTCGACAACGGTCCGGGACAGCCGCGCACCGTCGTGGTGACGAAGGCTTGATATGAAAGGCGCCGCCACCAGCGCGCTGAACTGGCTCGACGAGCGAGTCCCGGTGCGCAGCGTGATGGAGTTCGCCAGCCACAAGACGGTGCCGGTCCACCGCCTCAGCGTCATCTACTACTTCGGCGGCATGACGCTTTTCTTCTTCATCGTGCAGGTGATGACCGGCATCCTGCTGATGCTGTATTACCGGCCGTCGGCGGATCAGGCGTTCGAGTCGGTCGAGTTCATCATGACCACGGTGCCGTTCGGCTGGCTGATTCGCTCGATCCACTCGTGGTCGGCCAACCTGATGGTGTTCTTCGCCTTCGTGCACCTGGCGACGGTCTTTTTCACCCGCTCGTACCGCAAGCCGCGCGAGGTCACCTGGGTGACCGGCTGTCTGCTGCTCTTCCTGGCGCTCGCCTTCGGTTTCTCCGGCTACCTGCTGCCGTGGAACCAGCTGGCCTTCTTCGCCACCCGGGTCGGTACCGACATTGCCGGCGTGGTGCCGATCGTCGGTCCGTGGATGCTGCGCTTCCTGCGCGGCGGCGACCAGGTGACCGGCGGCACGCTGTCGCGCTTCTACGGCTGGCACGTTGCCATTCTGCCGGCGATCACCACGCTGCTCATAGGCGCGCACATCCTGCTGGTGCAGATCCAGGGCATGAGCGTGCCGCCGTCGGAGACCGATATCGCCAAGCGCCGCCGGCCGATGAAGTTCTTCCCCAACTTCGCGCTGCGCGATCTGTTCGGCTGGACGCTGGCGCTCGGCGTGCTCGCCGCCATGGCAGCGCTGTTCCCGTGGGAGCTGGGCGAAAAGGCCAACCCGTTCGCGCCGGCATATGCCGACATTCGGCCCGAGTGGTACTTCATGTTCATGTTCGAGACACTCAAGCTGGTGCCCGGCGGCGAGATCTTCCACGTCGAGTACGAGGCCATCCCGATCATGCTCTTCGGGCTCGGAGGACTGATGCTGGTGCTGGTCCCGTTCCTCGACAAGTCCGGCAAGCACCCGATCTTCACCTGGATCGGCGCAGCCGCGGTCATCTACATCGTCGGCATGACGTCGTGGGGGTACCGTTCGCTGCTGCCGGTGTGGATCGTGCTCGGCACCGGGATCCTGTCGCTCGTTCTGAGCCTCGGCACGCGACGCGTTGGAGGTACGAAGACATGAGTCGCGCGGTGTTTGGCATCGTTGCGGTGGTTTTCGCCGGCATGCTGGTGGCGACGGCCGGTGTGTTGGTCACCCAGAGCGAGGCGGTGGCCACCGTTCCGGTCGCTCCTGTCGCTGCCGCGCAGGGTGGTGCCCAGGCTGTCGCGTCGGCCACGCAGACGCAGCTCGAGCAGACCTCCTGCGTGAGATGCCACTTCGACGACACGCTCTTCGAGCCCGATGAGATCGCTGCGCTGCAGGGCTATCATGACGACGTCCACGCTTCGGTCGGTCTGTCGTGCCATGACTGTCACGGCGGCAATCCCGACCCGGCGCTGTTCGAAGACATGAGCGCTGCGATGGACGAGGACTACAGCGCCAACCCGTACATCGGGCGGCCGGAGGTCACCGACGTACCGAGCTTCTGCGGCCGCTGCCACTCCGACGCCAGCTACATGCGGCGTTACGGCCCGTCGATCATCACCGACCAGGAGAGCGAGTACCGCACCAGCAAGCACGGGCAACTGCTGGCCGAGGGCGACATCAACGTCGCCACCTGTGTCAGCTGCCACGGCGTGCACGGCATCCGTCGCCCCACGGATCCGCTGGCGCCGGTCTACCCGACCGCAGTGGCGGAAACCTGCAGCAACTGCCACGCCAGCGCCGAGCACATGGCGGGCTACACGCTGGAGAACGGCGACCCGCTGCCCATCGATCAGTACGCACGCTGGCAGGAGAGCGTGCACGCCGCGGCGATGTTCGAGCGCGAGGACCTGTCTGCGCCGACCTGCAACGACTGCCACGGCAACCACGGCGCCAACCCGCCGGGGCTCGATTCGATCGCCTTCGTGTGCGGCCAGTGTCATGGTCGCGAAGCGACGATTTTCCGCAACAGCCCCAAGCGTGCCGGCTTCGAGCGCCACAACGAGTACCTCGCGGACGCCGGCAGTGATGGCTGTGCCGCCTGTCATGACGCGCCCGAGCCACAGGCGACGCTCACCGGCATCACCCAGTTCGGCGAGTGCGAGGCGTGTCACGGTAACCACGGCGTCGTGCGCCCGACGCTGAGCTTTCTGTCGCCGCTGCCGGAGACGCCGTGTGCTTTCTGTCACGGTGACGGCACCGGCAGCAGCGAAGGCGTGCACGTGGTCGAATCCGAGGAGCATCTGGCGATGTTCCGCCAGACGCGCGACGGCCTGCTGGCGCAGGCCGCCGATCGCGGGCTCGAGGACGGGGAGCGCTACGACTGGCTGGTGGATCGCGCGCTGGAGCTGCCCAACCACACCCTCGGGACGCAGGAAGACGGAACGCTGGCGCGGCGACCCGAGTTCGATCGCTTGTTCACCAAGTTCCGCATCGGCAAGACGTCGTATACCTATGAGGACCCGACCACCGGCGAGCAGGTTCGCGCGCCGATCCTGCGCTGCGCCAACTGTCATGCGTCGCAGGAGATCCTCGGCGACGACGCCATCGGCATGCGCACGGCGGGGCAGATCCTCGGCAACATGCGCGAGCTCACCTCGCGTACCGCCAGCGCGGAGCGCGTATTGCTCAGTGCCCGTCGTGGCGGTGTCGAGACCGGCGAGGCCGGCCTCGAGGTCGACCGCGCGGTCGACGCGCAAATCAGCCTCGAGGTGCTGCTGCACACGTTCAACGTCAGCGAGGGCGGTGACTTCCTCGCTGCTCACGCCGAGGGCATGCAGCACGCCGACGCCGCGCTGGCCGCGGGCCAGAGCGCCCTCGCTGAGCTCCTCTATCGTCGCCAGGGCCTGGCGGTGGCTCTCGGTCTCATCCTGCTGGTGCTGATCGGCCTGGCGCTCAAGATCCGCCAGCTCTCCGCCGAAGAGGCGGACGCCTGAGTCGAGTCACGGGGATGTCCATTTAAGGCTGAATTCCCGCGCCGCCTTCAGCGCTCCATCGCTTTGCGCGGCAGCTTCTCGTCGCGCATCGCGGCGTTGTAGGTGAACACCGCCGCAACGACCGCCTGCTGGATGACGTCCTCGGCCTGCACGCGGTCGTAGAAGTCCATGTTCGAGTGGTGGGTGCGGGCGTTGTACTCCAGGCGGTCCTGCATGAACTGGAAGCCCGGCAGACCCACCGCATCGAAGGAGCCGTGGTCGGTGCCGCCGACGCTGCGCGGACCGAGGGTGTCGACACCGAGGTCGTCGAGCATGGTGAGCCACTGCTCGAAGATCGGCTTGACCGCCAGGTTCTCCTGCAGCCACACGCCGCGGATGCGGCCGGTGCCGTTGTCGAGGTTGAAGTAGGCCGAGAAGTTGTCGTAGTCGGGGTGCACCTCGCTCATGTCGCGCGACGCGAGGTGCTCGCCGACGTAAACGCGCGAGCCGATCAGCCCCTGCTCCTCGCCGCCCCACAGACCGATGCGCACGGTGCGCCGCGGTTGGATGCCGAGCGCCTTGAAGATGCGCATGACCTCCATCATCGCGGCGACGCCGGTGGCGTTGTCGGTGGCGCCCACCGCGCCGTGGGTGGAGTCGAAGTGACCACCGACCATGACGATCTCGTCGGCCAGGTCGCTGCCCGGGATCTCGCCGATGATGTTGAAGCCGTTGGGCCGCGTCTCGTCGTGGAAACGCGTCTCGATGTCGACCTCCATCTTCACCGGCACGCCCTTCTCGAGGATCCGCATCATGCGGTTGTAATGCTCGACGGCGATGGTGGCCGAAGGGACGACGTCGCCCGCGTTCTCATCGCGCGGCCCGCCGCCGCCGGGGAAGATGGTGCCGCCGTCGGTGCGCTGGGTGCTCCACGACAGGTCGCTGCCGCCCGCCGGGTACACCGAGTCGCTGCCCCGGTCGATCAGCACGGCGACGTTCTCGTCCCGCAGGAACTCGTTGATCTCGTTGCGGCTCAGAGGCCGGTCATCGCCCGTGCCGCGCTCGCCCCGTCCGCCGCGGAAGCCGCCGCGCCCGCCGGACGACGGCGTGAGCGGTGATTGGCGTGCCTCTTCCTTGAGCTCGGGTGTCATGCGCAGCACCAGGTCGCCCTCCAGCATGTCGACCTCGCGGGCCGGCTGCAGCAGGACGATCTTGCCCTCGAGGTTGCCGCGGTAGCGCTCCAGGTCGCCGGCGGTGGCGATCTGCACGTACTCGACGTCACCGCTGACCGTGCCGTCGGTGCTCGACGACCAGGAGCGCGGGTAGCCGATGATCGGCATGACCCGTGGCTCGGTCATATGGGCCGAAAACCGCACCACCTCCCAGCCCTTGCCGAACGGGAAGCGCTCCTCGTGCACGTTCTCCACTCCCCACTCGCGCAGCCGCGCCATCGTCCAGTCCTTGGCCTCCTCGATCTGCGGCGAACCGGTGAGGCGTGGGCCGTAGACGTCGGTGAGCCACGAGATGGTGTCCATCACCTGCGAGTTGTCGATGCCCTCCTCGCGGATCCTGATGATCGTGTCGACGTCCATCTGCTCCTGCGGTGCGGCGAGCGCGGGGCTCGATGCCTGCAGCGACAGCGACGTCACCAGGAGGGCGGCGAAGAGGAAAACCAGGGCCTGCTTGCGTGCGATGTGCATGAGATTGTTCACCTTGGGGGATTGCGTCTGTTGCGCGGGATGCCGTTCGATCGGCGATTATAGGCCGCGCTGCGCGCGGTGTTCCCGGAGCGAGCCTGATGAGCTCGAAGTGCTCGACGCGAGCTGCAACGTCGGGTCGACGGTCGGCGGGTGCCGGCTCAGGTCTCGAGCAGGTGATCGAGGCGCGCTCCGTCGGCAAGCGCCTCGGGCTCGGTACCGGCGCGGAAAAGCAGACCGCCGGGCTCGCCGATCAGCTCCATGCCGTCGTCCGCGATGCGCAGCAGCGTGCCCTCGCGCAGTGCCACTACCGGCTGCGGGTTGTGCGCATGGAACTCGTTGATGCGCGCCTCGCGCGTCTCGCCCTGGTGCTTCGAGTGCGGATCGGGGTCGAGATAGTGCGGGTTGATATTGAACGGCACGAGCGCGAGTGCGTCGAAGCTCGGCGGGTATACGATCGGCATGTCGTTGGTGGTGCCGATGGTCAGGCCGGCGATGTTGCTGCCGGCGGATGCGCCCATGTAGGGCATTCCGGCAGCGATGCGCGCCTGTAGCGGCTCGAGCAGCCCGTGGGCGTAGAGGTCGCGCAGCAGCACGAACGTATTGCCGCCGCCGGCGAACACCGCGTCGGCCTGCTCCACCGCCGCCACCGGGTCTTCGTGACGGTGGATGCCGCTGACCTTCGAGCCGACGGGTGCCAGCGCCGCGCGCGTCGCCTCCGTGTACTCGTCGTGGCTGACGCCGCTCGGTCGCGCGTACGGAATGAACAGCGCCTCGCGGCCGCCGAGATGCTCCTCCACCCAGCGACGCGGCCACTCCAGGTAGGCGCCGCCGTGCATCGTCGAGTTGCTCATCAACAGGATCTTGCGCATCGCCGTCCGGATGTCGTGGGATGGCTCATCGCTCGTCGGGCGGCAGCAGGAAATCGCATTCCGGCCCCGCCGACCGTGCGAGACGCCGGTCCAGGGTTGCCAGCGGGAGCCGCGCGAGCTCCGCCACCGCCACGTACCAGGCATCGTAACTCGACAGGTTGGCGCGCAGCTCCCACACGCGCTCGGCGAACGGCTCATAGGGCACGAGCTGCAGGTCGAGCCGCGTCAGGTCGGCATGTGCGGCAGTGGATTCGAGGCGCCCCAGTAGCGCGGCGGACTCGAGCCGGCGGAGCGCGTGGGCGGCCTCGACGAACACCAGGTGCGGCGCGACCAGGTCACCGGCGACGATGACGCTCTCCGCCCAGCGTCCGGCCGGGCCGGTGTCGGCGACGGCACTCACGAGAAGGGACGCGTCGACCACCGGCATCAGCGCCGTCCCTCCCGGATCAAGTCGACGATGCGCTGTGCGTCGATCTCGGTACCGGTTGCGGCCTTGCGCTCACGGACCTGCGCGAGCCAGCGAGCAACCGACGGACGCCGCGCCAACGCTTCGAGCTCGCTGCGCAGGAATTCCTGCATCGACTTGCCTTCGAGAGCGGCACGTGCCGCGAGCTCGTCGCGAACCTTGTCGGGAACGTTGCGGATGGTGATTTGCACGACCATGCTGTCAGTATGACAGCGATGCATGCAAATTGACATCACCGGCTGGGATTCCTGTCCCCTACAGGAGACGGCCACGGAGCAGTAGTATTCGGGACTCGCCAATCCGAGGGAGTCCATGACCGACGATAAGAAGCGCATCTCACGGCGCTCGGTGCTCAGGGGTGGGGTCACCCTGGTGCCGGCCGCTGCCATCGCGCGCGGCGCACTCGGCGTTTCCGACACCGCGCCGCGCGCCGAGGCCGCGCCGGTACGCAGGCGCCGCCGCCGGCAGGGGCCGCGCGTGGTGGTCATCGGCGCCGGCGCGTTCGGCGGCTGGACCGCGCTGCACCTGCAGCGCTCGGGCGCGCGCGTGACGCTTTGCGACACCTGGGGGCCGGGACACTCGCGCGCCAGCTCGGGCGGTGAGTCGCGCGTCATCCGCCACACCTACGCCGATCGCATCTACGTCGACTGGGTGATCCGCGCACTCGAGCTGTGGCGCGAGAACCAGGCGCGCTGGGACCGGCCGCTGTTCCACCCGGTCGGCGTGCTGTGGATGGTGCCCACGGACGATGGCTTCGAGACCACGGCGCTGGAGCACGTGCGTTCCGTGGGCGTCGCGCACGAGCGTCTGGGCGCCGACGAGTTCGCTCGCCGCTACCCGCAGATCAACGCGGAGGGCGTGCGCTGGGCGATCTGGGAGCCGACCGCCGGCTACCTGCTGGCGCGGCGTGGCTGCGAGGCGGTCGCCGAGGCGTTCATCGAGGAGGGTGGTGAGTATCGGCAGGTGGCCTGCACCATGATCGACGCCGAGGGCGGCGAGATGCGCGGCGTCGGCCTGTCGGACGATAGCGCGGTGAGCGCCGATGCCTACGTGTTCGCCTGCGGCCCCTGGCTCGGCAAGGTGTTCCGCGAACTGATGGGCCCGCTGATCACGCCGACGCGCCAGGAGGTCTACTACTTCGGGACCCCCGGCGGTGTGACGGACTACGACGAGGGCGACCTGCCGGTGTGGGCCGACAGCGCCGGGCGCTTCTGGTACGGCATCCCGGGCGCCGAGCGGCGCGGTTTCAAGATGGCCGACGACGAGCACGGCACCGTGGTGGATCCGACGACACAGGAACGCGAGCTCTCCGATGCCGGCATCGCGCGGGCGCGGGCCTACCTCGAGCATCGCTTCCCGGGCATGCGCGGCGCGCCGTTGATCGAGGGGCGCGTATGCCAGTACGAGAACTCGCCTGACGGGCACTTCATCATCGATCGCCACCCACTGGCGGCCAACGCCTGGATCGTGGGCGGCGGCTCGGGTCACGGCTACAAGCACGGCCCCGCGCTGGGCGAGTACGTCGCTGGCCTGGTGCTCGACGACGGCACCACCGAGCCGATGTTCTCGCTGGCGCGCTTCGCATGAGGTCCGTCGCCGAGGATCCGGAGCGCGAAGGTGCGACGAAGCTCCGGCGCTTGATGAGAAGGTCGCGCAGGGTCGGCACGCGCGCCCGCTCGCACGGCGTCGTTGCGCTCGCGTTGTTGCTCGCCCTGGGGACCGGCGCATGCAACCCGCGGGCCCCGAGCGCTTCCGACGAGACATCCGCGTCCGCACAGCTTTCCGCGCTGGTCGACGAAGCATGGGACCGGCAGATCGAGCACAGCCCGTTCGCGCGCATCCGCGAGGGCCTGCCGGTGAGCGAGCTGCCGCCGTTTTCCTACGACAGCGCCGAGACCGACGCGATCTACGCGCAGTCGCTGCTCGACCGGCTCGATGCCATCGATACCGCCCAGCTCGAGCACGAAGACGTGCTGACCGCCGAGATCCTTCGCTGGCAGGCGTCGATGCAGGTCGAGGGGCTGCAGTACTACTGGCTGCAGAGCCTGCTGACGCCGTACGTCAACCCGCTACCCGGGCTGCAGCGCATCTTCGCGGCGCAGCCGCTGAACGACCTGCAGGACCTCGACGCCTACCTGCGCTTGGCCGAGCAAGTGTCGCCCTACGTACGCTCGCTGTACGAGACGGTGCGCAGCCAGGCGGCGCGCGGCTTCGTGATATCGCGCGCCAACATGCCGGCGGTGATCGCGGTGACCCGCGCCGCCATCCGACCGGCGGCCAACCACCCGCTGGCGCCGAGCGGCGACAAGCTTTCGGCGTTCGCCACCGAGGACGCGCAGGCCTTCGAGATCGAGCTTGGCGACATCATCGAGCGCGAGATCAACCCGGCGATCGAAGAGCTCGCCGAGTACCTCGAAGGCGAGTACCTCGCGCTCGCCCCCGAGGGCGTCGGCGTGCGCCAGTATCCCGATGGCGACAGCTATTACCGCTACCTGGCCCGGCTGACCACCACCATGGACGTGACCCCCGAGGAGGTCCAGCAGGTCGGCTTCGACATGGTGCAGCAGATGCAGCAGGAGATGGCTGCGATCCAGACGGAGATCGGCTTCGACGGCACCGCAGCCGACTTCCGCCGGCACCTGCGCGACGACCCGAGCTTCTACCCGCAGACCCCCGACGAGGTCGGCGAGCGCCTGCTGCGCGCCGCCGATCGTTTCTACGAGCGCATCGGCGACTACTTCCTCGTCGTCCCCGAGGCGCCCTACGGCGTGCGCCGCCTCGACCCCGCGCTGGAGGGCTCGCAGACCTACGGTTACTACTCGCCGCCCACGCCCGCCGATCCGGAGGGCTACTACAACTACAACGGCTCCGACCTCGACCAGCGCTCGTGGCTCAACCTCGAGGGCGTCGCCTTCCATGAGCTCATCCCCGGCCACCACTTCCACATCGCGCGCCAGTACGAGAACGAGTCGCTGCCGCCGATGCGCCGCTACACCCTGCCGACCGCATTCACCGAGGGCTGGGGCTCGTACGCCTCGTACCTCGGCCTCGAGGCCGGCATGTACGACGACGCTTACAGCCGCTACGGCATGTACATCCTGGAGATCTTCCTGGCCACCCGCCTGGTGGTCGATCCCGGCATGAACTACTTCGGCTGGAGCCTCGAGCAGGCGCGCGACTTCATGCGCGAGTCGACCTTCGAGTCCGAGACCCAGATCGCCACCGAATCGCTGCGCTACTCCACCGACATGCCGGCGCAGGCGCTCGCCTACCAGATGGGCAAGCGCAAGATCCTCGAGCTGCGCGCCCAGGCCGAAACCGAGCTCGGCGACGCCTTCGACCTGCGCCGCTTCCACGAGGCCATCCTCGGCTCCGGCGCCATGCCGATGACCGTGCTCGAGCAGCACATCGACTGGTGGATCGAGCAGGAGCGGGCCACCGCCCGTTGATCCGGACGAATCGAGTGCCGAGGCGCGGCATGCGTGCGCGCTCTTGTCCGTCCGGTCGCCATGCGTTAGAAACGTGCAGGCACCGTCCTCGCATCCGCGCTCGAGCGACCGGGGAGTCCCAATGCGCTCAGCGGCGTTTCTGGTCATCATCCTGGTGATTGCCTCGGCGTGCTCGGGCTTCGACCCCGACGCGCCTTGGACACTGTCGAGCGGCCCCGAGGACGCGCCGACGCCGATCCCGGAGGGCACGCGGATCATTGAGCACGAAGCCGTGCCGATCGATGAGCGTTCCGAGCAGATCGGGTTGGTCGAAGATCTGGTGATCCCCGGTGGTATCGAGCCCTTCTACCGACCCATCGACATCGATGTCGACGCGGCCGGGAACATCTATGTATTCGATGCCGGCAACCAGAACGTCGTGACGTTTGACCGCTACGGCAATTACACGCGGACGCTGGGTCGTGGCGGCCAGGGGCCGGGGGAAATCGGCGAGGGGGGGCGGATCGCGATCGTCTCCGGCTACTTGGTGCACCTCTTGTGGAATCGGGTGAACGTCTGGTCGGAGACCGGCGAGTCGATTGGCTCGTTCAATATGAGGGTTGTGGTAAGGATGAGCCTCGTTGGAGGAACTGAAGAGGGGCTTCTCGTCGGCTTCGTACGGCGTCGGGGAGCGACCGGTCGGCAGGTAGTGGTTGCCGTTGATCTCGAAGGGTCGAGCGAGAGGGAGCTGGTCGACTTACCGAGCCTCAAGCAGCTCATGGTGATCCAGGGGTCCAGGGCGAGAAGTACCGGGGTTCCCGTCGCACGACCGGACATCGCGATGACACCCTCGGGGGACATCTACGCGACCGCGGGGAGCGACTACGAGGTACTTGCCCTGGCCGCGGACGGCCGCGCGCGCTGGGCGATCCGAGTTCCGTGGCCGCGCTTGGCGCTCACCGACGATCGCATCGACCAGGCCCTGCGCCATGTCATGGGGCGCGATGAAGACAACGACATCCCCTCGACGATGATCGACGTCCGCCGATCGGATGTGGAGTGGCCGGAGCTACTCCCGGCCCTGATCGGAGGAGCGTCGCGCCCTTACGCGAGGCCGTTGGCCGTGGACGGCCACGGTCACCTCTATGTCTTTCCGTTCTTTCCTGAGGATTGGGACAGGCCGGATCAGCCGGTCGATGTGTACTCACGGGAGGGTGAGCATCTATTCTCCGGGATGATCCCGATGGTGCGGTGGGAGTCAGCGCGCGCTGACTACATCTACGGCATCGGCAGGGACCCGGTGTCCGAGGAGTACACCGTCGTGCGCTATCGCCTGATCGAGCCATTCTGAGCCCACGAGGGTTGCGTCCGTCCGCGCCGCCAGTTTGTTGCCGGCGTCGGCCCCGGGTGAATCTCCATGCACTCGGGGCCTACTCTGGCTCCTCGTCACCCTGCGTGGCTCGGTGCATGTGTCGGGCCAGCTCCCGCAGGTCATCGAGCCGGTCGTTGACGAAACCGACCACACGATCGAGATCCACGTCGACGTAGTCGTGGATGATCACGTTGCGGAAGCCGGCGAGACCGCGCACGCGCGCAGCGAGGTCGTCGGGGATGTCGCCGGCGCGTGCCAGGCTGGTGAAGATCTCGGAGTATTCCGACACCGCCTCGCCGCGATCGGCGAGCAGGTGGGATCCGAGGTCGAGGACGTTCTGGATGGCGCGCTGCAGCTCGTACAGCACGAGGTCGCGCGTCTTGCGATCGGACTGCATCGCCTCGACGGAAACCGGCCTCTCGCCATCGAGAGCCTGCAGACAGTCATCGAGATTGCTGAGGTGTCGGGCGACGACCTCGGTGTCAACCACGACCCCGGCCTGCGTCGGCTCGCGCGGTGCCCTGCGCCGGCTGCAGCTTCGCCCGACCGAAGCGATCCTCGGTCAGACGGCGACGCAGATACGATTGTTCGAGCTGGCGCAATGGGCGCGTATCGAAATAACGCATCAGCGTGCGCGCGTGGAAACGGGCCCGAGCCCGATCGTCGCGGCAGAAAACGAGCCGGCCGCGGTCGATCACGCGGTGTGCCAGCAGGGGAGTGGCTCGGTGTAGAAGCACGACGTCCACGTCGGCATGACCCATGGCGCTTTGAAGCTCGGCAGCGTAGTGGGCCTGCGGCCCGAGCGGCTGCTCATCCGAGCGCTCGGCGACCGCGTCGGTGTCCAGCAGCAGCGCGACATCGAAGTCGCTGAGCGGGCCGGCGACCCCGGAAGCCTGCGACCCGAATACGTAGACCGCGACCACCTCCGGGTGCGCGGCAGCGAACTCGGACAGCCGCTCCGCGGCCTTCGAATCGTCATTTTCGAGCATGCCGGAATGCTACTACACCCTGCCTGCAGGGCTTCTCGAGGCACTCATGACGATCCCCCGTAGTCGTGCGATCCCTCAAGCAGATTGAGCACGATTCGTTAACTGGTTGCTTCGGCTTACTCGTCGATCCCGAGCTCGAGGCAGCGAGGGTCGAAGTTGACGGTGTCGAACCAGAACTTCTTCAGATACTCGCTGGGGGGCTTGTCGATGTTGGCGCGGCAGTCGTCGAAGGCGTAGAAGCCGCGGTCGAAGCGCTCGGAGATGTACGGCACCGCGATGCCGAGGTGACCCAACACCCACTTGATGTCCGGATGGCGATCAGCGACGTCGGCCCGGGGATGAGCAACGTCCGCCGCTCGGACGTTAACTGGCCCGATTCGATGCCGGCGCTGGTCGGACCGATGATCCATCCTTGGGCGCACCTCGAGCCGCTACGGGTCGACGGACACGGCCACCTCTACGTCTTCCCGTTCATCCCCGGGTCATGGGACAGGCCGGAGCAGCCGGTCGATGTCTACTCGACCGATGGCGAGCACCTGTTCTCGGGGATGATCCCGATGGTGCGCTGGGAGTCGGCTCGCGGCGACTACGTCTACGGCATTCGCCGGGACCCCGACACGGACGAGTCCACCGCGGTCCGCTATCGACTGATCGAGCCGTTCTGAGACCAACGGGGCCTGTGCACCCGAACCGGCCCGCGCACGATCGCCGCAAATGGCAGATTCGCGCAGTACGATCCCTTAATCAAA
The DNA here is from genome assembly GCA_050114655.1 of Acidobacteriota bacterium. Taxonomy (GTDB): domain Bacteria; phylum Acidobacteriota; class UBA890; order UBA890; family UBA890; genus JASFRZ01. The sequence continues at coordinate 23,225 of JASFRZ010000007.1, forward strand.
TGGAGTACAATCCCTTAACTAATCGCGGTACGATCCAATAACCAGGGCGTGTCCGATGGCCGATCTACGCGAGCGCATCGTGGAGGAGTTGATCGCACGCCGCCTGGCAACGCACGGCGCGGTGCTCGTCACCGGTCCGAAGGCGGTGGGAAAGACCACGACCGCGCGGACCTTTGCGGCTTCGGAAGTGCGTCTGGATCAGGACCGGGCCGCCCGCACAGCGGCCGAGACCGACGCGAGACTGATTCTCGAGGGCGAGTCTCCCCGACTCATCGACGAATACCAGCTTGCTCCGGGGGTTTGGGATGCGGTGCGCGGGCGCATCGACGATCTGGGTGGGAAGGGCCTCTTCCTGCTCACCGGCTCGGCGACCCCGGAAGAGGACCCGGCGCGCCATACCGGCGCCCGCCGTTTTGCCCCAGTGCCGATGCACACGATGACGCTGCTCGAGCGCGGTTTGTCGACCGGCCACGTTTCGGTCGGCCGGCTCCTGCAAGGCGATCCCGTGGAGCCCGGCCCCCACGACTTCAGCGTCACGGACGCTGTCGAAGCGACCGCAGTGGGTGGATATCCGGACAATCTCGACCTGACAACTCCGCAGGCCCTGGACGCGAACGCCGACTATCTCGACCTCATCACTCACGTGGACGTTCGCCGGGTCGACGGCGTCGAGCGTGACCCGGACGGTGTGCGACGCCTGCTGGCCTCCTACGCGCGCAATGTGGCGACCCAGGCTTCTCTGCGAACCATCGCACGAGCCGCAGAGGAGCCCCTCAGCGAGCCGACGTTGCACGACTACGTGCGTGCCTTGAAGAGGCTGTATCTCATCGAGGAGCAGGAGAACTGGCGACCGCACCTGCGGTCGCGGGTGCGTCTAGCGGCCACGCCGAAGCGCCATCTGTGCGACCCGTCCTTGGCTGTGGCGGCGCTGGGTGCCACGGTGGAACGGTTGCTGGGGGCGGAAATCGAACTCGCCGGATTCCTCTTCGAGTCCCAGGTCGTGCACGATTTGCGCGTCTACGCCCAACCTCATCGCGCCGACGTACGCTTCTACCGCGACAACAAGGGACTCGAGGTGGACGCCGTCGTTGAGGCGACAAACGGGCGCTGGTGCGCGTTCGAGATCAAGCTGGGCCACCAGCGCGTTGACGAAGGGGCGGAAAACCTCCTTGCCCTGCGCGGCAAGCTGACCGAGAGCGTAATCGCCGCCTGCGGGGCCTTGGTCGTCGTGGTCGCCGATTCGCCGACGTACGTTCGACCCGACGGCGTCATCGTCATATCGATCGCGGCGCTCGGGCCGTGACCGGGTCCGGACGTCGCCTTGCCGGAAGCTCGGGGTTACTCGTCCAGCCCGAGTAATTGCGCCGCGTTGCCGCCCAGGATCGCGGCGCGGTCTTCGTCGCTGAGATCGAGGCTGTTGATCGAGGCGAGCATGCTGTCGAGGCTGCCGATCATGTGGGGGTAGTCGCTGCCGGCGAGGATCCGCGAGGGGCCGGCGAAGTCGAGGGCGAGCTCGAGGCAGCGGGGGTCGAAGTTGACGGTGTCGAACCAGAACTCCTTCAGGTACTCGCTGGGGGGCTTGTCGATGTTGGCGCGGCAGTCATCGAAAGCGTAGAAGCCGCGGTCGAAGCGCTCGGCGAGGTAGGGTACGGCCCCGCCGAGATGGCCCAGCACCCACTTGATGTTCGGGTAGCGCTCGGGGACGCCGGCGAACACCAGGTGCGCGGCGGCCAGCGTGGTGTCCATCAGGAAGCCGACCAGCGGCATGAGCCAGTACTCGGTCATCGCCTCGACGCCGAGCGGGTCGATGGGGTGGATGTAGAGCACCGTACCCCGATCATTGGCGCGGTCGTACAGCGGCCAGTAGCGCTTGTCGGCCAGGGCTACGCCGCCGACGTTGGAGAACAGCATGAAGCCGGCGAAGCCGAGCTCGCCGGTGGCGCGATCGAATTCGGCGAGGGTCGCGTCGACGTTGTTGAGCGGCAGGGTGGCGAGCGCGGTGAAGTGATCGGGGCGCTCCCCGACGATCGCGGCCAGATCGTCGTTGACCCGGCTGGCGAGCGCGGCGGCGCGCGCCGGCTCCTCGATGTGGGTGCCGGGCGAGGTGAAGGTCAGCACCTGCTTGTCGATGCCGGTGTCGTCGAGCACCTGCTGGCGGTAGGCGATATCTCGGTGGCCCGGCACGACGACGTTGTAGTCGCCCGGGTAGTGCAGCACCGGGTTGCCGTCGTCGTCCTCGGAGTAGCCGACGTTGCTCGGGCCCGTCTTCGCCGCCTCGAGGTAGGCGGGCGGGTAGAAGTGGTTGTGGAAGTCGATGATGGGCATGGATCGGGCGCGGGAAGTGAGCGCAGATTCTCAGGAGAGAGTACCGGAGTCAGTCGCACGGCCGAAAACAAACCGGCGAATCTGTGAACAACACAACATGCGCGTGGCAGTGTGACTACCGAGCCCGTTCCGAAGCCGTCTCACGCAAGATGCTGAAGAAATCCAGCACCATGGTCACGTCTTCGGCCGCCGAGCCGGGACCGGCAGCTCCCCTCGACAGCATCAGAAAGCCGCTACCGTCGGGCATCACGTCGTAGGCGGAAAAATCGCCGCGATCGACGTACGGTGCGGTCGAGAACAGCTCGCGGGGCGGCCCGTACGAAAAGGTCTCGGCGTTGGGCTGCACGGCCACCGCCATCATGTGGGAATTGCTCTCGAAGTACAGCTTCGAGCCATCGGCCGCCCAGCGGGGAAAGTTGCCTCCCTCGGTAGATACCTGCCACTTTCCCGATCCGCCGCCGGCGTCGCGAACGAAAACTTCCGCCCGGGCGCTCTCGGTCGACATGTACGCGATCCACCGCCCGTCCGGGGAGAAAGTCGGCCACCCACTCGGCCCGCTGGTCTCTACGAGGGACTGTATCGTCCCGTCATCAAGGTCGACCGTACTGATTTCCCACAAGCTATCGGAGTTTCCCTGGGAGGTTCTCTGATAGTAGGAAAGGCGGTGTCCGTCGGGCGAAAACGACCCGGGAACAATGAGCTCGGAATCGACGGTCGTGACCTGGTGCTCGTCGCCGCCGCCGTCGGATCGCATCGAGTAGATGTTGGCGGTCGTGCCGGGGCGTGCCATGAGGTAGGCGAGTTCGGCACCATCCGGGCTCCACACCGGGACGATGCTGTTGGCATCGAAGGTGATGCGCCGCTCTCCGCCGCTGTCCAGGTCGAGGACCCATATGTCGGAGCCGTTGTCGTCGCTGATGTGCACGGCGACGCGACGTCCGTCCGGCGAGATGGTCGGGCTCGAGTAGCCGCGCGGGGCGAAATCGAGAGGCTTGGCGTTACCGGTGTCATCGACGAGGACGAGCAAGACGGCATCGGACGCAGCGGTCGCGCCATGGTAGAGCAACGTCCCCGCGTCCGATACGACAATCTGGGCACTGCCGTTGTCGACCTGCTCGCCGCCACTCTGCGCCATTACGCCCTGTACCGCGGCCACGGCCGGGCCCGACGGCTGCAGCGTGCCGAGGTCGAAGGGTGTCGCGAACAGGGTCGAGCCGCGCACGAAAAGCAGGTGCCCGCTCGCCGCGTACAGCGGAAACGCGCCCGCGACCTCGACGTCCTGCCGCTCGCCGGTGGACAGCGTTACCACTGCAATCGCCGCTTCCCCGTACAGTTGGCCGCGGCGCTGGGCGCTGAACAGGACGTGCTCGCCGTCGGGTAGGGCGTGCGGCCAGCGATGCGAGCGCTCGCCGGCCTCGGCATCCGGGGTGGTGAGCGGGGCAGCCTCGCCCCCCGCCGCCGGGATCTTCCAGAGCCCGCCCGCCGTATCAGGCGCGTACACGATCGTGTCTCCGCTCCAGGTGCCGCCGCGGGGCTGCGAGACCTGTGCGAGAGACAGCGGCGTGCCGCCGTTGACCGAGACCTTGAACAGGTCACCCGCGGTGAAATAGGCGACCCATTCGCCGTCCGGGGAAAAGAAAGGCATCCACGCGCCGTCGGTCGATGCCAGGGGACGAGCCTCCAGCTCATTCATGAACTGAACGTACAGCCGGCCGCCGGCGACGTAGGCGACCCGCGTGCCGTCAGGGGAGATCGCGAAGGCCGGGCCCACGGCCGTATCGAGCGGTACACCCGGGGAGAGATGCACCTTTAGGCGCATCGACTGCCCTTCGCCGTCGGCCTGAGGGCTGCGCCAGAATCCGACGAGCGCGACGACGCCCATGGCGGCGGCCACGAGCCACGGCACGACTCGCCCGAACCGTGCGCGGCCGGCGCTCCCGGCAGCCGGTGGAGCCATGCCGGCGGCCGGCACGGTCCCATTGTGGGCACTCGCCGCGGTGGCGTCGTCGTGACCGGCAAGTGCATCCTCGATCTCGATACGGGCGTCGGCGATGTGGTGCAGCCGTCGCCGCGCGTCGCGCTCCAGACAGCGCGCCAGTACGTGGCGGGCGATCGCCGGCGTCTGACCCGGCAGCCGGCTCAAGTCGATGTCGTCGCGCAGCACCGCCGCAACGGTATCCGAGACGGAATCGGCGCGGAACAAGCGCTGCCCGGTGAGCATCTCGTACAGCACCACACCGAACGCCCAGATGTCGGCGCGCTGGTCCACCGACTCGCCGCGCGCCTGTTCGGGGGCCATGTACGCGGCCGTTCCCATGAGCTGTCCCGCCATCGTTCCCAGGGCCGTCGGCGACATCGACAGCGCGTCGCCGGAGCCCTGGTCGAGCTCGGTGAGCTTGGCCAGCCCGAAATCGAGGATCTTGACGTGATCTTCGTCGGTCAGGAATACGTTGTCGGGCTTCAGGTCGCGGTGCACGACGCCGGCGGCGTGAGCGGCGCGCAGGCCCTCGGCGATCTGCAGCGCGATGCGCAGGGCCCGGTCCACTGGGATCGGGCCCTTCTCCAGCCGATCGCCCAGGCTCTCGCCTTCGAGGTACTCCTGCACCATGAAGCGGGTAGTGTTCCCGTCGTCGTCGGTGACCGTGCCGATATCGTGCAGCACGGCGATGTTGGGGTGGTTGAGCGCGGCGGCGGCCCGGGCTTCCTGCTCGAAACGTGCCAGTCTTTCGGCGTTGCCGGCGAAGCGGGCGGGCAACATCTTGATCGCCACCTTGCGCCCGAGCCGCTCGTCTTCGGCCAGGTACACCTCTCCCATGCCGCCCGCGCCGAGCTCGGAGATGATGGTGTAGGGGCCCAGGGATCGTTCCACCATGACCGCGCAACTGTATCAGCCCGGGACGACGCCTGGGGGGACTTCGGGGCGGGGCACACCTCGGATACGATGCCCCTTCCGACGCCATGTTGCAGTCTCGAAGCTACTGTCTCGGCACCAGCCGTATCGAGCCCTGCTCCTCCTGCGCGCGTAGTCCCGCCATCAGGTCAGCGAGCGGAAGCGGATCGAACTCGCCGGCCAGGAAGTCACGGATCTCGAGCACCGTCATGTTCCTGCCGAGCAGCAGCCTGAGCTCGGCGTTCATGTGTTGCGGGATGCTCGGGCCGCCGCCGCCGCGGCCGCCGCGGAAGCCACCCCGGCCGCCGCCGGTGCGCGGCACCTGCTCGACGACCAGGTCAGCGGCTTCCTGCTCGGCGGCGGTCAACGCCGGCTCCTCCGCTCCGGGGGTGACGCCGAGCCGCTGCGCCTCGAGCCGGTACATGGCGTACACCTCGTCGAGCAACGCGTCGGCGCGGCGGTCGATCAACGGATCGAAGGTCGCGGTTTTCTGCGTTCCCGCGGAAAGGTCGTCGAACAGCACGGCGGCCGAGTTGACCACGCCCTTCTCGACCATCGCCTGGTGCAGGATGGCGACGCGCGCCTCGCGGTAGGCGTCACGCAGATCGGCGCCGGCGGTGACGTCGGCCATGTAGCCGAGGCCCTTGGTGTGCGACTCGCCCATGCGCGACAAGCCGCGGCCGAGGTTGTCGGCGACCACGCGGCCGGCCATGGAGTCGCCGCCGGTGGCGATCACCGCCAGCGCGCCGGTACCGACCACCGCGGCGCGCTTGTACTGCGTCGGGTCCTGCTTGTCGGGGGTGTCCTGCGACGAGTGGTACCACATGTCCGGCCAGGTGATGAACATGACCGCCGGGATGCCGTGCTGCATGTAGGTGACGTGATCCGACGAGCCGTAGTGCTTGTCGATCTTGATGTAGAAGGCGTCGTCGCTGCCGGACTCCGACACGATCGGCTGCACCGGTCGGTAGCCGTTGGCGCGGAAGCGCACGCGCTCGCGCGACACCTCGGCGACGTACTCCATCATGCTCTGCGCGATGTCGTTGAGAAACGACGGGAAGGTGTCGGGCGTGCGCTGCAGGATCCAGAAGCTGCGCGACGCCGTCAGCCGGATACCCTCCATGTCGAAGTTGAGGTCGGCGATCATGTTCGCCGCCTTGTCGGGGTGGGCGTTCAAATAGGCGTTGGTGCCGCTGATCTCGGGCACCCACTGGAAGTTGATGGTGCGCTTGGGCCGTGGCAGCAACCCTTCATTGATGAGCTTGATGTAGGCGCGGCCGATCTCCAGCGTCAGCGCACAGCCCGAGTTGTCGTCGTTGGCGCCCTGCTTGATGACGCCCTCATACAGGTGCGCGCTGATCCCCACCTCCTGTGTGGTGCTGCCGTCGCCGGGGATCTCGGCGTGGACGTACTCCGCCTTGGACGGCACCTCGACGCTGTCGACGATCGAGCGGATGGTGACCGTCTCGCCGCGCGCCAGCCGCGTCGCCAGCGAGGCGTAGGTCTCCGGGGTCAACGCCCAGGCGGCCGTCTCCGGGACGCTGGCGGAGACCGAGGTCGAAACGATCTGATCGGGGTAGTCGACGATGCGCTCGGCGCCGATGGCGCTGATCGCCAGAGCGCCCAGGGCGCCGCGCTCGACCGCCTGCGCATAGGCGCCGCGCAGGTTGCCCGAGGCGAGGACGAACTTGCCGGCCACGTCGATGTCGGCGAAGTCCTCGCCGTTGCCGACGTCGACCAGCTCGCCGCTGATGTCGCCGTTGGCGTTGAGCGAGGCGAGCGACAGCGGGATGTCGTAGATGTCGTAGAGCTTGGTGTTGGTGCCCGGCGCGCTCATCCACAGCTCGCCGCGGGTCGGCTGCCAGGCGGTGCCGCCGCTCTGGTAGACCTCGATCGACACGTTGCTGAAGCCGTAGTCACGCGCCATGTCCGCCATCACGCGGCTTTCGCGGTAGGGACCCTGGTACTCCTCCGGCGGCCGCACGCGCTGGTAGGGCACCAGCTCGAGGACGTGGTGCATGGCGCGGTCGCCCGATGCCTCGTTGACGATCGCCGTCATCTGCTCGTGGGTGAGCAGCGTGCGGTCTTCGACCTCCTGTGCGGTCAGTACGCCGGCCGCCAGGATGGTGATCAAAAGCGCTCCGATCCACCTCTTCGCCATCGCAACCCCCTTGGGGCGCCGATGCCGTAGCGGCGTCCCGGTGTTCAGGTCCGGCGGGGCGGCCCCCGTCAGGAGGGCGCTCCGTCTCATCGTCGCCGGCATGGTACTACCGAGGCGGTCGCGCGTCGTCGCTGACGCTGTCCGCCGCGGGAAAGAGCACGCAAAGCTGGATCCACGTCCGGGATTGCTGTCGAGGACCAGCAGGCCACGACCTGCGCGCAGCAAGCGAGAAGAACAGGACGGGGCGTCGACTACCGGCCCTCCGGGCGGGTCAGTGGCCATTGCTCACCCGCGGCAGTGGGGGCGTTGCCGCTCGGAGCCGCCACGCTTGACCATTCCACTCCCAGGTATCGCCGAAAACCCTGTCGCCATCGTGGCCACCGTACAGGACCACTACCCCGCGGCGGGCGTCGTAGGCC
>JASFRZ010000008.1:0-30132 GCA_050114655.1 Acidobacteriota bacterium
TCGGTCACCTCGAAGCGTCGCTTGGGATAGCCGCCGCGCTCCGAGTCCGCTGCCTCGATGCTCCAGCGCACCATGCCCTTCTTCTCGAGCCGGTCAAGCGCGCTATACAGCGCGCCGCGCGACACGGTTCTCTGGGCGCTGCGCTCGAGCTCCGCCGCCACATCGGGGGCATGGGCCTCTTCCTTGAGCTGCAGAACGGCGAGCAACACCATTTGCTCGAACTCACCGAGAAAGCTCTTGCCACCCATCACCCACGCTCCTGTCGGCTGTCTTGAACGTCTACAGTGTCATAGATGCAAACGCTGTCTACATCATAGACATTAAATAGGAGCTGTCAAGCGGATTTTAGCGTAAGATCTACCCGAGTGAGGTTCGCCAACCACCGCGCCAGCGGCCATCCTTCGAGGTAGCCATCGGGGGCAACCATATCCGGGGGGCATCGATGAGCATCCGCAACCTCGACAGGATCTTCCGCCCCAAGCGCATCGCGGTGGTCGGTGCCAGCAACCACGAAGGCAAGGTCGGCTACCGCGCGCTGCGCAACCTGGTGGGCAGCGGCTTTCCCGGCGTCGTCTACCCGGTCAATCTGAAGGGCGAGCCCGTGCAGGGTATTCACGCCTACCCCAACGTCGCAGGGCTACCCAGCACGCCCGACCTGGCGGTCATCTGCACCCCCGCTGCCGGCGTCGCCGAGGTGGTGAAGGAATGCGGCGAGGCCGGCATCCGGGGCATCGTCATCCTGTCGGCCGGCTTCGGTGAGGTCGGCGCCGCAGGACGCGAGCTCGAAGATGCGCTGCGTGAACAGGTGCGGCGCTTCGGCGACATGCGCGTCATCGGCCCCAACTGCCTCGGCATCATGGTGCCGGCGCTCAACCTCAACGCCAGCTTCGCGTCCGCGTCGCCGACCGCCGGCAACATCGCCTTCATCTCGCAGTCCGGTGCGCTGTGCACCGCGGTGCTCGACTGGGCGCTCGATCAAGGCATCGGCTTCTCGCACTTCGTTTCGGTCGGCAACATGCTCGACGTCGGCTTCGCCGACCTGATCGACTACCTGGGCCAGAGCGGTACGACGCGCTCGATCATCCTGTACATCGAGTCGATCACCGAGGCGCGCGAGTTCATGTCGGCGGCGCGCGCCTTCGCGCGCAGCAAGCCGATCGTCGCCTACAAGGCGGGCCGCTTTGCCGAGTCGGCCAAGGCCGCGATGTCGCACACCGGCGCGCTTGCCGGCGATGACGAGGTGTTCGACGCCGCGGCGCAACGCGCCGGTATCGAGCGCGTCTTCGAGATGGAGGACATGTTCGACTGCGCGGAGCTGCTGGCGCACCATGCGCCGCCGCGCGCCGCGCGGCTGGGCATCGTCACCAACGCCGGTGGTCCCGGAGTGATGGCGACCGATGCGCTGATGGCGCGCCGCGGACGGCTCGCCGAGCTGTCGGACGAGACCATGGGCAAGCTCGACGAGGTGCTGCCTTCCAACTGGTCGCACGGCAACCCGGTGGATGTCATCGGTGACGCGCCGCCGGAGCGCTACGCCGAAGCCGTGCGCCTGGTGGCCGACGACGACGGTGTCGACGCGCTGCTGGTGATCCTGGCGCCGCAGGCGATGACCGACCCGACCAGCGCCGGCATGGCGGTCGCCGACGTCGCGCGCGCCACGGACAAGCCGATTCTCGCCGCCTGGATGGGCGGCAACAGCGTGCGCGAAGGTACCCGCATCCTGTCGCACGCCCGTGTGCCGACGTTCGGCACCCCGGAACCGGCAGTGCACGCCTTCATGCACATGGCGTCGTACGCCCGCAACCTGCTGCTGTTGCACGAAACCCCGCGCGAGGTGTCGCTCGACGTCGCCTTCGACCACACTGCGCCGGCCGAGCGAGTGCGCGAGATCCTCGCCGCTGGCGGCGATCTGCTGTCCGAGGCGGAATCGAAAGAGCTGGTCGAAGCCTACGGCATCGCCACCACCCGGCCGAAGACCGCCGACGACGCCGACGAGGCGGCGCGCTGGGCGGCAGAGATCGGCTACCCTGTGGCGCTCAAGATCGTCTCGCCGCAGATCACGCACAAAACCGACGTCGGCGGCATCGAGCTCGACGTGCGCGACGACGACGAGGCGCGCGCGGCCTACGAGCGCATCATCGCCTCGGTGCGCTCCCGGGCCCCCGAAGCCGACATCGAGGGCGTCTCGGTGCAGCGCATGGCCGGCGGCAACCACGCCTTCGAGCTCATCATGGGGGCCCGCAAGGACCGGACCTTCGGCGCGGTGATCCTGGTCGGCACCGGCGGCATCACCGCCGAGGTGATCAAAGACTTCGCCATCGGCCTGCCGCCGCTCAACGAGCGCCTGGCGCGCCGCCTGCTCGAGTCGCTCCGCGCCTGGCCGCTGTTGCACGGCTACCGCGGCCGCTCGGCGGTGAACATCGATGCGCTGATCGGCACGCTGGTGCGCTTCTCCTACCTCGTCGCCGAGCATCCGGCGATCGACGAGATCGACATCAACCCGCTGCTCGCCACCCCGGACGAGATCATCGCCCTCGACGCGCGAGTGATCGTCGATCGCGAGATCGTCGCCAATCCGGTGGCACCCTATTCCCACCTGGCGATCCGCCCAGTGCCCAAGCAGTACCGCACGTTCATCGAGCTCAACGACGGCACGCCGGTCAAGCTGCGGCCGATCCGCCCGGAGGACGAGCCGATGTGGCACGTGTTGCTGACCGGTTGCTCACCGGAATCGATCTACAGCCGCTTTTTCGCGCCGGTGAAGGAGTTCACCCACGAGATGGCGACGCGCTTCTGCTTCATCGACTACGACCGCGAGATTGCCATCGTCGCCGAGGTCGAGAGCGAGGGCGAGCGCAAGCTGGTGGCAGTCGGCCGGCTGGTCGCCGACCCCGAGCACGAGGAGGCGGAGTACGCCATCCTGGTTCACGACGACTATCAGCACAGCGGCCTCGGCACGCAGCTCACCGACTACTGTATGAGGATCGCCGAGGGCTGGGGTATCGAGCGCGTCACTGCGGTGACGCTGCCGGAGAATCGCCACATGAAATCGATCCTGCGGCGCTTCGGCTTCGAGCTGCAGCACGACGTCGAGGAGGGCTTCGTGTTCGGCGTCAAGCAGCTTCGCTGAAGGCCAGCCGCACGCCCCAAAGCAACGCTGCGCCGGCGACGAAGAAAAAGAACTCGAGCACCCGGCCGGAGGTATCGCCGTGCCGTTTGACCTCGGGCACGAGGTCGGCGGCGGCGATGTAGATGAAGTTGCCGGCGGCGAAGGGCACCAGGAAGGCGACGTCGACGCGCGCCGATGACGCCCAGGCGATCAAACCGCCGACCAGGAAAGTCGTCGCGGACAGCACATTGAACAAGAGCGCCTTGCCCTTGCTCCAGCCACCGTGCACGAGCACGGCGAAATCACCCATCTCCTGGGGAATCTCGTGCGCCGCCGCGGCGAGCCAGGCGGCGATCCCGAGCCGCACGTCGAACAGGAAGACGCCGGCGACGCCGAGCCCGCCGATGAAGTTGTGCACTCCGTCGCCGATGAGGATCAGGAAGTTGAGCGGGTGGCGGCAATCCGCCTCGGCGCGCGCGCAATGGTGCCAGTGCAGGAACTGCTCGAGGGCGAAGAACAGCGTGAAGCCGGCCAGCACCCAGAGGAACACCGTGGCATCGTCGGGAGAACGCGCGATCGCCGCCGGGATCATGTGGAAGAAGGCACCACCGAGCAACGCACCGGCGGCAAATCCGACCAGCGGCAGCAGCAGGCGCTGGAAAGCTCTCTCGGGCAACAGCAGCAAGAAGGCGCCGGAGAGCGCCACGGCGGTCATCAAGACGCCGGAAAGCAGGATCCACCAGACAGGGTCCACGGCAACCTCTTTCCGCCGTTTGCGGAGGTGATCGGTCAGAAGCCCTCGTCGAGCTCCTCGATACGCGCCTCGGAGGGATCACGCAGCGCGTCGATGCGCTCGCCGGCGGCCTCTACCTCGTACATCACGCGCAGCAGGTTGCGGCCGGCGATCTTGGCTACGTCGTCGGCGCTGTAGCCGCGCTGCAGCAGCTCGGTGAACAAGTCAGGGTACTTGGAGACGTCCTCGAGGCCCTTCGGCACCATTCTGATGCCGTCGAAGTCGCTGCCGATGCCAACGTGATCGATGCCGGCGACGTCGCGCAGGTGGTCGATGTGATCGGCGACCTGCTGCAGCGTCGCCCGCGGCGCCGGGTGCTCCTCCAGCCAGGCTTCGCCACGGCGCTCGACCTCGTCCTCTTCGACACCGTCAGCCTCGAGTCGGCGGCGCTCCTCCTCCCACGCGTAACGATGGTCACGCGCCTCGACCGACACGAACGGCGGCACGAAGGTGGCCATCACCAGTCCCTCGATGTCGCGCACCCGTTCGAGGACGTCGTCCGGAACGTTGCGCGGGTGATCACAGACGGCGCGCGCGCCGGAGTGCGAGAACAGCACCGGCGCCTCGGACGCGTCCATGGCATCGTGCATGGTTGCGGGCGCGGTGTGCGACAGATCGACCATCATGCCGATGCGGTTCATCTCGCGCACCACTTCCCTGCCGAACAGGCTCAGGCCGCCGACGCGCGGCTCGTCGGTGGCGGCGTCGGCCCAGGCGATGTTGTCGTTGTGCGTCAACGTCATGTAGCGTGCCCCGGCGACGTACGCCTGGCGCAGCACGGCAAGCGAGTTCTCGATTGCGTGGCCGCCCTCGATGGCGAGGATCGAGGCGATCTTGCCCTCACTGAAGGCGTGCATGATGCCGTCGGCGCTGGTGGCCAGGGCGAAGGTGTCTCCGTAGCGCGCGATCATGCGCCGCGTCACGTCGATCTGCTCGAAGAGGATACGTGCGGCACCCGGCCCCTCGCACGACGAGGGCACGTACAGCGCCCAGAACTGCGCCCCGACGTGCCCGGCGCGCAGGCGCTCGATATCGGTGTGCAGCGGTGGATCGAGCAGCGCGGTGTCGGCGCCGAGATCGATCTTGCCGAGATGGTTGTTGACCCGCTTGCGGAACTGCCACGGCAAATCGTTGTGGCCGTCGATCAGCGGGGTCTCGCGGAGAATGTCGCGCGCTTTGGTGAGCATGGTCGCCTCCCGTATACCCGAAACGTATCCCGCCGCACGCGGGCGCGCCAGCTGAAGCCGGCGCCGTTGACCGGAGCGTCGGGTTTGCCTACCCTGCGGGACAGGCAGGGTCGTGCGAAACGGCCCTTTCCGGCGCCCCCGGCACGCTGCCCCCAGGATCCTCGGCGGGCTGTCAGGACCGCCGGACACGTCCGGCGCTCGCTGTTGCCCGCCAACCGGGAGGAACCCGATGACGATGCATCGCCACGCACCTTCACCGCTTTCCCGTCGTCTGCTGGTCTGCGGCGTTCTGTTGCTTTTCGCTCTCGCCAGCGCCTGTGGCCCCGCCTCCGACGTCGAGCCGGCCGACATGGTGGTCTACAACGGCAAAGTGGTCACTGTCGACGACAACGTCCCCGAGGCCGAGGGGATCGTGATCAACGACGGCCGCATCGAGCTCGTCGGCAGCAACGCCGAGGTCGAGCCTTACATCGGCGAGGACACGGAGCTGATCGACCTCGACGGCGCGCTTGCCATCCCCGGCTTCATCGAGGGCCACGGCCACTTCATGGGCATCGGTTCCAATGTCATGAACCTCGACCTGCTCGACGTGACGAGCTGGCAGGAGGTGGTCGACATGGTGGCCGCAGCGGTCGCCGATGCCGAGCCCGGCCAGCTCATCGAAGGGCGCGGCTGGCACCAGGAGAAGATGACCGACCTGGACGAATCCAACACCGTGCGGGGCTTCCCGACACACGACGCGGTCAGCGCGGTGAGCCGCGAGAACCCGGTGATCCTGCGCCATGCCTCGGGTCACGCCTCGTTCGGTAATGCCTACGCCATGGAGCTCGCCGGGGTCACCAAGGACACGGCGCAGCCCGACGGCGGCGAGATCATCATGGGTCCGGACGGCGAGCCGATCGGGGTGTTCGTCGAGCGCGCCTCGAGCGTACTGGGCCAGGCGACGCGCAACATCGAGAACCGCATGACCGACGAGGACCGCGCGGCGCGCTCCTGGCGGCAGATGGAGCTCGCCTCCCAGGAGGTCATCAGCAAGGGCATCACCAGCTTCCAGGACGCCGGCTCCGGCATCGACACCATCGACATGTTCAAGCGCGGCGTCGACGAGGGCGCGCTGCAGGTGCGCATGTGGGTGATGCTACGCGGCGGCGCGATGGACGCCGAGACCCTGCAGGCGCAGCGCGTCATCGGCTACGGCGACGACATGCTCACCGTGCGAGCCATCAAGATGGCCATCGACGGCGCGCTCGGCCCGCGCGGCGCCTGGCTGCTCGAGCCGTACGCCGATGAACCGAGCTCATCGGGCCATAACACCGGCGACCCGGTGCTCATCGAGGAAATCGCCAACCGTGCGTTGGAGAACGGCTACCAGCTCTGTGTCCACGCCATCGGCGACCGCGCCAACCGCGAGGTGCTCGACATCTACGAGCGCGCCTTCGCGGCCCATCCGGAGGAGGCCGATGACGCCCGCTTCCGTATCGAGCACGCCCAGCACCTGCACCCCGACGACATCCCGCGCTTCGGCCAGCTCGGCGTCATCGCCTCGATGCAGGGCATCCATTGCACCTCGGACGCACCCTGGGTGACCCCGCGGCTCGGCCCCGAGCGCGCCGAGTGGGGCGCCTACGTGTGGCAGGACCTGATGCGGTCGGGCGCGGTGGTAACCAACGGCACCGACGCGCCGGTCGAGCGGGTCGATCCGATCCCGTCCTTCTACGCCAGCGTGTCGCGCATGATGGCTGACGGCGAGCCCTTCTATCCCGAGCAGCGCATGAGCCGCATGGAGGCACTGCGTTCCTACACCATCAACACCGCCTTCGCCGCCTTCGAGGAAGACATCAAGGGGTCGATCACCCCCGGCAAGCTCGCCGATATCACCATCCTCGACCGCGACATCATGACGATTCCCGAAGAGGAGATCCTCGACACCGAGGTGGTCTTCACGATCATCGGCGGGAAGGTCGTCTACAACCGCGGCGGTGATCGCGTCATCGTGCCTTGACGAGGCGCTGCATCCGCTGCTGCTCGCCGGCACCTTACAAACCTTTACCAAACGATTACTGACGATAAACGGCGCACGGCGTCATCATTCCGTAGAACAGAACGGAAGATGGCGCCGCAGGCGCGAGGTGCTGCGACGCCCGGGATTCAACCCACCGAACCCAGGAGGTCGACATGAGAGAACGCCTCGTCAAGTACTCGTTGGTCATCGGATTGACGCTGCTGCTGGCCGCGCCGGCGGTGGCTTACTCACAGCACAGTGCTCCGCAGGCCCCCGGCGTGGGCCAGGGCCCGGGACCCGGCATGGGACCCGGCCCGGGTGGTGGCATCGGCCCCGGCTTCGGTCCGGGGCCGGGCGGGCAACCCGGAGTGGCGCCCGGCGCTCAACGCGGGCGCATGGCCGCCGACCGCGGCCGCGGGCCGCGGGGCCGCATGGGCGGCGGCGGGCTGGCGGCCCGTGCGCTGGCGCACGCCGACGAGATCGGCCTGAGCGCGGAGCAGCGCGACCAGATCCTGGCGGCGCAGCGCGCGCTGCAGGAGGAGCAGATCAACCGGCGCGCCGCGACCCAGATCGACGAGCTGGCCCTGCGCGATCTGATGAACGCCGACAGCCGTGACCTCGCCGCCATCGAGGCCAAGCTACGCGAGCTCTCCGAGCAGCGTATCGCCGGCCAGATGGCCACGCTGCGCTTCGACGAGACCGTCGGCGGCCTGCTGTCGGCCGAGCAGCGCGCCACCCTCGAGGAGCTGGCGCCGGCACGGCGCCGGGACGCACAGGATCGGCCTCGCCAGGGTGCGGACGGGCGCGGGCCGCGGCGCAACGTGCGCTGAGGCAGAATAGGCCCGGCCACCCGGGCGGCCGGGCCCTCGCCTCACCGGGTACCAGACGCTACACTCAGAGAGCGGCTGCCGCTCGGCACCGCTCTCTTTTTTCATTGCCATTCCGCGACGACGAGAACACCGTGGATCCGGAGCAGCTCAAGTCACTCATCGAGGCGGGAATTCCTGACGCCCAGGTCAGCGTCCGGGACCTCACCGGCACCCGCGATCATTTCGGCGTGCAGGTGATCTCGCGCGCCTTCAGCGGTAAGAGCCTGGTCGAGCAGCACCAGATGGTGTATCGCGCCGTCGGCAAAGAACTGACCAACGCGGTGCACGCGCTGCAGGTGCACACGGTGGTCCCAGAGGAGTAACGATCATGTCCGCAGAGCTCAAGCAGCAGATCGAGGAGTCGATCGCCAACAACCCGGTGCACGTCTTCATGAAGGGTACGCCCGAGTGGCCGCAGTGCGGCTTCTCCAAGGCCACCTGCGATGCCCTGCGCTCGATCGGCGTCGATTTCACTGCCACCAACGTGCTCGAGGATCTCGACAACTACCGCGCCACGCTGATGGAGATCACCGCCTGGCCGACCATCCCGCAGGTATTCATCGGCGGCGAGTTCATCGGCGGCTGCGACATCACGCTCGAGATGCTGCGCAACGGGCAGCTGCAGGAGAAGGTCGGGACGCTGCAGGCCTGATCAACACCGCGTTCGACCACAGGTCGTCGGGCGTGGCGGAAAGGCCTTTCGGCGCTTTCCACCGACCCCTTACACTGCCACCTGAGTTCGATTCAGCCTGAGGGGCTGGACGACCATCTCGGGCGGCGTGGTGCGTGCCCGGGTCCGAACGACGGGTTGGGGTATGCGAGCCCTGGTAGCCGATGACGAGCCTTTGATCTGCGACCTGCTCACGCGCTTCCTGTCGCGACGCGGCTACGCGGTGGTCACCGTGACGGACGGCGAACAGGCCCTCGCCGATCTGCGCAGCCATCGCGCCGATCTGTTCCTGCTCGACATCTTCCTGCCCAAGCTCGACGGGCTCGAGGTACTCGAGAGCATTCGCGAGGAATCGCTCAACGTCGGCACGATCTGGACCATGACCGGCAAGGCCGACGACGACTCGGTCAAGCGCAGCCTCGACCTCGGCGCGGCCGACGTCTTCACCAAGCCGCTCAACCTGCCGCATCTCGACTGGCTGCTGCAACTCGAGCAGGGACGTGTCGCCGCCGACGAGGGGGCCTCACCGAGCCCGGTGGAGGGGTGACGGCAAGGCCCGCCCGGTGGCGCCGGAGGGGCGACCGCACGATTCGATGACCGACCGGCCAGAAGAGGTATCCGCGCGCGCGATCTGGGGCTGGGGCCTTTACGACTTCGCCAATTCGCCTTTCGCGACCACCATCCTGGCGGTCATCTTCAACCGCTACTTCGCCGAGGTCCTCGCCGGCGGCGAGCAGGGCGTCGTCATCGGAGGGTTGCGGATCCCCGGGGTGACACTGTTCACCTACACGCTGGCGACCGCGATGCTCATCGTCGCAGTGCTCGCGCCGGTGCTCGGCGCGGCGGCCGACTCGTCGGGGTCCAAGAAGAAGTTCCTGGCTTTCTTTTGCTACCTCGGGGTCGGCGCCACGGCGATGCTGTACTTTGCCCATGCTGGCCAGTACTGGCGCGGCGCCATCTTTTTCATCCTCGCCCAGGTGGGCTTCAGCGCCAGCAACATCTTCTACAACGCGTTCCTGCCCGAGATCTCGACCTCGAAGAACATCGGCTGGATTTCCGGCTTCGGCTTCACCCTCGGGTATATCAGTGGTGCGGCGGTACTGGCGATCAACCTGGCGATGCTGTCGTACCCGCAATGGATCGGCTTCGATGCGCCGTTCACCCCGCAGGACACGTTCCTGTCGGTGGCGGTGTGGTGGGGCGTGTTCGCCATCCCCACTTTCCTGTGGCTGCGCGAGCGGCGCCCGGCGGTCGCGCTGCCGGCCGGCCGCACCTACCTGCGCGTCGGAATCGCCCGCGTCGGCAAGACGCTGCGCAACCTGCGCCGCTACCGCGAGCTCACCAAGTTCCTCGTCGCCTTCCTGATCTACAACGACGGCATCCAGACCACCATCGTGGTGGCGGCGATCTTCGTCGATGAGGTGCTCGGCTTCTCCGACGGCGCCATCGTCGGCCTGTTCCTGATGATCCAGGCGACCGCTTTCGTCGGCGCGCTGCTGATGGGCTCGATCTCCGACCGCATCGGCAACAAGACCACCATCACGATCACCCTGCTGGTGTGGACCGGCGTCGCCATCTGGGGGCGCTTCATCGGCTTCACCGGCAATCCGACCTACGAGGTTTTCGCCATCGGCGTCATCGTCGGCATGGTGCTGGGCGGCAGCCAGTCGGCCAGCCGCGCGTTGCAGGGAACCTTCACACCCGACGCCAACAGCGCCGAGTTCTTCGCTTTCTACGGCATCGCCGGCAAGTTCTCGGCGGTGCTCGGCCCGCTGGTGTACGGCAGCGTCTACGCGCTCGTCGGCATCCGTAGCGCCATCCTGTCGCTCGGCGTGTTCTTCGTCGTCGGTCTGGTTATCCTGCACACCGTGAACGAAGAGGAAGGCGCCCGCCAGGCGCAGACGGCGGTGACATGACGAGATTTTCGGCAACCGAGAGCGCGGTCGAGACGCTGCACCAACTCGAATCCTACGGCATGGCCTTTCGCCAGCTGCCACGCGCGATGTTCGTCGGCGCCAACAACTTCATCGCCGATGGGCTGTTCAACCAGTGCGCGGCGATCTCCTACTACGCCCTGTTGTCGGTGCCGGCGTTCATCAGCCTGCTGGCGGCGTTGCTCGGCTACGTGCTGGGCAGCGAGCAGCAGGGGATGGAGGCGGCGCTCGACCGCATCAGCCAGCTCGTTCCCGACATGCCGGAGCAGATCCGGGAGGTGGCGGCGAGCTTCATCGAGTACCGCGGCGCCATCGGCCTCGCCGCGCTCCTGGTCAGCCTGTGGATCGCCCACCTTGTGTTCGCCGCCGTCGGCACCGCGGTGGCGCAGATCTTTCGCCGCCCGGTGCAGGCGATGGACTGGCGCCACTTCGCCCTGCGCGCGCTGTGGGCATGGGCCAGGCCATTCCTGATGTTCTTCGCCGCCACCGTGCTGCTGGTGGCGTCGTTCGTCCTGCAGAACATCACTTCGGTGCTGCACAGCTTCCAGGCCCCGTGGGCGCAGCAGATCATCGCCTTCGCCGACGCCAGCGGCCTGGTAACGCTGGCAACCTCGCTGATCACCGGAACCATCGTATTCGGCCTGATACTGCAGGCGCTGACCCCGCAGATCCTGTCGCTGCGCATACTGCTGCCGAGTGCCATCGTCGGCTCGCTGCTGTGGGAGGTCGCCGAGCAGCTCCTCGGCTCCTACCTGCGCTACGCCGCCACCGTGCGCAACTTCACCGGCTCGGTGGGCGCGGTGGTGATCTTCATGGTGTGGATCTACTACGCCGCCACCGTGCTGCTGTACAGCCTCGAGGTCGCGGCCGCCCTCGCGGGCGACCGTTCCCTCTACGACAACATCAGCAACTCGGATACAGCCCACACCTTGTAGCTGGCAGCGGCGCGCGGACTTACCTCTGGCGATAGAACAGGGGGTCCTGCGAGCAGTAGGGTTCCAACCCCATCAGGAAGTCCACCCCGGAGTAGGCCCCGAGATAATCCATCGCCGGCTCGCCGATCGGCTCGCCGGGAGGGGCGTTGGGGATGGTCGCCTGCACGTAGACGTCACCGGGGCGCGACAGGAATCGTTCGATGTCGCGCACCAGCAGCGCGTAGTGGGCCGCGTCGGCGTCGGAAAGGCCGGTGGCGGACTCCAGCGTATCGTGCAGTGCAACCAGCGCCTGGGTCGACACCGCGCGCACCTGCGACATCGCGGCCCCGGCCGCCAGGCTCATCAGGTGATCGGTGACTACGCGCTCGACGGCGCGACTGATCTCGGCCTGGTAGCCGTTCGCCGGCGTCACCCCGAAGGTGGCGTCGATCATCCGCTCGATGACCTCCTCGAGGCCGGGTAGCGACTCATCCAGCGCGTGCTGCTGCACCAGCCGCGCGGCACGCTGTGCATCGAGCAACTCGGACATGGTGAGGTCGGAGGCGACCACCGCCGGGGCGATGACGTCAAACGTCGAACCGGTGTAGCCCGGGAACAGCTCGCGCGAGCCGCCCCAGCCGCTCGGCCGCGGCGGCAGGTCATCGAGCACCGACTCGGGAAGGGCCAGCGCCTCGGGCGAGACGGTGGCCAGCAACGCGTCGAGTGCCGCGATCTGGTCGGCGCGCGGCGCCGGCGAGACCGCATCACGCCCGTCGCCGCGCAGCGCGTAGATGTAGTTGACGCCGCCCACCGACGAGGCCGCGGCGATGATCTGGAAGCGATGGTACAGGTACAGCGGCACCAGCACCTCTTCCATCGTTGCCAGCGGCGCGTTGCGGCGGATGTTGCGCTCGCCGAAGTTGGACAGCGCCACGGCGCGGATCTCCATCATCCGGTTGAGCTCGGCGGCCGGGTCCATGCCGTTGGACCACTGGTTGACGCGCGGGCTCGGCGTGATGTCCTGGTTGGTCATGAAGCGCAGGTCCTGGTCCCAGGCCTCGGCGAGGATGACCTGTAACGCCTCCTGCTCGTCGGTGCCATCAGGAAAGTCCTGGTAGCCGTAGGCGATGCCCACTTTGTCCCAAGCGCCGATGCCGACGTCGTAGACCTGCGAGTAGTCAAAGGTGCCGTCGGGGTTCAGCGTCACCAGCGGATGGGGGTAGTCCATCACCGACGTGCGCCCCTGCGAGCTGTCGTAGTAGTTGTGTGCGAAACCGAGTGTGTGCCCGGTCTCGTGCGCGCCGAGCTGTCGCAGGCGGGCCAGCGCCCAGTCCGCCAGTACCTGGGGGTTTTCGTCGCCGTTGACGTAGGGCGCCAGCAAACCCTCGGCGATGAGGTAGTCCTGCCGCACGCGCAGCGAGCCGAGTGTGACCAGCCCCTTCATGATCTCCCCGGTGCGCGGGTCGGTCACCGAGCCGCCGGTGCTCCAGCCGCGCGTCGAGCGGTGCACCCAGTTGATCACGTTGTAGCGAATGTCGTTGCTCGACACGTCCGGGGGACGCAGTTGTACCTGGAATGCGTTGCGGTAGCCAGCCGCCTCGAACGCCTGGTTCCACCAGCCGGCACCTTCGAGCAGCGCGCTGCGCATCGGCTCCGGCGTGCCGGGGTCGAGGTAGTAGATGATCGGCTCGACCGCATCCGACACCTCGGCGGTAGGATCGACCTTCTCGAGGCGGTGCCGGCGGATATAGCGCTGCTCGAGCGGCTCGCCGAGAGGAACGGAGTAGTCCTCATAGGTGGCGCCGCCGAGACTCGAGCGCGGATCGTAGACGCGCGGCTCGTAGTTGTCGTCGGGGAGCTGTACGAAGGCGTGGTGGACGCGCAGAACAGGCGCCGACGACGAGGCCGCCACCGAGCCGACGCCCTCGAAGAAGTTGCCGCCGCCGCGACCACCCCGGCCGCCGCCCCCGCCGCCCCCGCCGCCACTGGGCACGAAGGTCAACGTGACCTCCATTTCGGTGTTCTGCGGGAAGTTCATCGTCATCGGCATGTACACCGCGCTGCGGCTCGCCTCGACGCGATAGCCACCCATACGGTTGCCGACGCCGTTGTGGTCGGTGAGCAGGAACGGCGTCATGTCGACCAGCACGCGGTCGCCGGTCTGTGCTTCGGGGGTCCAGGCCCACAGGATGGCGGGCGCGAAAGCGTCGGTCACCGCCTTCACTTCCTCGGGGTTGCTCGAGCTGGAGCGGAAACGGTAGTTGGGTTCGACCATGAAGATCTTCGGGCCGACCTTCTCGAAGTAGACAACCTGGCTGCCCTGCGAGATACCGCGGTCGAGGCCGATGTCGTTGGAGCCGAGACCGGTGGCGAGGCCGGCGAGGGTGAGAATCTCCTCGTTCCAGCGGCCGATCTCCATGAATAGCCGGCCGCTGTCGGCGTCCCAATACAGGGGCATGAAGCCGTCCATGCGCTGCAGGTCGACGGTGCGCTCCTCGATGGTCTGGGTGGGCGCGGCCTGCGCGCCGCTGCCACCCCCGCCGCGTTGCCCGCCGACCTTTTCGGCACGTGCCGCCGCAATGTACTCGGCCTCCCAGCCGGTGGCTGCGGCGCTGGCCGACATCCAGCCCTCCGCCGCCAGGCTGGTGGCCGTCGCGGCGCGGCTCAGCATCATCGGCGGGATGATCAGAGCGGCCGCCAGAACGAGTGTGAGGAACCTCTTGTGGCGCTGAACGCGGACAGACCTGCGTGGGGATCGAGAGTCGACCATTCGGGCGCTGCCTCCTGGTTGGCGTGCCGGTGGGACGGATACTCGGCGCAGCACACCGGCAAACCGGCGTCCTGCCGCCGCGATAGCGGCGCTAGTTTGACAAGACTTCACCCTTTCGCCAACCCGGGGTATTGGCGTCCGGTCGGGGAGTCGGGCTTTCTACTTCACTCGGCGTTCTGGATGAACGCAACCAGGTCCATGAGCTGCCGGACGGTCATGACGTCCTTGTAGTCACCCATCGGGGACTGCGGCAAACGCATGAGCGGGGGCATCTCGTGGCCGGGTGCGATGATCGACATGGCGATCCAGTCGCGCGACCGTTCGGCTTGTCGTGCGCCGATGTCCGGGCCCTTCGTGTCGCCGACCAGCCCCGGCATGTCCGGATCGCTGGGAACCTGGTGGCAGTAGTAACAGTACAGCTCGATGAAGGCTTCCCGGCCGGCTGTCGCGTCACCGAGGGGCAAGAAGAACTCACTCGGCTCGACGCCGGCATCCTGGGTGGCGCACGCTGCGACGAGCAAGAGAGCACTCACGCCGAGCAAGATCGCAGTCGCTGAAGGAACACGCATGCGACTACCTCCTACCTTGTGCAGCACCTCGCAAGTCAATAATAAGACCTTGTCATCTTAGAAAACAAGCGGGAGCCGGAGAGGGTGCTAGGCTTGCCGGACCATCCCTGGAGGGGCGATGAGCGACGCATCCGACAACGACCTCGGCGACCTCGCCAGGCTGTTCCTCAAGCTCGGCATGATCGGCTTCGGAGGCCCCGCCGCGCACATCGCGATGATGGAAGACGAGGTCGTCGAGCGCCGCGGCTGGCTGACCCACCAGCGCTTCCTCGACATGGTCGGCGCCACCAATCTGATCCCCGGGCCCAACTCCACCGAAATGGCGATCCACATCGGCTGGGCCCGCGGCGGGCTCGCCGGACTGACGATCGCCGGCAGCGCGTTCATCCTGCCGGCGGTCGCCATCACCACGGCCCTCGCCTGGCTGTATGTCCGCTACGGCACCCTGCCGCAGGCCGATCCGATCCTCTACGGCATCCGGCCTGTGGTGGTGGCGATCGTCTTCGGGGCGCTGTGGAAGCTGTCGCGCAAGGCCCTGCGCCGCGGCATGTTGGTGATCATCGCCGTGGCGGTGGCGGCGGCCGCGCTGTTCGGCGCCAACGAGGTCCTCGCGCTGCTCGCCGGCGGCGTCATCGCGGTGCTGCTGATCCCGCCGGGGTCGCGCGGCCGCCCCGTTGCGTCCGTGTCACCGGACGACGGCAACGGGGCGGGCGCTTCCCACACCCCGGTCAACGGCGGCGACAGCGGCCCCATTGCCGGCGCCGCGCTGTGGACGACCGGCAAGCTGGCGCCGACGCTCGCCCCGCTCGGTGCGGCGGCGCAGGTCGCCGGCGTCTCGCTCGCGCAGCTGTTCGTCTACTTCCTCACCATCGGCAGCGTGTTGTACGGCAGTGGCTATGTGCTCTTCGCCTTCCTCGAGGGCGGTCTGGTGCGGGACTACGGCTGGCTCACCCAGCAACAGCTCATCGACGCGGTGGCGATCGGCCAGTTCACCCCCGGTCCGGTGCTGTCGACCGCGACCTTCGTCGGCTACGTCGTTGCCGGCCCGGCGGGCGCGGTGGTCGCAACCCTCGGCATCTTCCTGCCGTCGTTCCTGTTCGTCTCGCTGCTGGCGCGCATCCTGCCGCGGCTCGGCGCCTCGCCCACTTTTCGCGCCTTCCTCGACGGCGTCAACGCCAGCGCGGTGGCACTCATGACGGTGGTGACATTGCGCCTCGCGATCGCCGCATTCGTCGACTGGCAGACCGTGCTGCTCGGTGTGGCGGCGGCCGCAGCGGCGGTCTGGTGGCGCGTCAACGCCGCCGCGCTGGTGCTCGCCGGCGCGGCCATCGGCTGGCTGCTGGGGTGGATATGAGCGAGAAGTGGCGCAGGCTGTGGCTGCTGACCGTCGGTGAGCTGCTCGCCATGGCGCTGTGGTTTTCCGCCTCGGCGGTCGTTCCGCAGCTGACCCGCGAGTGGGATCTGACCGGGAGCCAGCAGTCGTGGCTGACGATATCGGTGCAGGCGGGCTTCGTCATCGGGGCGCTGTTCTCCGCGCTCATCAACCTCGCCGATCGCATCCCGGCGCAGCACCTGGTGGCCATCTCCACCCTCGCCGGCGCCGGCTGCAACGCCGCCATCGCGCTGTTCGCCGACGCCCCCGGTATCGCCATCGTGCTACGTGCACTCACCGGCGTGTGCCTGGCGGGCGTCTACCCACCGGGTATGAAGTTGATGGCCACCTGGTGCAAGGAGGACCGCGGCCTCGGCATCGGCCTGCTGGTCGGGGCCCTGACCATCGGCTCGGCATCCCCCCACCTGATCAACGCCCTGCCGATCCTCGGCGGCGAGGCCGGCATGCCGCCGTGGCGCAGCGTGCTGCTGGTGGCGTCGGCGTCGGCCGCGTTCGGCGCCTTGCTGGTGGGCGCGTTCGCCAAACCGGGCCCCTTCCTGCCCACCGCGAGCCGCTTCAACTGGCGCTACGCCACCCGCGCCCTCGGCGAGCGGCCCTCGCGCCTGGCCAACTTCGGCTACCTCGGCCACATGTGGGAGCTGTACGCCATGTGGTCGTGGACGCCGGTCTTCCTGCTCGCCAGCTACCAGCAGGCCGGCTGGTCGGAGACCGGCGCCCGGCTGGCGGGCTTCGGCGCCATCGCGGCAGGCGGGCTGGGCAGCGTCGTCGCCGGCAAGTGGGCCGACCGATGGGGTCGCACCACGGTGTCGATCGGCAGCCTGGTCATCTCCGGGATCTGCTGCCTGATCGCCGGCCCGCTGTTCGGCTCCCCGGCCCTGCTGACCGCGCTGTGCCTGCTGTGGGGCTTTGCCGTGGTCGCCGACAGCGCGCAGTTCTCCACCGCCATCAGCGAGCTCGCCGACCCCGAGCACATCGGCACCGCGCTCACCGTGCAGACCAGCCTGGGGTTCCTGCTCACCATGTTCACCATCTGGCTGATCCCCCAACTCGTCGCCGTGGTCGGCTGGCAGTGGGCCTTCGCCACGCTGGTGGTAGGGCCGATCTTCGGAATCGCCAGCATGGCGCGGCTGCGTGGACTGTCGGAGGCGACGAGGATGGCTTCCGGCAACCGCTGACCCTTGAATTGGGCGCCGTTAGCCGACATGCTAGCCGGGCACCGGCCGCGATCGCGGGTGGATGGTTCGTCACGTCCGCCGCGGGCGCCGCGGTCGGGAACAAGCCATTCAAATGATGCCTTTGTGCCGCCCCAGCTTGCGCTCGCTGGTCGTCAGCGGGGTGGTGTGCCTCGCGGGCCTGCCGGTGGCCACGG
The DNA here is from genome assembly GCA_050114655.1 of Acidobacteriota bacterium. Classification (GTDB taxonomy): domain Bacteria; phylum Acidobacteriota; class UBA890; order UBA890; family UBA890; genus JASFRZ01. The sequence continues at coordinate 17,580 of JASFRZ010000008.1, forward strand.
CGTCCTCCGAACGCGGTGCCCCGCCGACCGCCGCCGGACCGGAGCTGCAGGTGCGCGTCGCCGCGGTGCCCGAGCTCGTCCGGCAACCGGGTTGGTTCAGCGGCTTCCACTGCGCCACGGCGCGCGCCAGCGAGCTTCTCGCCATGGCCGTCGGCAGGCGCCTGCACATTCGCGATCGTGTCGTCTGGGTGGATGCTCCGATCGACGGCGAGGTGAGCGAGCTGCGCAGGCACCTGATCCGCAACGTCGAGGACGACGGCGCCGATCTGGTAATCGGCCTCGTTCCGGCCGTCGCCACGCCTCCGGTCACCGGCATCGGCAGACACGACGACGGGCTGGCGGCCTACTCGCAAGGGTACGTGGCGCTGCGCGTCGGCCGGCCGCTGTGCAATGTCGGCAGGCTGCTGGCGCACGAGGTCGCGCACATCTTCGGCGGGATCCACCGCCGGGGCGACGACTACCTGATGGATCCGCTGACGCCGGGAACACGGGTGGACGAGCTCAATGCAGCGTTGTTCGAGCTGCACCGCGATCGCATGATCCGCACCCAGCAGCCGCCCTTGCAGGGCGAGATGCTGCGCATGATGTGGCGGCTGACGAGCGCCGATCTGGACTCCGCGATCACCTGGCTGAGGGTGGGGGCCCTGGCCGCCACGATGGGCAAGAACGAGATTGCCTGCAGACACTACGAGCGCGCCGCGGCCATCGATCCGACGCTGCGCACCGCGTGGGTCAACCTGGGCCACGCGCGGCTGCAACTCGAGCAATTCTCCGCTGCGGAGGACGCTTACCTCGCCGCCCTGGATCTCGGCACCGGCGGCGGCCTCGTGTACAACAACCTGGCGGTCGTCTATCTGAGCCTCGGGCGGCTGCGTAGGGCGCGCGAATCGATGAACCACGCCCTCGAGCTGGGCTACGACGTACCGGCCGGCCTGCGGCAGGCGATTCGCGAGGCCATGCGGCGCGGCGTCACGATGGACCTCGGGCCGGCCGCCCCCTCCGCCGCTCAGTCGTGGGCGTCGAGCCAGTCCTCGGCGTACTCCACGCGCTCCCCGTCGATGTCACCGGCGCCCCAATAATCGACGAAGCGCTGGTAGCGCTCGCGGGCGCGTGCCGTGTCGCCGCGTGCCTCATAGATCTTGCCGAGGTACCAGTGGGCGCGCACGGTGGCGATCGGCTCGTAGACGTGTCCCGGCATATCGAGCGCCAGGAGCAGGTTCTCCTCGGCGGCATCGAGGTCGCCGAGCTCGAACTGCGCCACCCCGAGCATGTAGTGCACGCGCGGCCTCTGGGTGTCGCCGCGCGCGGCGCGCGGCGGCATGCGGTCGAGCGCCTCGTCGAACAACGTCACGGCCTGCTGCCACTCCCCGGCGTAGAAGGCGAGCTGGGCGCGGAAACGGCGCTCCTCGCGCGCGATGATACGCGCCGGCAGGTTGAGCGCCTCGACGGCATCCCACAGCTCGGTGACGCTCACCTCGGCAGCCGCGACACCCGAGCGCGCCCCGATGGCGAGGGCGCGCCCGGCCACGCTGTCGAGCATCATCTGCGGGTCGGCGCCGGCGAGTGACGCCTGACGGTCGGCGAGCGCCAGCGCGGCGTCGAAGTCGCCGAGATCGAGGTACAGCGTGCTGCGCTGGTTGAACGCCGTGATGCGGGCCTGGGGAATTTCTTCGAGCTCGTCGAGCAAGTCGGTCGCGTCCCCGAGGTCACCGGCGAACAGCTCACCGACCGCGCTCATCAACGTGCCGTTGATACGGTCACGGGTCTCGTCGCCCTCCAGCATGCGCTCGACCAGATCGCCGGCGTCGTCCCAATCGTCGCGCAGCGCGGCGATCTCCCAATGCAGTCCGGCGGTCTCGGGAAAGGGCCGACCGAGCCTCTCGGCGGTCTCCAGCGTCTGATCCGCCTCGTCGAGCCGTCCCGCCCACACCAGTTGTGCGGCGAGGTTCTCGAAGCCGGCTGCGTTGTCGGGGTGCGCGGCGGTGTACTCGCGCAACACGTCGAGGCCGTCGTCGAACCGTCCCATCATGCCGTAGGCGTTGGCCAGCGTGGCATAGGTGCCGGGAAACTGCATGCCCGAGCGACGCAGCTCCTCGAGATGGCCGATCGCTTCATCGAAGCGCTCCTGGTTGAGCAACTGGGCGGCCAGATTGTTGCGCGCCGAGGTGTGATCGGGATACATGTCGACCGCCTTCTGATAGGCGTCGATGGCCTGATCGGCAGTCTCTTGCTGCAGGGAGTAGTGCCGCCCCTCGATGTAGTAGCGCTCGCGATCGGTGACGCGATCGAGGTGCTCCATGGCCCGCTCCGAATACTCGCGCGACTTTGCCTGGTCACCGACGTTGCTGTACGCCGTCGCCAATTTGGCGAGCGCCATGGCGAAGTCCGGGTCGATCTCCACGGCGCGCTCGAGCATCGGGATGGCTTCGTTCTCGCGCAGCTCTTCGTGCAGCCGGATGCCTTCGGCGTAGTAGCGGTAGGCTTCGAGGGAGTCCGTGGTGACGTCGGTGAGATCGGCATCGGTGTCGGCCGCCATCACCTCCTCGGCGACGTCGAACTGCGCCTTGATGCGCTTGGTGAGGTCATCGACCAGCGGGAAGATGGCCTCCTCCCCCTCGCCCTCGACCGTCTCCGAGGCAAGGATCTCGCCGCTGGCGGCCTCCTGCAGCCGGGCGCTGATGCGAATGACGTTGCCGGCGCGCGCGAAGCTGCCGAGCAGCACGGTCTCGACGTTGCCCTGCTCGGCCACCGCGGCCACCACCCCCGCCGAGGTCATCTCGTCGTCGGCGGCGCCGATGTCGGCGAGGATCTGGTGCAGCCGATCGGTGCCGAGAACGCGCACCTGTTGCGACTGTGCGAGGTCGGTGACCAGCATGTCGGTCAGGCCGGTGCGCAGCCAATCGAGGCTCTCGTCGCCACTCAGGTTCTCGAAGTACAGCACCGCCAGCGACGGCTTGGCGTCGACGACAGCGACCGCCGGCGGCGGCGGCGCATCGGGCGCCTCGACGCCGCGCGTCGACACCAAGTACCCGACGGTGAGGACCGCGACGACTCCGGCGGCGACACCCAGATACTTCAGACCGCCGCCCGCTGCCGCCGGAGCCCCTTTCATCCTCACGGCGCTCTGGCGCAATTCGCTGGTGGCGATCTCTTCCTTGAGGTCCTCGAGCTCGTTGCGCAGGTCGGTGGTGCTCTGGTAGCGCCTCTCGGGGTCCTTCGCCAGGCTTCGGTTGACCACCCGGCCGAGGTGCTGCGGCAGCTCGACGTTGAGGTCGCTCACCGGCGGCGGAGTATCGCGCATGATCGAGGTGATCACCGAGATCTTGGTATCGCCCTTGAACGGCGCCTCGCCGGTGGCCATCTCGTACAGCACGACGCCGAGCGAGAAGATGTCGGAGCGGTGATCGACCCCCTTGCCCTCGGCCTGCTCGGGCGACATGTAGTTGACCGTGCCCAGGATCTGCCCCTGCTCGGTGAGATCGGACGGCGCCAGCATGGTGGCGGCCTCGGCGGGGTCGAGGGGAGACTCCTGGCGCGCCAGCTTGGCGAGGCCGAAGTCGAGCACCTTGATGCGACCCTCGTCGGTGACCATCACGTTGCTCGGCTTGATGTCGCGGTGGGTGATGCCCTTCTTGTGCGCCGCGTCGAGCGCATCGACCATCGGCACCGCCAGCTTGAAGAAGTCCGCCAGCTTCATGCCGCCGTCGGGCACCAGATCGCCGAGCGATCGACCCTCCACCAGCTCCATGGTGATGAAGTGCAGCCCGTCCGATTCCTCCACCGAGTAGATGGTGACGATGTTGGGGTGGTTGAGCGCCGCGATGGTCTGCGCCTCGCGCTCGAAACGCTCGCGCCGCTCGGGGTCCGCCGCCAGGTCCTCGGGCAGGATCTTGATCGCCACCCTGCGGTTGAGGCGCGTGTCCTCGGCAACATAGACCTCGCCCATGCCGCCCGTGCCGAGCTTCTCGAGGATTTTGTAGTGGTTGAGCTGGCTACCGATCATCGACCGACCTGGCGTCATTGGCGGATATGTGGACGTCGCCGCGAAGTCCCTCCGAAGGATTCCCGTAGTCTATCGGGGCCTTCGTCGTAGGGACAATTACGGCATCGACCAGCGGTTGTTCCACCGCGCGAGCGGTAAGGTCCCGCGCAAAAGCGGCCGCGTTCCGAGCTAGCGGCGCGCGAGCTCGACGATCGCCGGCTTCCACGCCAGCGGCGCGGCGGCGATATCGTGCTCGACGCTGACCACCTCGAGGCGCTCCGGCACGAATTGCAGCAGCAGGTACGTCTCCCCCTCCGGACCGCCCGGGTAGTAGTCGCGCCAGGCGTCCTTCCAGCGGGCGCGCTTCTCCTGCGGATCATCGATGATCCGCACCCTACCGATGAGCGTGGCATAACCGGGATCGTCGCGATCGAAATACACCAGCGTCGCGCGATCGTCGGAGCGCAGCTCGGCAACCTTGCGAGTGTTGCGGTTCGTACCCATCCACACCGTGAGGTCGTCCTCGGGCGCGAAGGCGTCCATCATGCGCGCCTGCGGCGCCCCGTCGGGCCCGATGGTCACCAGCGCACAGACCGCCGCCGCGTTCATGATGTCCTTGGCCGCCGCGATCACCGCCGCGCGGCTCGGCTGCTCGGTTTGCTGCTCTCCCATGGCCGGCAAGCCTACCGCGACGACCGCCGCCAGGCTCACCCGAATCGCGTTCATCAGCATCGCGTTCTCTTCCCTTAACTCGATCGCCGTTCGTCCATAGAATGAGACCATGATCAAGTATGGCATCGTTGTTGCGCTCGCTCTGCACACCGCTGCGATGCCGCCGAGCGCCCCCCCGGCGGCACCTGGCGCGACACGCGGGCACGCCCTCGCCGGCGTCCAGGCCCCCACCATGTTCGGCTTCACCGTACGGGAGGAACGGCGTTGGGTGGTGGAATCTGACGCCATCCATTTCCGGCCCGGCGAGTACATCCTGTGGACCATGCGGCTGGACAACATCGACCGCAATGCCACCGGCGCGGTGGCGCACTTCCGTCTGACCCGAGAGGAGCGCCAGTTCAGCCGGCGCCAGAACATTCTCAACCCCGACGAGACCGACTACCGGGTGACCGAAACGCACCTGTGGGTCAATGAGAACGGCTTTCCCCTGCGCGTCTGGTACAACGACGACCGTCAGGGCAGCCTGTCGGGCGGAGGCCACGTCGAGGTTCGCTGGCAGGAAGGACACCTGCGGGTCCTGAATCCCGACGCGATGGGCTTCCGCGAATACGACCTGCGGATTCCGGGAGGCGGCGAGATCGATCCGCAACGACCGGGGGGCGTGTTTGTCTCCGCGACGGTGAATCCGGGACTGCTGGCGTTGCCGTACACCCTGGCGCTCGAGCGAACCGGCCGGAGCATCCGGTTCGTGTCCTTCGACCCCACGCCGCTGCTCGCTTCCGAGCCGACGAATCAGGGTCCGCGTCAGCCCCCCACCCCGCTGCAGATGTCGGATCGCAGCCTGCGACACGTCACGCTCACCATCGGCAGGTCTCAACGCATTCCGGTGGCCGGGGTCACGACCTTCGTCGAGCACGTCGATTTGAGCGACAGCGGCGATGTCTTCATCGAGCCCGGCGGCAAGGTGGTGCGCATCAACATCACCATGCGGCGGGCGAACGCCTGGATCCGCCTCCTGCGACCGTCGGAGTACTGATGAGCGTGCGGACGCACAATCGGACGATGGGGCGGTGGCGCCACAAACCCGGGGATCGGCGCACCGTTGCCGCCGCGGCCGCGGCGTTGACGCTGGTCTCGGCGCTGGCGCTGGTCGCGCCCGCCGAGGACGTAGCGGCGCAGCGAGGCGCCCCCGCGGCTCAGCGACCCGAGTACCACGCCGATGTCAGCGCACCGCAGCACGACGCCTTCGGCTTCCGGGTGGGCGAGCAGCGACGCTACGCACGCGGGCCGGAGCGCATCTTCAAGGCCGGCGAGTTCGAGATGTGGACCATGCGGCTCGACGAGATCGAGCACGGGCGCGACGGCATGCCGCTGTACACCTTCACCTACAGCCGCGAGGTGTCGCTGATCAACCCCGACGACCGCGGGGACATGGACAACCTGCGCGCCACCATGTCGGTGACCGTCAACCGTTACGGCTTCCCGGTGGAGGTCCGCTACGGTGGCAACTCGCTGGAGGAATCCGACACCGACTTCGTCAACAAGCACGGTCGGCTGCGCTGGCTGGGCAGCGCCTACCTGTTCCGTGCGCCGGACTACGGCAACGAATCCAGCTTCAACTTCACCCTTCCGAACAACGACAACGTCAACCTCTCCATCCCTTCCGGAGTGTTCGTCTCCGAAACCGAAAATCCGGCACTGATCACCATTCCGGCGGCCGTTTTCCAGGCCCTCGGTGTCACCGACATGGAGTACCTGTCGCTGCGTCCCAACCGCATCGGCCGCCAACAGGCGCGGCGGCCGCGCCGCCCGGGCGACCCCAGCTATCGCAACGACGTCGTGCGCGGCCGGCTGGAGTTCAAGGGTGTCGAGACCCTCGACGTCGGCGGCCGCGACTACGAGGCCATCAAGCTCGAGTCGGCGGACTCCGACGAAGACGTCTTCATCCGCGGTGACGGCGCCCTGCTGCTGATGACCGCTCGCTTCCGCAACTGGAACGGGCATATCCGCCTGCTGCATCCCTCCGAGTACTGAACCCGCCGCGGCAGCAGGGAAAAAAGCGATCGAACAAATCACCCCGCTGCTGTCTTTCTTCTTGGGGACCGTCAACGGCCGCAGGAACCGACCACACCGGTCCCGCCCGCCAACCGCAGGCCCTATCCCCAGGAAGGCCGAAGATGAAAAGGACCCCATCGATCTATCTGCTCGCTCTGACGACGGTGCTGCTGGCGAGCTGCTGCCTCACCGGCTGCACCTCCGGCCCCGACCTGATGTTCGCCGACTGGCTCATCCCGGTACCCGAGGGCACGCCGGTAAAGGAGTACGGGCCGGTGCCGGTCGACGAGCGCGACCCCGGCGCGATCGAGCTCGTCGACGACCTCGTCATCGGCACCGATCTGAGCAACCCGGCGGCGGTGTTGTTCGAGCCGCGCGCCGTCGTTGCCGCGCCCGACGGCACCATCTTCGTGGCCGACGGCGGCACCAGCGACATCAAGATGTTCGACGCCGACGGAGCCTATATGAAGACCCTTGGGCAGGAGGGACAGGGACCGGGAGAGTTCGCCTTCATCACCGCGATGACCTTGGCGGGTGACATGCTGGTGGTCAACGACTCGCGCAACCGGCGCTTCAGCGTGTGGACGCTCGACGGCAAGCACGTCGCCGACTACGCGCCCACCGAGCGCCGCAGCCTGGTGTTCATGCAGGGCCTCGCCGACGGCACGGTGACCGGATACTTCACCGAGCGCGACGAGGACCGCAACGGCACTCGCGTTGTGGCGCGGCAGAACGTGCAGGGCGAGGTCGTGTCGCACATCCTCGAGATCCCGTTGCCACCTCCGGAGGCAATCAGCAGCAGGGACCCGCACGCGATCCTGCAGAGTGCGCTGGACTCGTTCGACGATCCGCGCATCAACCTGGCAGCAGGCTCCGGCGAGGTGATCTACGTGACGCCGGTGCACGAGTATCAGCTGTACGCCTACTCGCCGCAGGGCGAGATGCTGTGGGCGCTGCGCACCGCATGGGAGCGCTTCGACTGGCCCGCCAGCGCCAAGGACTCGATGATGAGCTCCTTCGCGCGCTCCTTCGAGACCGAGGAAGAGCTGCGTGCAGAGGACTTCACCTGGCCGGAGAAGTACACCGCGCTGGCCGGTGTCAACACCGACGGCCACGGCCGCCTGTTCGCCATCATCGCGCCGATGCCCAACGCCGACAGCGACGGCACCCGCCCGCCGAGCGAGTACCCTGTCGATGCCTACTCCGCCGACGGCGAGCGCCTTGCCGCGGGTGTCGTGCCGTACGTCTGGAGCTTCGCGGTCGGCGACTATGTCTACGGCATTCGGCCCGATGACAACGAGGAGATGGTGGTGGTGCGCTACCGGCTGCTGGTCAACGGTCAGTAGAGCTCCGCCGCCACCGCGCGGATGTCCTCCAGCGCGCGTTCCATGTCGGGCATGTGGGTGCGGAAGGACAGCACGCAGACGCGCAGCACGTAGCTGCCGCGCACCACGGCATGGCTGACGAAGATGCGCTTGCGCGCGTTGACCTGCTCGAGGAAGCGCCGGTTCAGCGCATTGAGCTGATCGTACGAGCAGCCCGATTTGGCCAGGCGAAAGGCCACCAGCGAAAGCTGCGGCTCGTCGACGATCTCGATGCCCTCGACGGTCCGCAGTTGCTCGGTGAACCAGTGCGCCAGGTCGAGCTTCTCGTCGAGCGCGCTGCGGAAGGCAGCGATGCCGTGCATCTTGATCGGCAGCCACACACGCAGGCCGCGATGGTCGCGCGACAGCTCGGGGGAGATCTCGGAGAAGTCGACGAAGTCCGGATCTTCCTGCATGGTCGGCAGGTAGCCGGCACCGGTGGCGTGCGCACGAGCCAGCGTTCCGCGGTCGCGCACCAGCAGCGAACCGGTGCCGTAAGGCAGAAACATCGCCTTGTGCGGGTCGAGCGACATCGAGTCGGAGCGCTCGATACCGGTGAGGGTGGCGCGGCCACGCTCGGTGAGGGTGAACAGGCCGCCGTAGGCGGCGTCGACGTGGAACCACAGGTCCTCGGCGGCGGCGAGGTCGGCGAGCATGCCCAGATCATCGACGGCGCCAGTGTTCACCGTGCCGGCCGAGCCCACCACCATGAACGGCTGCATGCCGGCGTGGCGGTCGGCGACGATGCGCTCGACGAGGTCGTCGCGCCGCATGCGAAAGCGCTCGTCGGTGGCCACCGTGCGCACGGCGGCGGGCGGAAAACCGGCCAGCATGGCCGCCTTCTGGATCGAGTGGTGCACCTGATCGGAGACGTAAATCGTGCCGGCGAGAAAGTCCTCCGGCAGCCGCTCGCGCCGCGCGGTGAAGAGGGCGGAGAAGTTGGCCATCGACCCGCCGGTGGTCAACAATCCGAGCGAGCCCTCGGGGTAGCCGACGATATCGCACAGCCAGCGGACAACGGTCGCCTCGATCTGCGCCAGGCCGGGGGCCGGGATCCATATGGTGGTGTAGCGGTTGACCGACTCGGCAATCAGGTCGGCAACCGCGGCGTGGAACAGGCCGCCGCCGGGAATGTAGGCGAGGTAGCCGGGAGCGGTGGCGTTGTAGCCGTACGGGATGACCTCGTCGAAAAGTCGATCGAGAAGAACCTCGTAGGCCTCGCCGCCTTCCGGCAGCGGCTCGATGAGCGCGCGCGCGACGCGCACCGCGTCCTCGGTGTCGTGGGTCGGCTGCTCGGGGAGGGTGCGCACGTACTCGACGATGCGCTCCATCGCGCGATCGATCATTGCGCGCATACGCTCCTCGGAGAGCTCGAGCTCCGAGGGAACGATGCTCACCGTGGGATCGGCACCGGTGTCGTCCATCTAGCGACCCTCCCGCAGCCACTCTTCGAGCTCGCCGATGGCGCGCGCCACCGCGGCACTGGTCTGCCCGGCATCGGTGAGGTCGTCGATATCCATGTCCTCGCGCCACAGGCGCTGGTCGACGTAGTTGTACAGCTCGAGCCGCGACTCCAGGGCGGCCGGGCGGCGTGCGTCGACGTCCTCGGCATCGACATAAAGGTAATAGTCGGCGACCACCGGGTCACGCACGAGGCCCACGTACGGCGAATCCGACACTGCGCGCGACAGAGCGCGCAACAGCCCGGCGAGGCGGGCGTAAACCTCCGGGCCGTCACCACTCGGCCCTTCGACGAAGACACGCCGCACCGCCAGGCGCGCGGCCAGGTCCGGCGGCGCCAGCGCCCGCTGCGCCAGCATCGCCATCGGCTCCTGCATGTCGGCGCCGGCGAGCTCGGCCAGGATCGCCTGCCGCCACGCCTGCCCGTCATCGCCGAGATCGTAGTACAGCTGCCAGGCGAGGAAGTGGCTCGCCGGCACTCCGGGCGCCAGCCACAAGGCCCGGCTCAGGGGCTCCAGCGCATCCTGCTCGCGGCCTGCCGTCCACAACGCCGCCGCCGCCAGCATGTACCCGTCCCCCATCTCGGGATCGGCGGCGACGGCGATCTGCGCCTGGGCGAGCGCCTCGTCGGCGCGCCCGTCGACGATCGCCGCCGCACCGCGCCGCAGGGCGCTGCGCGCGCGTGCGGTGTCGCCCTCGTTGCCGCGGTACTCGGTACGCGCAAACACCTCCACGCCGGGACGATGGACCTCGACCTCGATGCGATGGCGCTGCACGGCGGCGGCTTCATCGGCGGCCGAACGCCGCGGGTAGTAGCCCAGCAAGTAGGAGCCCCGCAGGATGGTGACGATCTCATCGTAGGCGTCGCGCAGGCGCGCACCGGCGCCGGTGCCCTGTACCAGCTTGCCGCCGGTAATCTCGGCAAGCGTCTCGAGACGCTGCTCGGCGACGCGTGCAGCGCGGCGCATGTCGCGGTTGACGTTCGCGGCATCGGCTCCGGGGTTGCCGATGAGCACGGGAAACACGGGCGCGTCCGTCTGATGGGCTACACCGAGGAGCTCGCCGAAGGTGCGCTGGCTGGTGGTATCGACGCCGTCGGTCAGTACCACCAGCGCCTTGCGACGGTCGGGATCCGCGCCGACGGCGCCGCACCCGAGGCTCGAGGGAAAAACGCGAAACGGCAGGTCGCCGGGCGCAAAGCCCGGCTGCTCCGGCGCGGACGGCGGCGCCGCGGGGCGATCTGAGCCGAGGTCGATGCCGACGCCGCCCTCGATCGTCGGCGGGTGGTACTCGGTGAGCACACGCGCGGCGAGCACGTCGGGGATGTTCCATCCCTGCGCCTCGGAGAGTCCGACGATCAGCGCGTCATTGAGCGAGGTGCCGCCCTCCAGCGACGTGAGGTCGATGATGTCCAGCAACGCCGGCGCCACCGAGGGCCCCCACAGCCCGGGGCCAACGGTCTGCTGGAAGGGCAGCACCAGGGCGCAGTCATCCGGGCCGAGCGCGTCGAGGAAGACGCGCGCATCACGTTTCACGGTCGGCGCCGCCTGGCGAATGCTCTCGCTCTGGTCGAACGCCAGCACCACGTCGATGGGCGCCTCTGCAGGCGTCAGCGCCAGCGCGACCTCGAGCCGCACGCCGTTGTCGACGACGGTGAAGTCGCTCGCCGTCAGGTCGGTGACCGGCCCGTCGTCGTCGAGCACCGCCACATGCAGGCGGACCACCTCGACACGGGCGCCGTAGCTCGGTACCTGTCGCTGCCGCGCCGCACCCACCGCCGCCGGGCTCGCCAGCGCGGCGGCAGCGCAACCCGCCAAGGCCGCCGCGGCGAGACCGCGCGGCGTACCGATCACTCGCCGATCATTTCCTTCAGCGCGGCGATGAAGTCACGGATCTGCGCCGCGTCCTCGGCGTCGGGTGCCTGCTCGAGGTATTTCTCGAACACGTTGACGGCGTCTTGATAACGTTCGACGCGCGCGTAGGCGTAGCCGAGGTTCTTGTAGGCCAGCGGGTATACCGGCTGCAACTCGATGGCGCGCTCGATGTGGGCGATGCCGCCTTCGACGTCGTTGGCGTTGACCATCGTCACGCCGACGTTGTACTGGGTCATCGCGTCGTCCGGGTTGAGCTCCAGCGCCGCCTCGAAGTGGGGCCGCGCCGCATCCTGGTCGCCGGAATCGGCGAGCGCCTGGGCGAGCTCGAGATGGGCGGCGGCATCCTCGACGTAGCCGAGCCGCTTGGTGAAGGCATCGATCGCCTCATCGAACATCCGTTGGCGAGAGTAGGCGGCGCCGAGCAGGGCGTACACGTAGGCCAGCGCCTCGGCGTTCTCCGGCGTGTCGTCGAGCACCTCCAGCGCAGCGTTCGCCTGCCGCACCGCCTCGCCGTAGTCGTTCGAGTTGAAGGCGTCCGCCGCCGCGCCGTAGGCATCGTTGGCGACCTGCGCTTGGACGAACTCCTCGGGCACCTCGACTGCCTTCAGCTCCACGTCGATGCGCACCGGCCCGGCGCGCAGTTCGCGCCGCTCCTCCAGGTACTCCATCCCCTCGTACTCGTACGACAGGATCGTGTCACCGAGCGAGACGTTGCGGGCGTAGTAGTTGCCCTCCTCGTCGGTGGTCAGCTCGATGGGGTCGATCGGTCGGGTGGGGTCCTGCACTACCTTGCGGATGACCACCTTGACACCCTCGATCGGCTCGCCGTCGGGTCCAGTGACCTTGCCGCGCACCGTGGCGTTGAACTGCGCGGCAGCTGCCGGCGCCGGAAGGGCGACGAGGGTGGCTGCCGCGACCAGCGCCACGCAGCAGATCGCGGCTGTGACGCCGCGGACACCGTAGCGCGAATGAACGAAGCGATTGTCGGTCGTATTCATGGAAGTTCTCTCCGCCTGTTTCCGGGGTGCCCTTCAACGATACAACGCAACGGATCTCCTGTATCGGCAGGGCAACAGGCCGACAAGTCCGTTCATTGTCGTGTAACCAGGCACTCGGATACCATGAATCCGTCCCCAACGACATTT
>JASFRZ010000009.1:0-29700 GCA_050114655.1 Acidobacteriota bacterium
ACCGGTGGGGGCGAACACGCCACCGTCGGACTCCATCGCCAGGATGTGGTCATCGAGCTCACGGGTGTGGGCATCGCGGTAGGCATTGCCGCCGCGCAGGCCGTTCTCCTCGTTGGTCCACAGCACCACACGCACCGTGCGCCGCGGCCGCAGACCAAGCGCCTTCATCAGGCGCACTGCCTCCCACGCCGCCACGCAACCACCGCCGTCGTCCATCGCACCCTGGCCGACGTCCCAGGAGTCGATGTGGCCGCCCAGCACGACAACCTGGTCGGGCAATTCTGATCCGCGAATCTCCGCCACCACGTTGCGCGAGCGCACGTCCGGAAGGGTCTGCGCCGACATCTTCAGGCGCACGACGATGCGCTCGCCGCGATCCTGGAAGCGCTGCAGCATGTCCGCGTCTTCGACGGTGATGGCGGCGTGCGGGATGCGCGGCACGCCCTCCTCATAGCTCATCCCGCCGGTGTGCGGGGTCTGCTGCGAGTACGGCGTCACCGAACGAATCAGGCTGGCGACCGCGCCGGCACGCGCCGCGGCGACGGCTCCCCCGGTGCGGTAGCGCACCGTCTGGCCGTAGTTGGTGAACGGTGCGTTGAACAACACGATCTTGCCGCGCGCCTCGGCCGCGCGCGCCTCGAGATCGTCGAAGCTGCGCACCACCAGCACCTCGGCGGTGATGCCCTCCGCCGGCGTCGCGACGCTGCCGCCGAGGCCGAGCATCGGCAGCGCGCGCGGTCGCGGCTCGACGAGCTCGGCAGACTCCTCACCGCGCACCCAGCGCGGGACCATCGCCGGCTCACCGTGCACGTTGTCGAGACCGTCGCGCTCCATCTCCTCGAGAATCCAGTCGATCGCGTCCTCGAGGTTCTGCGTGCCGGAGAAGCGCGGGCCGAAGGTATCGGTGAGCCGCGCCAGGCGCTGCCAGGCGGCGGCGTCGGCGAGCGCGGCGTCGATCAAGCGATTGGCGGCGTCGCGGTAGGTGTCGGCGAGCGACTGCGATGCGGGCACGGCGGCGGCGAGCGGTTGCGGGGGGCGCGCCGCCGCGAGTGCGGCCGACAGCGCGAGGAACAGGGACACGGCGACGAGACGAGCGAGTGTGGTTTTCATGGCCGGCATTGTGCTGCCGCGGCCCGCCACGCTGCAACTTCCACGGTCGCGCAGGACAGTCCTCTGGACGGCAGCCCTTCGTCAGCCGCGTGCCCGCCGGCGCGCCTCACGCCAGTAGTCGGCGCTCTGCAGCTCGGCAGCCGCCGCCTCGTCGATGATGACGTCGACGTTCGGGTGCATCTGCAGCACCGAGGCCGGCAGCGCCGCGGTCACCGGCCCCTCGACCATGCGCGCAACCACCTCGGCCTTGCCGGCGCCGAATGCCAGCACCACCGCGTGCGCGCTGTCGAGGAAGTCGGCGAGCCCGAGGGTGACAGCGAAGCGCGGGATCCGGTCGGCGCCGCCGAACGCATCGGCAAGGTAGCCGCGCTTGTTGAGCGTGATCACCACGCGACGCATGCGCGAGGCGAGCGACGAGCCCGGGTCGTTGGCAGCGATGTGCCCGTCGCCCCCCACCCCGACGATCTGCAGGTCGATGCCGCCCGCCATCTCGATGGAGCGCGTGTAGGCGTCGATCATCGCGTCGAGATCGCGCGCGTTGCCGTCCGGGAGGTGGCAGCGACTCGGCGTCAAGTTGAGGCTGCCGAACAGTTCCTTGGTCATGTACGCGTGCCACGACGCCGGGTGATCGACGGGCACGCCGACGAACTCGTCCGGATTGAAAGTCGTCACCTGGCTGAAGTCGAGCTGCTCGAGCCGATGCATCTCGATCAGCCGCCGGTACATGGCCAGCGGCGTGCTGCCGGTGGCGAGCCCGAGAACGGTGGCAGGCTCGGCGCGCACCTGGGCAGCAACAATCTCGGCGGCGAGATCGCTGCCTCGGCGGGGATCGCTCTCGATGTGCACGAGCATGGCGCCGATGGTAGCCCGGATCCCGCTCCCGGGTAATGGCACGCCGAGGTGGCAGGCGTCCCATGGCCTGCACTACGATCCCCGCCGGAACAACGATCACGCGATCGAGTGTGAACCACTTTCACCCGGCGCTTCGCCCTCGTCTGCTGGAGAGACCATGGCCACCGATGACAAGTGTGTGACGATTCAACCGTATTTCAGCGTCCAAGAGGGTCAGCTCGAGGCTTTCAAGGCGCACTGCGAGGGGTTCGTCGAGGCCACGCTCTCCGAGGAAGGCTGCCTCTACTACGGCTTCAGCTTCGACGGCAACGAGGCCTTTTGCCGCGAAGGCTACGTCGACGCTGAGGCCGCGCTCGTTCACCTCGGCAACGTCGCCGAGAAGATCGACGAGGTGCTGCAAATCGCCGAGTTCGTGCGGCTGGAGGTTCACGGCCCCGCCGACGAGCTCGCCAAGCTCGCCGAGCCGCTGGCCGAGATGAACCCGCGCTACTTCGCGCTCGAGTACGGCTTCCGTAGGTAGGGCCTGCGCTCGTGGATCCCGGCAGCAGGCTCGGACCGTACGAGATCCTCGGCAAGCTCGGCGAGGGCGGAATGGGCGCCGTCTACCTCGCCGACGACCCGCGGCTCGAGCGCCGCGTGGCGCTCAAGGTGCTGGTCGACCGGCATCCGGGCGCGGGGGCCGATCTCGACAGCCTGGTGCGCGAGGCACGCATGGCGTCGGCGCTGCGCCACCCCAACATCTGCGCCATCTACGACATCGGCGTGGACAGCGATCCGCCGTATATCGCCATGGAACTGGTCGAAGGCAAGCCGCTCAACCGGCTGGTGCGCGACGGGGCGGCGCCGGTCGAGCGCGTCATCCGCTTCGGCGTCGAGATCGCCGGGGCGCTGGCGCACGCGCACGATCGCGGCATCATCCATCGTGACCTCAAGGCCGCCAACGTGATGCTCGACGCCGACGGCTCGTGCAAGGTGCTCGACTTCGGCCTGGCCCACAGCAGCATCGCCGCGGAGGAGCAGACCGCCGAGATCACCCGCACGGCGTCGGCGGAGATCGCCGGTACGCTCGCCTACATGGCTCCCGAGCTGCTGCGCGGTGCGGCAGCCGACGAGCGCAGCGACATCTGGGCGCTCGGCATCATTCTCTACGAGTTGGCGGCAGGCCGGCGCCCGTTCGCCGGCGGTACGCCATTCGAGCTCACCTCGGCGATCATCAACGGCATGCCGGCCGCGTTGCCCGCCCACGTTCCCCCGGGGCTCGCCGCCACCATCAGTCGCAGCCTGGCGAACGACCGGCAGCGCCGATACGGCACTGCCGGCGAGGTTCGCGCGGCGCTCGAGGCGTTGCTGCCCGGCACCGTCACGGCGGCGACTTCGGCGCCGGCGCCGCAGGAATCTCGGCCCGCCGCAGTGCCGGGCGAGTCGGCGACATCTGCCGACTCCGCACCTCGGCGTGTGGCTACCCCGACCACAGCGCCACGGATCGCCGGCACCGCCGCCGCGCCGCCGCCGGCGCCGCGTACGGCCGAGCGCCGTCGGGTCACCATGGCCCTGTGCACCTGCGAAGTGTCGGCGAACGACGGCGACGGCTTCGTCGATCCCGAGGACCACGCCGAGATCATCGAAGCGTTTCGCGCGACCTGCGCTGAGGCGATCGACCGTTACGGCGGCATGATGCTGCCGAGCGCCGACCAGCGCGTCACCTGCTGCTTCGGCTATCCGACCGCATTCGAGGACGCCGCGCAGCGCGCCGTGCACGCGGCGCTGCACATCGTCGGGGCGAGCAGGGCGGGAAGCGCCCGCGGCAGCGCGTCAGGTGCGACGCTCACCGCCTCGATCGCCGTCGACACCGGCCTGGCTCTGGTCGGCGGCGAGGACCCGTATCGCATTGTCGGCGACATCTCCGAAACTCTGACCCGGCTGTCGGTTACCCAGGAACCCGGGTCCCTGGTAATCACCGAGGCGACCCGGCGCGCCGTCGCGGGCTTCTTCGAGGTCGAGGATCTCGGCACCCCCGCCGTTCCCGGCTGGCAGCGCGGACCGCTGTTCCGCGCCCTGCGTGCCACCGGCGCGCGCAGCCGTCTTGACGTCACCGACGAGGCGCACCTGACCCCGTTGATCGGCCGCGACCAGGAGATGGGGCTGCTGCTCGACAAGTGGGAGCGCGCCCGCGACGGCATGGGACAGGTGGTTCAGCTCGTCGGCGAAGCCGGCATCGGCAAATCGCGGCTCGTCGGCCTGATGCTGCGGCGTGCCGCCGAGGGCCGTGCCGGCGAGTCCAGCCCGGTGGTGCAATGGCGCTGCTCGCCGTACCACCGCACCAGCAGCCTCCACCCCGCCGTCGAGTTCTTCACCCGGCATCTCGGCTTCGCACCGGACGAGGGACCGGCGGCGCGCGCCGTCAAGCTCGAGGAGCACCTCGGCGCGCTCGATCTCGACCCCGCCCGCTTCATGCCGCTGCTACTGGCGCTGCTGTCGCTGCCCGCCGACGAGCGCTACCCGCTCGCCCAGATGACGCCGCGCAAGCAGAAGGACCAGACGCTCGAGGCGTTGATCGACTGGCTGTACGCGCACGCCCGGCGCGAACCGTTGCTGTTCGTCGTCGAGGACGTGCACTGGATGGACCCGTCGACGCTTGCCTTCCTCGACCTGCTGATGAGCGAGGGAACGGCGGAAGCGATCCTGGTGCTGCTGACCTTCCGGCCGAGCTTCACGCCGGCGTGGAGCCGCGCCTCGCAGCAAACTCACATCGCGCTCAGCCGGCTGACCTCGTCGCAGATCGTGCGCATGGTCAAGGAGCGCACCGGCCGCGACCGCCTGCCGCCGGGCATCGCCGACTGGATCGTGGAGAGAACCGATGGCGTGCCGCTGTTCGTCGAGGAGGTCACCAATCTGGTGGTCGAGTCCGGTGCCCTGGAGGAGCTCAGCGACTCGTCGATGTCGACCGGTGCGGTGCCGCTGCACGCCATCCCCGATTCGCTGCAGGATCTGATGATGGCGCGCCTCAACCGCATCGGCGGTGATCGCACCGTCATCCAGCTCGCCGCGGTGCTGGGGCGTGAATTCAGCTTCGACCTCATCCGCGCCGCGTCCACAATCGACGAGGAAACGCTCGAAGCGGAGCTCGACACCCTGGTCGAAGCGGAGCTTCTGTATCGCAAGGGACGCTCCTCCGAGCGTCGCTACATCTTCAAGCACGCGCTCATCCAGGACGCCGCCTACGACTCGATCCTCAAGTCGGCGCGACGCGACATGCACGCCTCCATCGTCGACGCGCTGCTGGCCGAGTTTCCCGGCATCGAGCAGGCCGAGCCCGAGCTGCTCGCGCAGCACTGTACGCAGGCCGGGATGGCCGAGCGCGCCATCGGCTACTGGCTGGCCGCGGGTGAGCGCGCGATGGGTGAGTCGGCGCTCGAGGAGGCCATCAGCCACTTCTCCAGCGGCCTCGAGCTGGTCGCCAGACAGGAGCCTTCGGAGGAGCGCGACAGCCTCGAGCTGAGCTTTCAGATCCCCCTCGCGGTGACGACGCTGTACGCGCGCGGCTACGCCTCACCCGACGTCCTCCGCGTTCAGGAGCGCGCCCGTGCGCTGTGCGAGCGGCTGTCCCACCCGGCGCTCTACTACATCGTGTGGGGCATCCACGCCTGCCGCCTGGTGCGCGCGGAGTATGACGTCGCCGAGCAGCTCGGCGCCGAGTTGATGGAGCTCGCCGATGCCACGCCCGAGGGGGCCTTCACCATCGAGGCGTTCCACAACGTCGCCACCCCGGCGCTCTACCAGGGCAATTTCGATACTTGCAGGCAGGCGTCGGAAGATGGCTTCGACCTCTACGACCCGGCGACCAGTGCGGCGCACGCGCAGCACACCGGGCAGAACTCCGGCGTCACCAACCTGTGCTACTGGGCCCTCGGCCTGTGGTACTGCGGCGATACCGGAGGCGCGCTGCAGCGCGCCCGCGAGGCGGTCGAGCTGGCGCTCGACCTCAAGCACGGGTTCAGCATCGCCTACGCCCATCACCATACCGGATGGCTGTACTTCAACTGCCGCATGGCGGCCGAGGCGGAGGCCGCCGGACGCGCCGCCATCGAGATCGCCCGCGCCCAGGGTCTCGGCCTTTGGGATGCGACGGGCGCGCTGTACGCTGCCGGCGGACTACTGCTGGCGGGCGATAACGAGGCGGCGTTCGAGCTCGCGTCGGAAGGGCTTGCCGGCTACCAGGCGACCGGCGCCTCACTCGGCACGTCGCTGTACCGGTGCTTCATGGCCGAGGCGCTGGCGTGCATGGGAAGATACAACGAGGCCTTGGAGCGCATCGATGCCGCGCTCGAGTTCATCGAGGCGCACAACGAGCGTTTCCACGAAGCCGAGGCCAACCGGTTGAAGGGCGAGATCCTGCGGCGCGCCGGGGCGGCGCCCGAGGAGGCGGAAGTCTGGCTGCGCAGGGCGCTGGAGATCGCCCGCGCGCAGGCGGCGCCCCCGCTCATCGCGCGCGCTGAGGCGAGCCTCAATCGCTGAGAAAGTCGATCACCCGTCGGTTGAGCTCGTCGGTCGCCTCGAGGTGCGGCCAGTGCCCCGCCCCCTCGATGACCACCGTCTCGAAGCCGTCGCTGAACACCGCTTCCATGCCGGCCGCCACCTCGGCGCCGATACAGGCATCATCGGCGCCGTGCAGATAGAGCGTGGGAACGGCGATGGGCGGCTGAAAGAGCGCCGCCTGCGCCTCGGCGAGCCGGGGATCGTGCAGCGCCGGGTTGAACAGGTGGCGGTAGTAATCGAGCGCGGCCTTGACGACGCCGGGGCTGCGGAACGATCGCTTGACCCGCTCGAGGTGCTCGCGCGGCACATCCCAGCCCGGTGACCAGTCCGCGTACAGCGTGTCGATGAACGCCAGGTCGTCGAGCGCCACCGCGTCATCGGCGAAGGGCATCTGGAAATAGAACATGTACCAACTGCGGCGCCGCTGGATCGGATGGCCTACCAGAGCGGGCAGCAGCATTCCCGGGTGCGGGCACGATAGCGCCACCAGCTTGCGAATGCGCTCGGGAGCCATTCGGGCTACACCCATGCCGATCGCCGAGCCCCAGTCGTGTCCCAGCAGCGCCGCGTCCTCCGCGCCCAGCCCGTCGATCAGAGCGAGGACGTCGCGCGCCAGGTTGGCCGACTGGTAGCCGCCCTCGGTGACCTCGGTGGGAGCGTAGCCGCGAAGCCAGGGCGCGACGACCCGGTAGCCGGCCGCGGCGAGCGCCTCCATCTGCGGCGCGAAGGTGGCGGCGGTGTCGGGAAAGCCGTGCAGGCAAACCACCAGCGGGCCTTCACCGGCATCGAGATAGTGGATCTCCAGCCCGTTGCCGCGCAGCGATGCCGTGCGCTCCCGCCCCGTCATGGCTCCTCCGTCAGTTCATCGGCTTGCGGAACTTCTGCACCCAGCGGTAGATGAAGTAGCGGTGGATCGGATCACCCGGGCGGCGGCCGTCGAAGTCGAAAGTGTCGTCCGGGTTGTAAAGCAGGTCGGTCGAGTCGACGAACTCGAAGCCGCCCTCCACGATCTCGCTGCGTGCCAGCTCCTCGTTGATGCGATGCACGCTCTCGTCGCGCTCGTCGGTCTTGTTGGTGTGCGCATCGACGACGCCGAGGATGCCCCCGGGCTTGAGTACGCGCAGGAAGCGCGGCATCGCCGCGATGCGGTCGGCGTGCTCGCCGATGTCGTGGTAGTTGCGCACCGTGACGATGGCGTCGACGCTGCCCGCCGGAATGTCGTCGAGCGCGCCGACGATCTCGACGTTGTCGAGAACGCCGTCGACGTTGCGCTCGTCCAGGGTTCCCTGGGCACCCTCCACCGCGCCTTCGCTCGCGGTTTCGGCGTAGGTCGTGGTGGCGATCACCCTCCCCTCGGGACCGACAATCTGCGCCAGGATGTGGGCGTTGTACATGCGCGAGGTGGCGAGATCGACCACCGTCATGCCCGGCTCGATGCCGAAGAAGGCATAGACCTCGAGCGGCTTGAAGCCTTCATCACGGAAGTGATCGTCGTCGGTGCGGCCGGCAACGTCGAGGATCGCGGGATCGTAGACCACCGCGGCCTCGACCTCCGGCTCCGCGGGCTGCGGCGTCTCCTCGGTTGCCTCCGGTGCGTCGGCCGTGCCGGCACAGGCAACAACAGCCACGGCGCTGAAAGCAACCAGCAGCAGCGCGAGGACGCGCGAGGAATGGTGCGACAGAGGGACCAAGCTCATGGAAAAGCGCTCCTGGGGAGTGTTGTCGATGCGGGCCACCGGCAACCGATGCCGCCCGGCGGGCCCGACGCGCGGATTCCCGGCGCGTTGCCGCAAGAGGGTAGTGAACGGCCGCCGGAAATTCCACCCGACCGATTCGTCGATCAGCGATCCTTCAGCAGATGCGCCGCCACCACGTTGAACAGGAAGAAGACCCCGTTGGCGGTGAACGCGACCAGCACCAGGGTCTGCTTCTGCAGCGCCAGGAATCGGAAGTCGGCCGCCCACCAACTCCACACCATCGGCACCAGCGACGCCAGGATGCTGAGCAGCAGCACACCGGCGCCGCCCCACAGGAGACGACCCTCGTCGATCTCCAGCAACGCCCCGTACGGCCCTCGGTCCTGCGGACGGCGCGCCGCCAGCAGCATGCCGATGCCGAACACGTTGAGGCCCAGAAGGGTGCCGAGCAGGGCGAACATCATGGTGTGGATGCCGAAAGCGTTGAAGCCGGGCAGCGCCACCGGGCCGAAGAACAACCCCACCAGCAGCACCACCCAGTTCGCAAGCAGCACCAGCAGCCCGCTGCGAAAGAAGAACGTCGGGCTTTCCGACAGGATCTGCAGCAGGTGCCGGGTGCCGTCACGCCAGCGCTTGAGGTGCGGGGTGCGGTCGCGGGTATCGGGGCGCAGGGAGATGGGCACCTCGCCAATGCGCGCGCCGCTCTTCATCGCCCGCACCAGCATCTCGGAGGCGAACTCCATACCGGAAGCGCGCGCCGCCCAGCCGGCGAAAGACGTGCGCCGGAAACAGCGGAAGCCGGAGTTGCAGTCGGAGATGCCCCCGTCGCGCCCGGCGTACAGCGCGTTGAGCACCGCGGTGAGCACCGGTGTACCGACCCAGCGGTGCAGGAACGGCATCGCACCGGGGGCGATGGCGCCGCGGATGCGCGAGCCCAACACCAAGTCGTAGCCCTCCTCGAGGCGCGCGACGAGCGCCGGAGCCTCGCCGAAGTCATAGGTGTCGTCGGCGTCGGCGAACACCACGATGTCGTTACGGGCCTGCGCGAAGCCGTGCTGCAACGCGGCTCCGTAACCGCGCACCGGGCAGGCGACGACGCGCGCGCCGCGCGCGGCGGCCACTTCCCGGGAGCCGTCGTCGGAGCCATTGTCGGCAACCACCACCTCGACATCGCGGCCGGCGAACGGGCCGCGACGCACGGCGTCGATGGCGTCGAGAACCGCGGGCAGACTTTCGGCCTCGTTGAGGCACGGAATGACGAAGGAAACGCTGGCGGGCATGGCAGGCCGTGGCCAAAGGTCGGACGGGTCCGGCGGGTGGGGCAAGGCTAGCAGGGGCCGACGGAAGCGGCTACGGTATCGCGCATGCGAGCTTCCTGGATGGCCGTGAACGTGGCGCTGGCGGCGGTGGCGCTGCGAATCTGGAACATCCTGCTTTTCAAGGAGTACCTCGACCGGCCCGCCGTGGTGCTCGCCTGGATGGGCGCGGCGTTGCTGCTGCTGCTGGCGGCGCGCGAGCTGGCGCTCGGCACCGCGCCCGAAGAGCGCAGCCGCGTGCAGCGCGCCTGGGCCGGCGTGCGCGGCCCCGAGCTCGCCCTGCTCTTGCTCTTCGTCGCTCTGCTGTTCGTCTTCCACTGGGGTTTCCAGCGCGCCGCCTCGGACGGGCGCGAGTACTTCGTCCAGCTGCGCTCGCTGATCATCGACCACGATCTCGACCTCGCCAACGAGAACGCCGCCTTCGGCGTGCGCGGCACCGCCGGCAACTTCGCCTTTGGCGCGCCGCTGCTGTGGGCGCCGTTCTTCCTGCTCGCCCACGTGTGGCTCGGGTTGCTCAACCTGGCGGGCGCCGAATGGCCGCGCAACGGCTTCTTCAACCCCTACCAGCGTGCCATCGGCCTCGGCAGCCTGGTGTACGGCTCGATCGCGCTGGTGCTGATCTACCGGCTGGTCCGGCAATACTTCTCGCGGGCGCTGGCGTCGGGGGCGACGATCGCCGTCGCGCTGGGCTCGTTCGTCGCCTGGTACCTGGTGGTCGACAACTCGATGTCGCACGCGGTGTCGATGTTCGCCGTGACGCTGTTCATCTACTCGTGGCAGCGGACCCGCGGCGAAGAAACAGTCGGCCGCTGGGCGCTGCTCGGCGCCCTCGCCGGGTTGATGTCGCTGGTGCGCTGGCAAAACGTGCTGTTCGTCGTGCTGCCGGCGATCGAGGAGGCCGGCAACCTGGCCGGCTTCGCGCTGTTTCCCGTGGCGCCCATGACATCGACGGCCGACGACGACGGACCATCGGGCGGCAAGCCCTCCAGCGCAACGGCGCCGAACGCAGCGAGCGGCGCCGGCGCCGGGCTGCGCCGGACGGCGGCGCGCTACGTAGCGTTCATCGGCGCGTTCCTGCTCGCCTTCTCGCCCCAGTTCTTCGCCTGGAAGGCGCTGCGCGGCGCATGGTTCTCGCCGCCCGCCGGAGCGCACGGCGCCAGCTTCGGCACGCCCCCGATCGGCGACGTGCTGTTCTCCACCGACCGCGGCCTGTTCTCGTGGACACCATTGCTGCTGCTGGCAGTGATCGGCCTGCTGCTGTTTGCCCGCCGCCGGCCCATGCTCGGGGGATCGTTGCTCGTCGCCCTGGCGTTGCAGGTGTACATCAACGCCACGGTGGAGTGGGGCGGGCACGGCTTCGGCGCGCGCCGCTTCGCCAACTGCGCGCTGCTCTTCGCCCTCGGGCTCGCCGCCCTGCTGCAGTGGATGAAGCGCCGCCCCTTGCTCGGACCGGCGCTGATCGTCGCCACCCTGGTCAGCGGAAACCTGTTCTTCATGGCCGGCATGCAGGCAGGCGACATCCCGGCCACCGGCACGGTGCGTTTCCGCGACATGGTCGGCGCCTCGACCGCACGCATCGGTAACCCCTTTTCGTTGCCGATGAGCGCGCTCACCGCACTACGTTTCGGTACCGACCTGGGCTTTTACGAGCGCGTCGGGGCGCAGACCTTCAACAACCTGACGATCGACGTCGGCGGCGCCAACGACGAGCGTTTCCTGGTGCATGGCTGGTCCGGCGCCGAGGCCGGTGGTGGCATCACCTTCCGTTGGAGCGAGGGGCCCGAGTCCACCCTGGTCGTGCCGCTCAAGGAAGCCGCCGACTACCTGCTGGAGCTGCGCGGCGCTCCCTTCACACCTCCCGAAGCCGAGATGCAGGTGGTCGAGATCTCGGTCAACGACCGCCTCGTCGACCGCGTCGCCTTCACCCCCGGCATGCAGAGCCACATCGTCGACGTTGACGGTGCCCTGCTGCGCCCCGGCTTCAACGAGATCCGCCTGCGCTACGCCTGGAGCCGATCGCCGCGCGCCGCCGGGCTGTCGGAGGACGACCGTGAGCTGGCGGTGCAACTCGACAGCATCACGCTGACGCGGCTGCAGTGAGCGGGGTCCGAGCGCCGACCGTCGCAGCGGCTTCCACAGCGTCCGCGGCCGGCAGGTTGCGGCGCGACCCGCCGGCCGCGTGCTATTTTCCCGCCCCATGAAGCAATATCTCGACCTGCTGCAACACATCATCGACAACGGCGTCGACAAGGGCGATCGCACCGGCACCGGCACACGTAGCTGCTTCGGCTACCAGATGCGCTTCGATCTGCGGCAGGGCTTCCCGGTGCTGACCACCAAGAAGCTGCACCTGCGCTCGATCATCCACGAGCTGTTGTGGTTCCTGTCCGGGGATACCAACATCCGCTACCTGAAGGAGAACGGCGTCCGCATCTGGGACGAGTGGGCCGACGAGAACGGCGACCTGGGGCCGGTGTACGGCTACCAGTGGCGCCACTGGAAGACGCCCGACGGCGGCGAGATCGACCAGATCGCCCGCGTCATCGAACAGATCCGCACCAACCCCGAATCCCGCCGCCATATCGTGTCGGCGTGGAACGTCGCCGACGTCGATGACATGGCGCTGCCACCGTGCCATGCGCTGTTCCAGTTCTACGTCGCCGAAGGGCGGTTGTCGTGCCAGCTCTATCAGCGCAGCGCCGATGTCTTTCTCGGCGTGCCGTTCAACATCGCCTCCTACTCGCTGCTGACCATGATGGTGGCTCAGGTGTGCGACCTCGAGCCGGCCGATTTCGTCATCACCTTCGGCGACGTGCACCTGTACAACAACCATTTCGAGCAGGCGCGCGAGCAGCTCTCGCGCACCCCGCGCCCGCTGCCGACGATGCGCCTCAACCCCGACGTGCGGTCGATCTTCGAGTTCACCTACGACGACTTCACACTGGAAAACTACGACCCGCACCCCCACATCAAGGCGCCGATCGCCGTCTGAGGCAGCGCTGCGTACCGACACGTAGCCACTCAGCGCGCCATCGCCTCCCTCTCGTCGTGCTCCCGACAAGCGGTGCACGTACCTGTTCTCGGAGAGCGACGCGCGTACGTGCGAGAATCGGGTACATGGAGATCTCGATCATCGTGGCGGTGGCGGACAATGGCGTTATCGGACGTGACAACGACCTGCCATGGCGCCTGTCGGCCGACCTGCGCCGCTTCAAGGCGCTCACCATGGGCCACCACCTGCTGCTCGGCCGCAAGACGTTCGACTCGATCGGCCGCCCGCTGCCCGGGCGGGAGATGATCGTGGTGTCGCGCTCGCATCCCGAGCTGCCCGAGGGGGTGCACCTGTCGGCCTCGATCGAGGCGGCGATCGAGCGGGCACGCGCGTACGACGAGGACGAGCTGTTCGTTGCCGGCGGCGCGTCGATCTACGCCGCCGTGCTGCCGCGCTGCGACCGCATTTACCTGACCCGCGTGCACGCCGAGGTCGACGGCGACGTGCGCTTGCCCGACCTCGACCTGTCGCAATGGGATGAGGTCCGTCGCGAGGAGCTTCCCGCCGACGAAGACAACGAGCACGCCACCACCTTCAGCGTGCTCGAGCGCGCGTCGTCCGGGATCGGCTCGTCGCCGGGGTGATCCGATGCGTGCGCCACACGCGCCACGGACAAGAGAATCACGCCGCAGAAGGCGCGGTTACGTTGCCGCGGCGGTACTGTCGACGTTCGCCATCGTCACGCCGCGCATGGCGGTCGCCGACTCGATCTTCCTCACCAACGGGCGGGTGATCCATACGGAGCACGCCCGGGTCGAGGGTGATCGGGTGGTCTTCCGTCAGTATGGCGGCGAAGTCTCGATCCCGCGCTCGGCGGTGCTGCGCATCGTCGACAACGACGAAGCCGAGCGCTCCGAGGCGCGCCAGCCCGCGGCCACGGCCCGCACTGCCGGCGCCGCCGCTCTGGCGACAAGCGACGCACCGGCGCACCCCTCCGAGGACGTGGACTACTGGGCCAAGCTGATCCGCGACGTCGACGGGCGTATCGCCCGGGCACAGGCCGAGATCGACCGCTTGCCCCATTACGACGCGGCCGACCGCTTCATCCTGCGCTACAGCGGCCAAGCACTGTACTTCATGGCCGAGCACGACAAGTGGGAGGCGATGCTACGCAGTTTCAAGCTGACCCGGCGACAGCTGCTCGAGGGCGCGCGCAAGGCCGGCGTCACACCGGGGGCGCTGCGCGATGCGCTGCGGCGCTAGCCCGCAGCCCCTCATCGGATTGCCGCCGCGCCTCAGCACAGCTCGGCGACCTCGAGCAGTCGCTGGGTGATGCGCGCGGTGGCGCCCCAGATCAGCCGCCCCTGAACGCGAAATTCCGGCACCGGGTAGGTCACCCCGGCGATCTCACGCTCGCCGCGATCCGTGAAGTTCGCCGGATCGACGAGCTCTTCGAGTGGAACCTCGAAGTACTCGCAAACCTCGCGCTCGCAGATGACGACCTCGGGCGGGTCGGCCAGCCAGCCGACGACGGGCGTGATCACGAAGCCGACCGGCGTCGGAACGTCATCGATCTTGCCGAGCACGTCGACGTGCTCGGGTGCGATGCCGAGCTCCTCCTCGGCCTCGCGCAGGGCGGTGGCCACCAGGTTCGGATCATCGGGATCGCGGCGGCCGCCGGGAAAGGAGATCTGCCCGGCATGGGTCGGCATCTCCTCGGGGCGCAGCGTGTAGCCGAGGAAGACGCCCTTCTTACGGCACAGCAACGGCACCAGCACCGCGGCGGACATGAAGCCGTCGATGCTGAGCCTGCGGCGCTCGAACGAGCGCAAATGCTGCTGCAGTTCCTCGGGATTCAGCGCGACACCTCACACGTGGCGCCCGGCGGAGCGGGCTCGAGGTGAACCGCCGCGCTGGCGACCTGCTACTGCTGGGGAGGATTGTTGCCCAACCGCGCCTGCTGGTCGGCCATCCAGGCGTCGAACTCGGCCTGCGGCAGGACGTTGTAGAAGCCCTGCATGCGGTAGTGGTTGATGCCGCAGAGCTGCGCGCAGGCGATCTCCCAGCAGTTCTTCTCCGCTGCGCAGGTCGGGTAGCGCGACTCCTCCGGGGTGGCCATCACGGCGCGGAAGTGCACCGGCGTCATCATGCCGGGAATGGCGTCCTGCTTCACCCGCATCTGCGGCAGGAAGAAGCTGTGGATGACGTCCTTGCTGGTCAGGTGCACGACGATGTCGCGGTCGACCGGCAGGTACATCTGGTTGAGCATGACCACGTCGTCGGCCGCCGCCGGATCGCTGCGATCGAGGCCGACATCGTTGCCGGACGCGCTGTCGACCAGGTTGATGTCGGTGCGGCCGAACACGCCGTCGGGTCCAGGGTAGTGGATATTCCAGGCGAACTGCTGCGCCACTACACGAACCTCGAACGCTTCACCGGTCTCCGGGATGTCGGTCCAGGCGGCCCACGCCGGGATGGCGAAGCCGACCAGCAGGATGACCTCGACGATCGCCACGCCGGCCTCGATGTAGGAGGAGAAGTGGCTCTCCGCACCCTTGTAGCTGGCCTGCGGATTGGCGCCGGCACGGAAGCGGAACAGCACATAGATGAAGTACAGTGCCCAGCCGACGAACAGCACGGCCATGAGCCAGTGCACCCAGGTCGTCAGCACGTCGAGCTGGGGACCGTGGGCCGACGCGTCGATCGGCATCCAGCGCGCAAGAAGTGCCTGCATTACCTCGCTCCTCCATTGATCACTTCGAATGAGTCCTTGCGTTCCTGGTACGCCTTGGCGCGGTTGCGAAAGCTGACGAACAGCGCGACGAAACCGATCTGCACCATGCCGATGACGCCCAGCAGGAAGAAGATGCCGTTGTTCATACCCTGCGCCATGGGCTCATCACTCGCCCCCCAGCACACCGGGCAGGCGTGCGCGGGCAGCGCGGTGCCGGCAACGGCGGCGACGACCAGGAAGGCGAATACGATGCGTGCGGTGCGGGTCATGGTCAGATCCCCAGCTCCTCGACCTTGCGAATGAACTTCAGGCCGTAGGCGAGCAGAACGAAGGCGCTGGCGAAAAACAGCACGCCCAGTGCCAGCGGGCCGACGCCGTCACCGCTCAGCCAGTGCCGCACCCCCCATCCACCGACGAACATGCCGAGCAGGATCGAGACGGCGATGAAGAAGATGTGGAAGGCCTTGAGCGACATCTCAGTGGCTCTCCCCCGCCGTGGGATGCTCGACGCCGTTGATCACGTAGTGGTCGCCGGTGCCATCGGCGTAGCTGCCCATCGGCAGCACGAACAGCGCCAGGAAGAAGAAGAAGGTCAGGATCAGTACCCCGTAGATGAACCTGCGCTCGGAGATCAGGTGCATGAAAAAGGCCGCCACCAGGGAGCCCTTCAGGGTGGCGATGGCCAGCGCGATGACCACCGCCGACGTGTGGTTGGTGTCGATGTAGCTGACCAATACGGTGAGCACGGTAAGGATGGCCAGCGCGCCGAACACCAGCAGATACCGGCGCGTTTCCTGCTGAATGGCCTCGGGAGTGTCGTGACCGCTCATCGTGTCCTCCTACAGCAGGTAAAGGGCGGGGAACAGGAAGATCCACACCAGGTCGACGAAGTGCCAATAAAGCCCCAGGGTCTCGACCCGGTTGGTGAACCGGCGCGGCTCCGTTTGCCACATCTTTGCGCCTGGACCGATCAGGTAGGCGATCACCACGATGCCACCCACAACGTGCAATCCGTGCAGCCCGGTGAGCGTGAAATAGATGCCCATCGCGTTGTCGGTCCACGGGTACAGGCCGTGGGAGAACTCCTGGCTGTACTCGATCCCCTTGAACACCATGAAGGCGGCGGCGCAGGTCAGTGTGGCACCGAAGTAGAGGCGGAAGCGGGCGAAGTTCTTCAGCCGCAACGAGGCCCAGGCCATGACCACGGTCACCGACGAGGTGATCAGTACCAGCGTGTTGATCGTCGCCAGCGGCACGTTCATCGGGTGCCGCACCCAGTCCGGGTTGCCGGTGCGCAGGATGACGTAGGAGGAGAACAGCGCGCCGAACAGCATCACCTCGGAGGCCAGAAACAGCCACACGCCGAGCTTGCCGTTGTACAGGCCGGTGTCCGGCCGCGCGTCTACGGTGTAGGGAATCTCCATCGCTCAGGCCTCCTGCGGCGCCGCGGTCTGCGGCAGGTAGTCGTCGTCACGACCGGGAACGCTGTACTCGTAGGGGCCGTGATAAACCACCGGCGCGGTGGCGAAGTTGCCGTGGCCGAGCGGCGGCGAGGTGGTCGCGACCCACTCGATGGTGGTCGCCTTCCAGGGGTTGGAGTCCACCACCTGGCCTTTCCAGATGCTCCAGAAGAAGTTGAAGATGAACGGCAGCTGCGCCAGCCCGAGCAGGAACGCCGAGTTCGACATGAAGGAGTTCCACTGGATGACGTCCTGGGCGTGCGAGTAGCTCACGCCGCCGTCGTACAGCCGCCGCGAGACGCCCGCCAGGCCCTGCAGGAACATCGGCATGAACACCCCGTTGATGAACACGAACGAGGCCCAGAAGTGGATCTTGCCGAGCAGGTCGTTCATCTTGCGGCCGGTCACCTTGGGAAACCAGTAGTAGATGCCGGCAAACATGGCGAAGATCGTCCCCGGCGCCACGACGTAGTGGAAGTGACCGATGACGTAGTAGGTGTCGTGCAGGTGGATGTCCGACGGCGCCAGGCCGAGCGGCAGGCCGGTGAGGCCGCCGATACCGAACATCGGCAGGAAGGCGAGGGCGAACAGCATCGGCGTGGTGAAGCGGATCGACGCGCCCCATAGCGAGATGAACAGCGCCGACAGGATGATCACCGAGGGAATCGAGATGATCATCGTCGTGGTCTGGAAGAAGGCGTTCATCACCGTGCCCATGCCGGTCAGGAACATGTGGTGCGCCCACACGATGAACGACATGAAGCCGAGGAAGATCGCCGAGTAGACCATCGGCTTGTAGCCCCACAGCGGCTTGCGGGTGTTGTTGGCGATGACCTCGGCGACGATGCCCAGCGCCGGCAGGATCAGCACGTACACCTCGGGGTGTGCCAGGAACCAGAACAGGTGCTGCCACAGCAGCACGCTGCCACCGCCGGCGGCCTCGACGATCTGGTTGCTGACCACCAGGCCGCTGGGCGAGAAGAAGCTGGTGCCGAAGACGCGGTCCATGAGCTGGAAGATGCCGGCCGCCTCGAGCGGCGGGAAGGCCAGCAGCAGCAGGAACGCGGTGACGAACTGCGCCCAAACGAAGAAGGGCAACCGCATCCAGGTGAGGCCCTTGGCGCGCAGCTGCACGATGGTGGTGATGAAGTTCACCGAGCCGAGCAGCGAAGAGGTGATCAGCAACACCATGCCGATGAGCCAGTAGGTCTGCCCGTCGGTGGCGACCAACGTCGACAGCGGCGGATAGGACGTCCAGCCCGAGGAAGCGGCGCCGCCGGGAGCGAAGAAGCTCGCCAGCATCACCACGCCGCCGCTGGCGTACACCCAGTAGCTCATCATGTTGAGCTTGGGGAACGCCATGTCGGGGGCGCCGATCTGCAGCGGCACGACGTAATTGCCGAACGCGCCCACCGCCAGCGGCACGATGCCGAGAAACACCATGATGGTGCCGTGCATGGCGCCGAGCTGGTTGTAGAACTCCGGCAGGACGATGCCGCCGGGCGCGTTGGCCTGGCTGAACAGACCGCCGATGAACGGGATCGGTTGACCCGGGTAGCCGAGCTGCCAGCGCATGATCAGCATCAGCATGAACCCGAAGAACAGGAACAACAGCGAGGTGATCAGGTACTGCAGCCCGATGACCTTGTGATCGAGCGAGAAGACGTACTTGCGGATGAAGCTCTCCTCGTGGTGCTCGTGGTGATCGTCGTGCGCCGGGCCGTGCTCGTGGGCCTCCGCGGAAAGCTCGGGCGCTTCTTCGGGGTGCTGTTCGATAGGACTCATCCGACCTACCCTACGGATTGTTTTGGGCTGAAGGTCGCGGATGCCCCGGGAGCGGAGGACAGTTCCCTCCCGGCGCTGCGACCAGCGGGATACAGGCGATCTTACTGGAACCCTCACGGCACTGGCAACTCGCCTAAAATTCGGAATTTTTTACCTAAATTGCCGCTTTTCAGCCGGCTGAAGTAGAGTCTTCTCCATGACCGAGCTGCTCTTTCACACTGACGCGTACCTGCGCGAGTTCGAAGCCACGGTCACCGCGACCGACTCGTCCCGCAGCGCCATCGTGCTCGACCGCACCGCCTTCTACGCCGGCGGCGGCGGGCAGCCGTGCGACACCGGCGAGATCTACGCCGGCGGTAAGAGCCTCGACGTCGTCAAGGTCAAGAAGGAAGACGACGACGTGGTGCACCTGCTGGCCGCCGGCTCGACGTTGCCAGAAGAAGGCGAGAAGGTCTCCGGCGCGCTCGACTGGGAGCGCCGCTACGCGCTCATGCGCACGCACACCGCGATGCACATCCTGTGCGGCGTGGTGTGGCGCGACTACCAGGCGCAGGTAACCGGCGGCAACATGGAGCCGCTCGAGGGGCGCATGGACTTCGAGTTCGAGCGCATGGAACGCGAGCTGGTCGAGGAGATCGAGGCCAAAATCAACGAAGAGGTCGAGGCGGCGCGCGACGTGGTCGTGCGCACTCTGCCGCGCGCCGAGGCCAAGCAGATCCCTGACCTGATCCGCACCAAAATCAACTTGGTGCCGGCGGCGATCACCGAGATCCGCACCGTCGAGATCGTCGGTCTCGACCTGCAGGCCGACGGCGGCACCCACGTCGCCAACACCCGCGAGGTCGGACGCCTGCGCATCATCGACTACAAGAGCAAGGGGCGCATCAACAAGCGCATCCGTGTCGGGTTGGAAGAATCCTGAAGGGGCGGGGTCACGCGATGTGGCATCGACGAGGTACAGCCCTGCTCGCGCTCGCCCTCGCCGCCTTCGCCTGCGGAAATCCCCCGGAGCAGGACCTCAGCGCCGAGCAGGAGCGCGCCGTCGAGCGCCTCAAATCGCTCGGCTACCTGGGCGGTGTGACCGCCGGTCCGCCGGGCCGCGGGGTCGTGGTGCATGACGCCGAGCGCGCCTACAGGGGGCTCAACCTGTACAACGCCGGCCATGCCCCCGAGGCGACCCTGATCGACATGGACGGCGACGTGCTGCACGAATGGCGGTTCGCCTACGAGGACGCCTTCCCCGAGGACAGCGACGATGCGACGCTCGAGCTGCCGAACTCGTCCCACTGGCGCCGGGTGCACGTCTACCCGAACGGCGACCTGCTGGCGATCTTCGAGGGCCGGGCGCTGATCAAGATCGACAGGGACTCGCGCCTGCTCTGGGCGGTCGCGAACCGCGCCCATCACGACATGTCGGTGGCCGACAACGGCAACATCTACGTGCTGACGCGCGTCGCCCACCTCGATCCGGAGATCAACCCCGACCAGCCGATCCTGGAGGACTTCATCACCGTTCTGGACGATGACGGAAACGAGTTGAGACGCCTGTCGATCCTCGACGCGTTGCGTGGGTCCGACTTCGCCGGCCTGCTGCGCCGCTCACCGATGCGCGGTGACATCATGCACACCAATACGCTGCAGTTGCTTGGTGCCGACGCCGAGGCGGACGCGCCGGCGTTCCGCCCCGGCAACATACTGACGTCGTTCCGCAAGCTGGACGCGGTCGCGGTGATCGACCCACGGGTCAACCGCGTCGTGTGGGCGCTCCGCTCGATCACCAAGGGCCAACACGACCCCACCCTGCTGGACGACGGCAACGTGCTGATCTTCGACAACCAGCGCGCCGCCGACCCCGGCTCACGCGTCGTCGAGGTCGACCCGGCGAGCCGCGAGATCCTCTGGCGCTACCCGACGGAAGACATGGACGGGGGCATGTACTCGCGCTGCTGCGGGACCGCTCAGCGCCTGCCCAACGGCAACACGCTGATCACCTACACCGGGCCGGGGCGCGCCGTGGAGACAACCGCCGCGGGCAGGATCGTCTGGGAGTTCGAGAACCCGCACAGCATCGGCGTCGATGACGACACGATGAATGAGCTGATGGAAGAAGACGACCTCATCGCCCAGCTGATGGAGGTTCGCCGCCTGCGGCCGGATTTCGGCGCGGAGTGGCTGGACTACTGAAGCGGCATCACCAAGCGCATGCGCGTAAGGGCAACGGCGGCACAAACCGCCTGCGGTGGACCTCAGGATCCCGCCGCGATGGCGCGGATGTCCGCATCGAGCGACTCCCTTTCCACCGGGCCCCTGTACATCTTGTACACGTTCAGCGCGGGATCGAGGACCACGGTGTGGGGAACCACGAAGCCGTCGAAGAGCAGGAACGTCTCCTGGTTGCCGAGCAGAATCGGATAGTCGATCCCGAAGCTCTCCGCAAAAGGCCTCACCTTGCTCTCCCCTTCTTCATCGAGGGCGATTCCCACTACCGAAGCCTCCCCCGCGTGTGACAGCTCGATGAGCTCGGGGATCTCCTTGCGACACGGTGCGCACCAGGTGGCCCAGAAGTTGAGCACCACGATGCGACCCTCGAGACTGGCGCTGTCGAACGCCGCGCCGTCGAGAGACGTGAGGGAGAAATGCGGCGCACGGTTGCCGACGGTCGCCCGCTCGGGAGCACCGCCGCAGGAAACCGTCAGCGTTGCCAGCGACACGATGAGCGCAAGCCGCAGACTGATACCGCGACGGATTGGTGAGCTGCGGGTTGGTCGGGGCATGGTCCTGCTCCTGTGGCGCCGGCCGGGCGCGGTTGCCTCGCTCGGTGGGGCGCCCAGTGTAGTCTGCAACGGGCACTGCCCGGAAGGGTCGCCATGCCGCGGCGACGCAACCGCGGGTGTTGAGTTGACTACTGACAATCAGTAAACGGTTACAACGCTTTCTTTCAACCATTTTTCGTCGTTGAACCTACGTACACGCTACAAAAACTCACTGTACCGATGGCCGGCTCGATTCGGTAAGCTTGGCGCCTCAGATGTTGGGGAGAAGACACATGACCGATGATGAAATCAAGGACCAGATCAAGAGGATCATCGGCGAGGTGGCGCGGCTCGATCCGCAGAAGATCACGGACACCGCGTCCTTCACCGAGGACCTGAAGCTGGATTCGTTGTCGCAGCTCGAGATCGTCGTCACCGCCGACGAGCAGTTTTCCCTGCGCTTGCCGAACGAGGATCTCAAGGGGCTCAACAATGTCCAGGAGACGATGGAGCTGATCCGCCGGCACCTTCGCGCCAAGGCGGCGAAAGGGGAGGCTTCCTGAGCCGTATGGCAAGACGAGTCGTGGTCAGCGGCCTGGGGCTCGTCACCTCGCTGGGTACCGGGCGCGAGCAGTTCTGGCGAAGCCTGCTGGACGGCCGCTCGGGAATCGCGCCGGTGGAGTCGTTCGACACCTCCGCCTATGAGGTGCACCTGGGCGGAGAAATCCGCGACTTCTGCGCCGCGGATCATGTCCGGCACCAGGATCCGGCGCTGCTGGGTCGCGCCTCGCAGCTGGCCATCGGCGCGGCCCACCTGGCGCTGACGGATGCGGCGATCGACAGCGCGACGCTCGATCCACGGCGCGTCGGGGTGGCGATGGGAACCACCTCGGGGGAGCCGCGCGAGGTCGAGCGATTCGACGATCGATTCCTCGACGACCAGCTGTCCGCGGTGGGCTCGGAATTCATGGATCGCTACCCCTGCCACATGATCGCCGAGAATGTCGCCGGTGAATTCGGCTTCGGCGCCGGAAGCATCATGCTCCCCACCGCGTGCGCCGCCGGCAACTACGCGATCGCCTATGCGCTCGACGCGCTGCGCTGCGGCAGGGCGGACCTCATGCTCGCCGGCGGAGCGGACTCGTTCTCCCGCATCACCTACACCGGCTTCGCCCGCCTGGGAGCAATCGCACCGGATTGCTGCCGGCCGTTCGACCGCGAGCGAAAGGGCATGATTCCTGGCGAGGGTGCGGCGGTGCTGGTGCTCGAGCCCCTCGACGCGGCAAAGCTACGCGGCGCCCGGATTTACGCGGAGGTCGCCGGTTGCGGCCTCTCGTGCGACGCGCACCACATGACCGGAGCCCATCCGGAAGGCGCCGGGGCGGCGCGGGCGATGCAGGAGGCCCTGCGACACAGCGGATTGCGTCCCCGGGACGTCAGCTACATCAGCGCGCACGGCACCGGCACCGAGAACAACGACCGCCTCGAGACGTTGGCCGTGAAGCGTGTCTTCGGCGACGACGCCTACGCCATACCGATGAGCTCGATCAAGTCCATGCTGGGCCACACCATGGGTGCCGCTTCGGCCATCGAGGCGGCGGCCTGCGCGCTGGCGCTGTCCAGCGACCTGATACCGCCGACGATCAATTACGCGACAGCGGATCCCGAATGCGACCTGGACTACGTTCCGAACAGCGCGCGACAGCGCCCGGTCAAGGTCGCCATGAACAATGCGTACGCTTTCGGCGGCAACAACGCCTCGCTGGTACTACGCGAATTCTCGTCATGAGCCGCGCCGCGGAAGCACCCCTACGAAGCGTCGTGGTCACCGGGATGGGCGTGGTCTCGGCGCTCGGCGACTCGCCCGCGCAGATCGCCGACGCCCTGCAAGAGGGACGTAGCGGCGTGCGGGCACTGGAGCTGTTCGACGCACGCGATGCGCGCTGCCGCCGGGCTGCCGAGATCAGTGATTTTGCGCCGCACGAGTACCTCCTCGACCGCAGCCTGCACCCGCTGGATCGGACCTCACGTCTTGCCGCCAGCGCGGCCGCGCTGGCGCTGGACGACAGCGGGTGGAACAGCGCGGCGCGCGAGCAAAACGAGATCGGCCTGGTGCTCGGAACCATGTTCGGGAGCGTGCACACGATCTCGGAATTCGATCGCAAGGCGCTCTCGTCGGGTCCCGCATACGCCAAGCCGATGGCGTTCGCCAACAGCGTGATCAACGCGGCCGCCGGCCAGACGGCAATCTGGCACGATCTGCGCGGTGTCAACGCGACGGTTTCGGGAGGCACTTGCTCCGCCCTGCAGGCGTTGGCCCACGCCACCGACCTGATCCGGCTCGGCCGTGCCGACGTGGTTCTGGCAGGTGGTGTCGAGGAGCTCTGCTTCGAATCGTTCTACGGCTTCGATCGCGCCGGGCGTCTGTGCGCATCGGACAATGGGGGTGACGAGGTTGCAGTACCCTTCGACGCGCTCCGCAATGGCTTCGCCTTGGGCGAAGCCGCCGGCCTCCTCGTGCTGGAGGAATCGCAGGCGGCGCTCGCCCGCGGAGCGTCGCCGATTGCCGAGATCCGCGGCCACGGCAGCGCGTTCGACAGCTCGCGCGGACGCGATCGGTCGGGCTCGGCCGCGGCGTTGGCGCAGGCGATTCACGGCGCTCTGGATGATGCCGGCGTGACGCCGGAGATGATCGGGTGCCTCAGCGCCTCGGCCAGCGGCAGCGTCCACGGCGACGTCGCCGAGGCCGAGGGCGTCGCGCTCGCCCTCGGGCCACATGCCACCGACATGCCGGTCACCGCCGTCAAGTCGATGCTCGGCGAGACACTCGGTGCCGGCGGGGCGTTGCAGACGGTGGCGCTGATCGAGGCCCTGCGGCGCGGCGTGCTGCCCGGTATCTTCGGCCTGCAACGTCTCGATGATGCGATCGCCTTGCGCGGTGCCTCCGCCGAGAACCGGGAGATCGACGCCGGGCACGGACTGGTGACCTCGCTCGGCCTGAGCGGCGGCCATGGCAGCCTCGTCGTCGCGGCGCAGCGAGCCGAGGAGGGACCCGGCCGATGAGCGCCGCAGACAAGACGCCCCCCGGGCCGACGCGCCAACGGCAGCAAGCCGATTCTCGATCCGGCGGCGTCGAGTTGGTGCCGCGCCTCGAGAACCAGGGCTACGAGCCCGCACAGGTCGACGAACGACGTGCCTGGCTCGAAGAGATGACCGGTTGCCGGTTGCCGCTGGTGGGCGCGTGCTCGATTCCGACGACAGATATGCGGGGAAACATCGAAAACCCGGTCGGCAGCGTGCAGATGCCGCTCGGCGTCGCCGGCCCGCTGCGGGTTCGCGGCGAGCATGCCGACGGCACCTTCTACGTGCCGATGGCAACCACCGAGGGCGCCCTGGTGCGCTCCTACGAGCGCGGCATGGTGGCCCTGACGCGCGCCGGCGGTGCCGTCGCCCGGGTGCACACCGACGAGAATCGAGTGGCGCCCGTCTTCACTTTCGACGACGTCGCACAGACGGTCGACTTCGGCGCCTTTCTCGAGCGAAATCTCGCCGAGATCCGCACCGCAGCGGAGTCCACCACCGCGCACGGCAAGCTGCTGCGACTGGAGGCCCATCCGCTGGGCCGCGACGTGATCGTGAGCTTCTGCTACTCGACCGGCGACGCACACGGGATGAACATGATCGCCCGTGCTACCGAGGAAGCCTGCCGCTGGATCCTGGAGCACAGCGACGCCAACGACTACACGATCTTCAGCGCCCAGGGATCAGAAAAGCGCGCCAGCGGGACGCTGTTTGCGGGCGGCAAGGGCAAGGAGGTCACCGCCGGCGCACGCCTGTCGGAGGCGATCACCACCGCCTACCTGCACGCCACGCCGGCGCAGTTCGCGGAGCTCTGGCGGCGCACCGTGCGCGGTCACATTCAGGCCGCAGCGCTGGGCTTCAACGGCCACTATGCCAACGGCCTGGCGGCGGTGTTCATCGCCTGCGGCCAGGACGTCGCCAACGTCGCCAACTCCGCGGTGGGCATCACCGACTTCAGCGTCACCGATGAGGGCGACCTCTACGCCAGCGTCACACTGCCGTCGCTGACGGTGGCGACCGTCGGCGGCGGCACCGGGCTGGGAACGAGCCCAGAATGCCTGCAGATCCTCGGTTGTCTGGGCGCCGGGGGGGCGCGTAAATTCGCCGAGATCGTCGCCGCCACACTGCTGGCCGGCGAGCTCTCGATGGGCGGGGCGCTCGCTTCCGGCGAGTTCGTCGACGCGCACGAGGCGCTCGGCCGCAACCGGCCGGAGTAAAGCCGATGGAGCGCCCGTTCATTCCTCGTCGCACAGAGCCGGCCGCCGCCTACGATGCGGTGGTCATCGGCTCGGGCGTGGGCGGTTTGACCTGCGCCAATCTGCTGGTCCGGCAGGGGTTGCGGGTGCTCCTCGTGGAGCAGCACTACCGGCTCGGCGGTTATTGCAGCACCTTCAAGCGAGCCGGCTACGTGTTCGACGCGGCGACCCACTTCTACCCCTTGTTGGGCAACCCCGACACCATCACCGGCAAGGTGCTCGCCGACCTCGGTGTTCGCACGCGGTGGGTAAAGATGGACCCGGTCGACACCTTTCACCTGCCCGACGGATCGCGCTTCGCCGTGCCTGCCGATCTCGACACGTACCTGGCGAAGCTGAAGGTGGAGTTTCCCGCCGAGCGTCGCGCCATCGATGAGTTCTTCGCGGTCGTGCGCCTGGTGTACATGCACGGCTTGCTGCACTACTTTCGCGACCGTCCCAGTCAGCGCTTGGCGCCGTTCATCGACATGACGGTGCGGGATGCGCTCGACCGTTACTTCGAGGACCCGCGGCTCAAGCTCCTGTTGACGGCTGATTGCCCACACTGGGGATCGCCACCAAAGCGCACCTCGTTCGTCTTCGATTCGATGCTGCGGCTCGCCTACTTCCAGGGCAACTACTATCCGGTCGGCGGCTCGCAGGCGTTCGCCGACGGTCTTGCGCGGCGTTTCGAGGAGCAGGGCGGTGACATCCTGATGAGCACGCGCGTCGACGAAATCCTGGTGCGCGGAGGTGCAGCCGCGGGCGTGCGCGCCGAGACGACGCGCGGGCCGTTGCGCGGCGTGCGCAGCATCGCCGCCGGCGTGGTGGTGTCGAACGCCGACCTGGTGCAGACACTGGAGCGGTTGCTGGGGGAGGCGCACGTCGACCCCGACGACCTCGAGAAGGCCCGCTCGCTGCGACCCAGCTACCCGTGTTTCCTCACCCACGTCGGCCTCCGCGGCGTCAGCGACCGGCAACTGCACGAGGCGCAGGGCTACTATTGGAAAACTTGGAATCCCGACGAAGTGGGGCGCGAAGGTCTCATCTGCAAGATATTCTCGCCGACGCTGTATGAGCCGGGCATGGCACCGGAGGGCGGGCAGATCGTCATCCTGCAGAAGGTCCTCGAGATGGTTCCCGGCGACGTCGACGACTGGGCGCAACACAAGGCGAAGGTCGAAGGCTTCGTCACGCGGCACCTCGAGCGGGTGCTCCCGGGGATTTCGGACAAGATCGTCGTGAAGCTCAGCGCGACCGCCATGACGGCGCACAAGTACACGTTGAACACCGCCGGCTCGATGCTCGGCTGGGAGATGTCGCCCGACCAACTCGGCAACGCGCGTCCCGGCAACGAAGCGTCGGTTCGCGGTCTCTTCCTGGTGGGGCAATGGGTACGACCGGGGGGCGGGATCACACCGGTGATCATTTCCGCCCTCAAGGCAGCGGAGTCGATTGCCGGCCGGGCAGCCGGCGTCGGACTGCGCTCGCCGGCTGATAGAGATTTGCAGGGCGCGGCAGCGGCACTCGGCGGCGGCCGCGCACCTTCCACCTCACGAAAGGGTTAGATCGTGTCGAAAACGAAGAAACGGATTCTCCTCTACTCCTCGGTTGTCGTGCTGGCCCTGGTGGTGGCGACCGCCTGGTTCGTCGTCTCGTTGGAGTCCTCGGCGCAGGCGCTGGCGGAAACGGGCACCGGCACCATCCAGATGCTCAACGAGGTCGCCGCGGGCGTCGGTGCACTCGACGCCGACGCCATCCTCGCCGTCTACGACGACAGCTACGCGGGTGAGACTCCGGGCGCCTGGAAAGAGCATCTCGAATCCGAACGCGAGGGCGTGAAGGTCTACCGTTGGGCGGCGCACGAGGGCGACGCGGAAGGCGGCAGGCCGGCGATGCGCCGACAGCTCGACAGCTATCTGTCGACCCTGCGCAGCGTCGAGCAGAGCAAGTTCAAGCTCGACCTCGTGGAGCAGATTCCGAGCGCCGGCGAAGCGCAGATCCGATCGACTCTGTGGATCCGCGGCACGCACCAGTCCGGCGAGGCGTTCGAGTCCCACGCACACTTTCGCATGTCGATCCGTAAAGCGGGCAGCGGGTGGAAGATCACCGGCCAGACGCTCCTCCGCGGCGATACCGTGAGCGGCGACCGGCGCGGGTTCACCAATGTCGCCGCCGCGTCGGGGCTGGACTTCCACTCGCAGCACAACCCGCTGTTCTCCACCCCCGAGTGGGACCCGAAGCAGTTCGGCATCATCAAGTACGGGGCGGGCGGCGCCTCCGCCGCCGACTACGACGGCGACGGTTGGTACGACCTGCTGTTCCTCGACACCAAGAAGGTGCGCCTGTACCACAACAACGGCGACGGCACGTTCACCGATGCCACCACGCAAGCAGGCTTTCCGGAGGAGCTCGGTAGTGCCAGCGTCGGCATCTTCGCCGACCTCGACAACGACGGCGACAAGGACCTGTTCGTGGGCCGTTTCACCGCCGCCAACATGCTCTTCCGCAACGATGGGGACGGCACCTTCACCGACGTCACCGAAGGCGCCGGCATCGACGGGTATTTCGTTACCACCGCGGCGGCCGCCGATTATGACGGCGACAGCCTGCCGGACATCTACGCCGGTCGCTACCTGGATCCCCGCACCAAGAGTCCAACGACGATGTTCTATACACGCAACGGTGAGGGCAACCTGCTGTTGCGCAACAAGGGGGGCCTGCGCTTCGAAGACGTGACCGCCGACGCGGGTGTCCGGGAAGGCGGGCTGACGCTCGGCGTCGTGTGGGCCGACTACGACGAGGACGGCGATCAGGACCTCTACGTGGCCAACGACTTCGGCCGCAACGCCCTGTTCAACAACCAGGGAGACGGCACGTTCGCCGACGTCTCGCTGGAGAGCGGCGCCATCGACTTCGGTTTCGGGATGAGCGCCGATTTCGGCGACGTCGATAACGACGGCGACCTCGATCTGTACGTCTCCAACGTGCACTCGAGCCAGCGCTGGTACGGCCAGTCAGCGACGCTCTACAAGTACCTGCTGACCAGCGTCCGATTGGGGACGCTGGTCGACGACCTGCCCACCTATCGCGAGACCTTCGGCCTGCTGGGAGCCGATTGGGAGAGCATCGGCGACAAGATGGTGAAGGGTAACTCCCTGCTGCTCAACGACGGCACGGGGCACTTCGAGGACGCCGCCGAACGCGCAGGAGCGAATCCCTTCGGCTGGTATTGGGGCTCGGCGTTCGCCGACTTCGACAACGACGGACGGCAGGACATCTACGCCAATAACGGATGGATAACGGCGAAGAGTCATGACGACTTCTGACTGCCCTTCATCGTGAGCGCGGTCGCGCACATCGACGAATTCAAGACGGGTCGCTACTTCCGAGCCGAGTCCCGCGGCACGCTGTCGTGGAACGGTTACGAGAACAACGTGTTGTTGCAGAACCAGGGCACCGACAACGACGGGATTCCCCAGTTCCTCGACGTCGGGATGGCGACGGGCGCCGATGACATCCTCGACTCGCGGGGGCTGGCGTTGGCGGACTTCGACAACGACGGCGATCTCGACATCGCAATCAACCACAACGAGGGAGACGTCGGCGGCGAAGACGGGGTCCCGGTGACGCTGTTGCGCAACGATCTCGGTAACGACCGCAACTGGCTGGCGGTCGAACTGGTGGGCGCTGCGACATCGGATACCGCCGGGGGCGCGGGGGAAGCGAGCAACCGCGACGGCATCGGATCGTTGGTCCGCATCGAAAGCGGCAACATGCGTCAACTCCGGGTGGTCAAAGCGGGCTCCTCCTACGCTTCGCAGAGCAGCGGACGAGTGTACTTCGGCCTCGGCGATCTGACCGCGGTCGACAGCCTCACGGTGAGCTGGCCGAGCGGTCGGCAGCAGCGCTTCGCGGCGGTGGCTCCGGGACAGGTGATTCGCATCCGCGAAGGCGTCGACGAAGTGGAGGTCGTAAGGGACTGAGCATGGTGAAAGTGGCCCTCATCGGAGCCTCGGACCCGCTTACCGAGCTTCTCCATGGCCGCCTGGAGGCCAGCCCCGACGTCGCGCGCTGCGATCGAATCGTCGACCGCGGGCCGGAGATGGAGGTACGCCTGCGGTCGTGGGAAAGCGACGCCGTCGTCTA